>CAYPQX010000082.1:0-14493 GCA_964412975.1 uncultured Steroidobacteraceae bacterium
TATGCGATCAGCGAGATCTTCGAGGAGACGGGCGTCGAGCTGCCGGTCATCATTTCCGGAACCATTACCGATGCGTCGGGCCGCACGCTGTCGGGACAAACCGTCGAGGCATTCTGGAACTCTGTACGCCATGTCCGGCCGATCGCGATCGGCCTGAACTGCGCCCTCGGCGCGAAGCAGCTCCGCCCGCACGTCGAGGAGCTGTCGCGCATCGCAGATTGCCATGTCAGCGCCTACCCGAACGCAGGCCTGCCGAACGCCTTCGGCGAGTACGATGAGCAGGCCTGCGAGACCGCGGAGCAACTCGGCGAGTGGGCGAGAAGCGGGCTCGTCAATATCGTCGGCGGCTGCTGCGGCACTACGCCCGAGCACATTGCGCACATCGCGCGCGCCGTCGCGGGCCTGCCGCCGCGCAAGCCCGCGAATCCGCCGCGCCGCTGCCGGTTGTCGGGCCTCGAGGCGCTCAACCTCGAGCCCGAAATGCTCTTCGTCAACATTGGCGAGCGCACGAACGTCACCGGGTCGGCGAAATTCCGCAAACTGATCGAGGCGGGCGATTACATCGCGGCGCTCGCGATCGCGCGCGACCAGGTTGCGAACGGCGCGCAGTTGATCGACGTCAACATGGACGAGGGCATGCTCGATTCGCAGGCCGCGATGGTGCGGTTCCTGAATCTCGCCGCGTCGGAGCCCGACATCGCGCGCGTGCCGATCATGATCGACTCGTCGAAATGGTCGGTGATCGAGGCGGGCCTGCGATGCCTGCAGGGCAAGGGCGTCGTCAACTCGATTTCGTTGAAGGAAGGGGAGGATCCCTTCCTCGAGCAGGCGCGCCGCGTGCGTCGCTACGGCGCGGCGGTCGTCGTCATGGCATTCGACGAGCAGGGCCAGGCCGACAACGTGGACCGCAAGGTCGCCATCTGCGAGCGCGCGTATCGCCTCCTAGTCGACCGCGCCGGCTTCGAACCCGAGGACATCATCTTCGACGCGAACATCTTCGCGGTAGGGACCGGCATCGACGAGCATGCGGGTTACGGCATTGCGTTCATCGAGGCCGTGCGTCGCATCAAGGAGCGGTGTCCGGGTTCGAAGACGAGCGGCGGTGTCAGCAACGTTTCGTTCGCGTTCCGCGGCAATGACACCGTGCGCGAGGCGATGCACGCGGTGTTTCTCTACCACGCGATCCGAGCCGGCCTCGACATGGGCATCGTCAACGCGGGCCAGCTCGGCATATACGAGGAAATCTCGCCGGAACTGCGCGAGTGCTGCGAGGACGTGATCCTGAACCGCCGGCCCGACGCGACGGAGCGCCTGCTCGAGATCGCCGGGCGTTTCCGCGGCGACGGCGCGGCGCGGCGAGCCGAGGACCTTGCGTGGCGCGGCTGGCCCGTCGGCAAGCGGCTCGAACATGCGCTGATCAAGGGCATCGACGAGTTCATCCTCGAGGACGTCGAGGAGGCGCGCGTGGCCGCGGCGCGCCCGCTTGACGTGATCGAGGGCCCGCTGATGGACGGCATGAACGTGGTTGGCGACCTGTTCGGCTCGGGCAAGATGTTCCTGCCGCAGGTCGTCAAGTCGGCGCGTGTAATGAAGCGCGCAGTGGCGCACCTGGTGCCGTTCATCGAGCACGAGCAGGGTGGCGCCCGCGCGAGCAATGGCAAGATCGTCATCGCGACCGTCAAGGGCGACGTGCACGACATCGGCAAGAACATCGTCGGCGTCGTGCTCCAGTGCAACAACTTCGAGGTCGTGGATCTCGGCGTCATGGTGCCGGCGGCGCGCATCCTGGAGACCGCGCTTGCCGAGTCCGCAGACATGATCGGCCTGTCGGGCCTGATCACGCCCTCACTCGACGAGATGGTGCACGTGGCGCACGAGATGCAGCGGCAGGGATTCACGATTCCGCTCCTGATCGGCGGCGCTACGACCTCGCCAGCCCACACCTCCGTGCGGATCGAGCCCGAGTACCCGCATGGCGTCGTCTACGTCAAGGACGCCTCGCGCTCGGTGGGCGTATGCCAGACGCTGGTGACGCCCGAGGCGCGGGAGGAGTTCTTCGCGCGCACCCGGACCGAGCACGCTACCCGGCGCGAGCAGCATGCCAGCCGCAAGCGTCGTCCGGAAGGTCTTGCGCTTGCCGATGCGCGCGCGCGCCGATGTGCGCCGGACTGGACCAGCTATCGCCCGCCGGTGCCGCGATTCCTCGGGGTGCGATCCCTCGCTGCCGTGCCGTTGAAGGACTTGGTGCCGTTCATCGACTGGATGCCCTTCTTCAATGCCTGGGAGTTCTCGGGCAAATTCCCGGACATTCTCGAAGACCCTGCTCGCGGCGCCGCCGCGAGCGCACTGTGGAAGGACGCGCGCCTGATGCTCGACACGCTAGTGCGGGAGCGTTGGCTGACGGCGAACGCCGTATTCGGATTCTTCCCCGCCGCGGGTTCTGGAGACGACATCGAGCTGGAGCAGTTCACGCTGCATCATCTCCGACAGCAGAAGATCAAGCCCGCCGGCCAGCCGCAATTTTGCCTCGCCGATTACGTCGCGCCTCGCGATTCGGGCGTGGCGGATTTCATTGGCGCATTCGCGGTGACCGCGGGACAGGGCATCGAGCCGCATGTCGCGCGCTTCGAGGCCGCGCACGACGACTACTCTGCGATCCTGCTGAAGTCGCTGGCCGACCGGCTCGCCGAGGCGCTCGCCGAGTTGCTCCACCTGCGCGTGCGGCGGGAGTTCTGGGGCTATGCGCCCGAGGAGAGCCTGACGAACGAGCAGCTGGTGCGGGAGGAGTATCGCGGCATCCGCCCGGCGCCCGGATATCCGGCCTGCCCGGACCATACGGAGAAGGCCGCGTTGTGGCGCCTGCTCGACGCCGAATCGGCAACCGGCATCCGCCTGACGGAGTCCTACGCCATGTATCCCGCGGCGTCGGTCAGCGGCTGGTACTTCTCGCACCCCGACGCGCGGTACTTCGCGGTCGGCACGATCGGGGCGGACCAGCTCGAGGACTATGCGCGCCGCAAGGGCATTTCCGTGGGCGAGGCGCGCCGCTGGCTCGCGCCGAATCTCGGGCGGGACGCGGAGGCCGACGCCGCCTAGACCAGGGGCCCTTTCGTGGCGTCGAACCGGGCGTCGCGTGAGACGAGCCGTGGCACACACGGGCCCACATTGTTTATTCTCGCGGCACGATGAGCATCCGGTTCACCGTCAACGGCGTCGAACGGGACTTCGGGGGCGACGGCGAAATGCCGCTCCTCTGGTACCTGCGCGACCACGCGCGCCTCACCGGCACCAAATTTGGCTGTGGCGGCGGGTTCTGTGGCGCCTGCACCGTGCTGGTGGACGGCGTGCCGCTCCGCTCCTGCATGGCGACCGTCTCGGCAATGGCGGGTCGTTCCGTCACGACGATCGAGGGCCTCGCGAAGGACGGGCTACACCCGGTACAGATGGCCTGGATCGAGGAGGACGTTGCGCAGTGCGGCTACTGCCAGGCCGGGCAGATCCTCTCCGCCGTCGCGCTGCTCGAGCGCAACCCGGCCCCGGACGCCGCGGACATCGACACGATCACGAACTACTGCCGATGCGGCACCTACGTCCGTGTCCGCCGCGCCATCGCGCGCGCGGCGCGAGAACTCAAGGGCACCTGAATGAACGCGCTCGCGAACGTCGTCACGCGGCGGCTTTTCCTGCAAGCGTCCCTCACGGCGTCGGGCGCGCTGGTGCTCGCGCCTGCATTCACGCGCGTGGCCACGGCGGCCGACGCAGCGGCCACGCCCGAGAATCCACTAGGCCTCCTGATCCGCATCGAGCCGGACAACCGCGTCGTGATCGGCGCGCCGTCGCCCGAAATCGGGCAGGGCGTGCGAACCTCGCTGCCGATGATCATTGCGGAGGAACTGGATGCCGACTGGTCACAGGTCTCGGTCGAGCAGCTGCCGCTCAGCATCGACTTCAGCGGCGAGCAGCCGCGCTGGCGCTGGGGCTCGCAGGGTGCCGGTGGTAGCACCAGCATTCCCGACGGATGGGCGGAGCTCAGGCAATTCGGCGCGCAGGGGCGCTGGCTCATGCGGCAGGCGGCTGCGGGACGCTGGGGCATTTCAGCGGACGAAGTGGCGACGCGCGACGGCCACGCCCTGCATCCCGACGGCCGCAAGCTGGCCTATGGCGCGCTCGTGGCCGAGGCGGCGAAGCTTGTGTTGCCAGCCGAGCCCGTGCCGCTCAAGGAGCCTTCCGAATACCGCATCATCGGCAGGCCGCGCAAGGTCGTCGACGCCGCCGACATCGTGACGGGCCGCGCGCGCTACGGAATCGACGTGCAGGAGCCCGACGCTCGCACGGCCGTGATGCTGCGCTGCCCTCACTTCGACGGCGACATCGCGAGCTTTGACGACACCGCGGCGCGTGCCGTGCCGGGCGTGCGCGCCGTCGTCGTAGTGCCCGGCCCGAAGCCCGGCGAGCCGATCACGGCCAACCTCGCGACCGGCATTGCGGTCGTGGCGGACGACACCTGGTCGGCGCTCAAGGGACGCGCGGCGCTCAAGGTCGAGTGGACCCGCGGCCCGTTCGCGCAGGAATCGAGCGCTGCACTCGACCGCCAGTGCGCGGAGCTCCTGTCGAAGACCGGCCAGGTCGTACACGACGACGGTGATTTCAGCGCGGCGCGCCGGGACGCCGCCCGCGTCGTGCAGGCCCGCTACCGCCAGCCCTACGTGAGTCATGCTCCGCTCGAGCCGCAGAACGCGTTCGTGCACGTGATGGCGGATCGCGCGCGCGTCATCGGCCCATTGCAGCAGCCCGCGGGCGCCCAGCGCGCGGTCCACCTGGTGACCGGCATTCCGCGCCCGGCAATCGCAGTCGAGATGGTTCGCTCCGGAGGCGGGTTCGGCCGCAAGCTCACGAACGATTTCGTTGCCGAGGCCGCGCTGATCTCGAAGGCGACCGGCTGGCCGATCAAGCTCGTCTGGACCCGGGACGAGGACCTGCAGCACGACTTCTACCGGCCCTTTGGCCATCACGAGCTGGTTGCCGCGCTCGACTCGAACAACCGCGTCACCGGCTGGACACACCGGCTCGCGAGCGCATCGAAGTACTACCGCCGCGCCAATGTGAAGCCCGAGGAGCTCTGGGGTCCTGAACTTTATCCCGACGATTTTCCGGCACGGCTGGTGCCGAACTACCGGCTCGAGTGGCACGGCGTGACGAGCGGCATCCCGCGCGGCTCCTGGCGCGCGCCGGCGCACACCGCGAACGCCTTCGTGGTCCAGAGTTTCCTCGACGAGGTCGCGCACGCAACGGGGCAGGATCCGTTGGCGCTTCGCCTCGCGATGCTGGGCGAGGACCGCGTGTTCGACTATGCGCAGCACGGCGGCCCCAAGTTCAGCACCGGGCGCCTGCGGACCGTGCTCGAGCGCGTAGCCGGCGCGATCGGCTGGGGGCGGGAGCTCCCACGCGGTCGCGGCATCGGCCTCGCCGCGCATTTCACGTTCGGCGGCTACGCGGCCCACGCAATCGAGGTCAGCGTCGCGCGGGACGGCAAGCTCACGTTCGAGCGCGTGGTCTCAGCGATCGATGTCGGCCGGCCGATCAACCCGCTCGGCATCGAAGCGCAGATGCAGGGAGGCACGATCGACGGCCTCTCGACTGCGCTCAATCTTGAAATTTCCATCCGCGAGGGCCGCGTCGAGCAGTCGAACTTCGACGGCTATCCGCTCGCGACGATGGCGCAGATGCCGAAGGACGTCGAGGTCATTATCGTGGACTCGGCCGAGAGTCCCGCGGGCTGCGGCGAGATGGGCATTCCCACGGCCGCGCCTGCACTCGCGAACGCGATTTTTGCTGCCACCGGCGTCCGCATACGCGACCTGCCGATGCGGGACCAGCTCGCCCGCGCGCTCGCCCGGACCTGAAGGGGACGTTCCCCTTTAAAGGGGAACGTCCGCTTTAGAAGGTGAGCGCGCCGTCCAGGCGCCGCATCTGCGTGAGGATCCACGCCTGCCGCGAGCGCACGTAGCGCGACGGATTCGAGACGCTGTACCGCGCCGGACTCGGCAGTACGGCCGCGAGCAGTGCCGCTTCATGAGGGCCGAGCTGCGCCGCATCCTTGCCGAAGAAATGGTGGCTTGCGGCCTCAACGCCCCAGATGCCGCGGCCGAACTGGGCGCTGTTGAGATACACCTCGAGGATGCGCTGCTTTGGCCAGAGCCATTCGATCCAGACCGTGAACCACACTTCGAGTCCCTTGCGGATCCAGCTCTGGCCGGGCCACAGGAACAGGTTCTTGGCGACCTGCTGGCTGATCGTGCTCGCGCCCCGCAGCCTGCCGCCCCCCTGGGCGTTGGTTACGGCTTTTTCGATCGCCTGGAAATCAAACCCATCGTGCAGAAGGAACTTCTGGTCTTCCGCCGCGATCGCGGCGACGGCCGCTTGCCGCGCGATTCGCTGCCAGGGCACCCATTCATGGCGCTGCGTGAGCGGCGCAGCGTCGTTGCGGTCGGCGATCCGCTCGTGAATCATGAATGCGGTCAGGGGCACGGGCAGCCAGCGGAAACCGGCGACGACGACGACGCTCGCCGTGGCTGCGGCGAAGATTGCGAACGCGACCCAGCGGGCGAGCCGCGAAAGCCCCGATCGCCGCTTCATCCGCGCCTTCGGGTCAGGCGGCGCCCGCACGCCGTGCGAGCTTGATGACGACCGGCTCGGCCGGCACGTCGTCGTGACCGCGCCGCCGGCCGGTCTTCACCTTGGCGATATTGTCGATGACGTCAATGCCGCCCGCGACGCGGCCAAAGACCGCGTAGCCGAAACTGCCGGTCCGATGATCGAGGAATGCGTTGTCGACCAGGTTGATGAAGAACTGCGAAGTCGCGCTGTGCAGGTCGTTCGTGCGCGCCATTGCGAGCGTGCCCCGCAGGTTCCGGAGCCCGTTGTCGGCCTCGTTCGTGATCGGCTCGTGTCCGGACTTTTGCTCCAAGTCCGGCGTGAATCCGCCGCCCTGGATCATGAATCCCGGGATGACGCGGTGGAAGACGGTGCCGTCGAAGAATCCCTCATCCACGTAGCGGAGGAAGTTCTTGCAGGAAACCGGGGCCGACTCTTCGTCGAGCTCAATCGTGAAATCGCCGAGCGACGTCTCGAATCGGATCATTGCTTGAACTCCTGGCCTGCCGCGGATTCTACCGCCTCGCGCGTGGCCGCGCCTCCCGTGACACGCTCGCGTGAGGCAAGGTCGCGGTGCGTCCTGATTTCAGCGAGGCCAGCGCGGGACATCAGTCCACGCACCGCGGCGCCCTGGTCCGCGCCGTGCTCGATAATGAGCTGGCCGGCGGTGACGAGGTGCGAGCCCGCGCCTTCGCAGATCTGCGCGATTGCGGCGATTCCGTCCCGGTCCGCAACCAGCGCGTCGCGCGGTTCGTGGGCGAGGCCGGCGAGCGCCGGATCGTCCGCCGCGACGTAGGGGGGATTCGACACGATCGCATCGAAGCGCGCGGGCCCGACCGGTTCGTACCAAGAACCGCGCATGAGACGGACATTACCGATGCCGAGCCTCTGCGCATTGCGCTCCGCGACTTCGAGGGCGCCTGCACTCGCATCGACCGCTGTCACCAAGGCGTCTTCGCGCTCGCGGGCAATCGCGAGCGCAATCGCTCCGCTGCCGGTTCCGAGATCGAGCACGGCGGGCCGGAAAACGCGCTCGAGCGCGGCGAGGGCGAGCTCCACCACCAGTTCCGTCTCGGGGCGCGGTACGAGGACGGCGGGCGTGACCTCGAGTTCGAGCGACCAGAACTCGCGCCGGCCGGTGAGATAGGCGACGGGCTCGCCGCCGATGCGGCGTAGCGCGAGTGCCTCGAGCGCTTCGAAATGGGATGGCGCAAGCGTGCGTCCCGGCGTGGCGGCGAGCGCCGCGCGGCTCGTGCCGAGGACGTGCGCGAGGAGGATCTCGGCATCGAGCGAAGCCGTGGGCGAGGACGCCGCGAGACGCCTCCGCAGGGCCGCGAGCGCGTCGGCTGCGCTCGTCATTCGAGAGATGCCAGCTCGTCGGCCTGGTGCTCGCGCGCGAGCGTTTCGATCACTTCGTCGAGATCGCCGTCGACGATGGAATCGAGACGGTAGAGCGTCAGCTCGATGCGATGGTCGGTCAGCCGGCCCTGCGGAAAATTGTAGGTGCGAATGCGCTCGGAGCGGTCGCCGCTGCCTACCTGGAGGCGGCGCTCCTGCGCCCGTTCAGCCGTCGCGCGCTCGCGCTCCGCGGCGAGAAGCCGGGCGCGCAGCAGCGACATTGCGCGCGCGCGGTTCTTGTGTTGCGAGCGTTCGTCCTGGCATTCCACGACCAGCCCTGTGGGCAAGTGCGTGATGCGGACTGCGGAATCCGTCTTGTTGACGTGCTGCCCGCCGGCTCCGGAGGAGCGAGAGGTGTCGATGCGGAGGTCGGCCGGGTTGATGTCGACGCTCTCGACCTCGGCGATCTCCGGAAGGACGGCGACCGTGCAGGTCGACGTGTGGATCCGCCCCTGCGACTCGGTTGCCGGGACGCGCTGGACGCGATGGGTGCCGGACTCGAACTTGAGGCACGCGTAGACACCCTTGCCTGCGATCCGGCTGACGATCTCGCGATAGCCGCCGTGTTCGCCGCGGCTCTCCGACACGACCTCGACCGCCCAGCCGCGCCGTTCCGAGTAGCGCGAGTACATCCGGTGCAGGTCGCCCGCGAAGATGGCCGCTTCGTCGCCGCCCGCCGCCGCGCGGATCTCGAGGAAGACGTTGTGATCGTCGAGGGGGTCCGGCGGCACCAGCAGCCGCTGCAGCACGGCTTCGTCTTCCGCGGTCGCGCTCTCGAGTTCCCGGATTTCCTGCTGCGCGAGCTCGCGCATGCCGGCGTCCGGGTCTGCGGCGACCGCGCGGGCCGCGGCGAGCTCGCGCTCGCGACCGGCAAGCCGGGCGATGCCGCGCGCAATCGGATCGATGCGCGCGAATTCCATGGACAGCTCCCGGAACTGATCGGAGCGCCCGAGCACCTTCGGGTCGGCGAGCAGCCGCTCGATTTCGGCGTGCCGGTCGGCGACACGCTCGAGGCGGCGGCGGATCGAATCCTTCATTGCGGGTCGCGTCCCTTCAGGAAGAGGCGGCCGGCCGCATCGGCAAGGGTCACGTCGCCGCGCTCGGCGGCATCGCGGAGCGCAGCCGACGGCCCGTGCAGCAGGCGGTTCGTCAAGGTCGATGCGAGTTGCTCGAGGACCTCCTCCGGCGAGTGGCCTGCGGCGAGCAGGCGGCGCGCCTGCTCGAGTGCCTGGTCGCGCGCGGCCTCGGCCTGGCCACGCAGCTCGCGGATCAATGGCACGGCGTCGAGCACCTTGAGGCCGGTCATGAATTCGGCGACCTGCACGTCGATCAACTGGCGCGCGACTGCCGCTTCCTCCTGCCGTGCCTTGACGTTCTCGTCGACCACCTGACGCAGATCATCCACCGTGTAGAGGTAAACGTCCTCGAGTTCGCCGACGCGCGGATCGATGTCGCGTGGCACGGCAAGATCGAGCATGAACATCGGGCGGCGGCGCCGCTCATCCAGCGCTCTGAGGACCTGGTCGAGGCCGATTACCAGTCCTGGCCGCGCGGTCGATGAAACGACGATGTCCGCGGCCGGCAGGTGTGCGGCGAGCGCATCGAGCTTGATCGCCGACGCCTGCAGACCTTCGGCGAGGCGCTCTGCGCGATTCACGCTGCGGTTGGCGATGATCAAGCGTCCGACCTTCTGGGCGTGCAGGTAGCGCGCCGCGAGCTCGATCATCTCGCCGGCTCCCACGAGGAGCGCCGTGTGGCGCTCGAAGCCCTCGAAGATCCGGCGCGCGAGCTGGATGCCGGCGGAGGCGACAGAGACGGCGCTTGCGCCGATTGCGGTTTCGGTCCGCACCCTCTTGGCGACCGAGAACGTCGTCTGGAATAGCCGGTTGAGGAGGGTGCCCGCGGTGCCCGCCCGCTGCGCCGCGCGATACGAGTCCTTGAGTTGCCCGAGGATCTGCGGCTCGCCGAGGATCAGCGAATCAAGTCCCGCGGCGACGGAGAAAACATGCCGGACGGCATCGGGTCCCTCGATGCGATAGAGGCAGTCGGCAAGCGTGCCGCTGCCCCCCGATTCCGCCGTGAGCCAGGCGGAAAGCGCGTCCGCCCCTTCGCCGCCGACGCAATAGAGCTCCGTGCGATTGCAGGTGGAGACGATCAGCGCCTCCTGCACACCGGGCAGCGCGCGCAAAGACATGAGCGCCCGCGGGAGGCGCTCCGCGTCGAATACGATGCGTTCGCGCACCTCGATCGGCGCGGTCCGATGATTCAGTCCGAGAACGACGAGCGACATGATGTGCCGGCTGCGGGAATCGGCAGGATTGTCCGGTAACGATCACGGCAGCACAAGCGCTGGGATATAGTGATGTGATGCGCGTTCGGCTCAGCCAAATTGGCGCCTTGCTGTTGACGATCATCGCCGCGCAGGCAGGCGCGGAAGACGCCCGCTGTCCCCGGGGCGACGCCTGGACTCTCTCGATCCGCGCGGAAAATGCGCTCGAGCGCGGCGAATGGCCCGAGGCGGCTCGCCTGTACGGCTGCGCCGCGACGGCGAGCGACGATCCGGCGGTCGCGGAGCAGGCGACGCGGTCCGCTTACGACAACCTTCAGCTCAAGCGTGCCGTCGGCTCCGCGAAACGCTGGCTCGAACTCGCGCCAGAGAGCGAGGTGGCACGACGTTATCTCGCGACCGGCCTGCTCCGGCTTTACGAGGAGGACGCCGCGACCGTCCAGTTCGCCGAACTCCTCAGGACTTCGTACGCGGACCGCGCCCGCGGTTACGTGGTGCTGCTCGGAATCCTTTCCGCCGAGGGCAACGACACGGGTGCCGCCCGCATCATGGACAGCCTCGCGGCCGCGGATGCCGCATCGCCCGAAGCGCAGTATGCAGCAAGCGTCCTGTGGCAGCGCGCCGAGAACGGCACGAAGGCGCTTGCCGCGGCCGAGCGGGCCGTCGCGCTCCGGGCAGACTGGCCGCAGGCTGAACTCGCGCGCGTGCGCGCTCTCGCGACTTCCGGCCGGTATGACGAGGCGCTGACGCGGTCGGCCGAGCTTGCGGCCACCGACGATGCATACCTGCGCATCAGCCACGCCTGGCTCCTGCTCGAAAAGGATAGCCGCGACGAATCAATCGCGATCTTCGAGGAACTCCGCCGCTCAGGCGGACCGGCCGCGGGGGACGCGGTCGCGGCGCTTGCCGCGCTTGCGATCGAGGACCGGCAGTTCGACGAAGCCGCGCGGCTCCTCGACTTGCTCGCGCGCGATCCCGAGCAGGCCGACACCCTGCGCTGGCATCTCGGACGCCTTGCGGAGGAACGCGGCAAGGACACGGATGCGGCGCGCCAATACCAGGGCATCGAATCGGGTCCACGGGCGGTGACTGCGCAGTTGCGCGCCTATCGGCTCCTGCGCAAGCACGGCGCGAGCGCGCTCGCGGAGGTCCTGATCGACGACTACCTCGCAGCCTCGCCCGCCGACACGGCCGACCTGGTTGCGGGCATCGCGGCGATCCTCGTGGAGGAAGGTCGCGCAATCGACGCGATCGCGCTCGTCGACCGCGCCCTCACCCTCATGCCGGACGACGGGCTTGTGCTTGCCCGCGGTTTCCTGCTCGAACGGCTCGATCGCATACCGGAGGCGATTGCTGACCTTCGCAAGATCGTGGCGCGGCGCCCGAACGATCCCATGGCGCAGAACGCACTTGGCTACACGCTCGTCGACCGGACCCTTTCGCTGGAGGAAGGCCGCCACCTGATCGAACGGGCGCTGGCTGCGAAGCCGGACAGCTATGCGATACAGGACTCCATGGGCTGGGCGCTCGTGCAGATGGGCCAGCTCGAAGACGGAAAATCCTGGCTGGAAAAGGCCTGGAATCGTTCGGAGGATCCCGAGGTGGCCGCGCATCTCGGCGAAACCCTGTGGCGGATGGGACGCGAAGAAGAGGCGCGCCATCTCTGGGACGAAGCGCTCGCGGATAACCCGGAAAGCCCGCCACTGCTGCGCGCGATCGAGCGCCATCCGAAGTGAAGCTTCGCTTCGCCGCAGTCGCCGTGGCGCTCCTCGGAAGCGGCTGCGCGACGATGACGCCGCCCGTCCAGACAGGCGGCCGCGCGGAGCGCCGCGCTGAACTTCAGGCGCTCGACGACTGGAACCTGAGAGGCCGCGTCGCCGTTGCCGCGGGTGCCGACGGATTCTCCGGCGGCCTGAACTGGGCGCAGCGCGGCGAGAGGGCCGAGATCGAACTGCGCGGCCCGATGGGCGGCACCGCGATCCTGATCCAGGTCGATGGTATCGACTATGCCGTTACGGATGAGCGCGGCCGCACCTACGACGGAGACGACGCGCGGCGATTCGTCGAACAGAATTTCAGTCCGGGCTCGGCGCTTCCCATCGTCGAGATGCGCTACTGGCTCGTCGGCGCGCCGGCGCCGGGATCGCCTTACACGGAAATGCCGGGAGAGGGCGGGTTGCTTTCGGGTATCGAACAGTCGGGCTGGACCGTGCGTTACGACCGTCACCGCGCGGTCGGTGGACTCGCGCTGCCGGAACGCCTCGAGATGACGACGCAGGGAGTTCGTTTGCGGGTTTCTGTTTCGGACTGGCGCCTCGGGCCATGAGCGGCCCGTGGCCGGCGCCGGCCAAGCTCAACCTTTTCCTGCATGTCGTCGGCCGCCGCGCGGACGGCTACCACGACATCCAGACGGTTTATCAGCTGATTGACCTCGAAGACCGCCTGACATTCGAGCTTCGAAACGACGCTGCGATTCACCGGGTCGAGGGGCCGGTCGACGTGCCCGAGGCCGAAGATCTTTGTCTGCGCGCGGCGTGGTGCCTGCAGGCTGCGGGCGCGACGACCCGGGGGATCGACATCCGCCTCAAAAAGCGCATCCCCATCCAGGGTGGCCTTGGCGGCGGAAGCTCGGATGCCGCGACGACTCTCGTGGCACTCAATGAAATCTGGGGCCTCGGCTTCGGTCCCGGCCGGCTCGCGGAAATCGGCCTGGAGCTCGGTGCCGACATACCCCTGTTCATTCATGGGCATAGCGCATGGGGTGAGGGTGTGGGAGAGCGCCTGACGCCCCTGGAACTGCCGGAACAGCACTACGCCATCGTCTTTCCGGGGGTCGGAATCCGTACCGCCGACGTGTTTCAGGCATCTGAATTGACAAGGAAAACCCCCAAGACGACAATTCGCGCCTTCCTGAAGGCAGGTGGACACAACGATTGCGAGCCGGTCGTGGCCGGGCGCAGTCCCGAGGTGCGAAACGCGCTTGTCTGGCTATCGCAGCGAGGCAGGGCGCGCCTGACCGGCACCGGCAGTTGCGTGTTCGCGGCATTCGCGGATCACGATGCGGCTGAGGCCGCGCTCGTGGGTCTGCCGCAAGGCTGGCGCGGATTCGTGGCACGGGGCCTCGACCGTTCGCCCCTGCGGGAACGCCTGGCGGCGGAGCGGCTGTCCCGCGATGGCGGGAGGGTTTGAAATTGGGGTGTCGCCAAGTGGTAAGGCAACGGGTTTTGATCCCGTCATACGAAGGTTCGAATCCTTCCACCCCAGCCAGTTAGGGAGAGTCGCGTGGACCACTCCACGATGGCGGTGTTCACGGGCAATGCGAATCCGGTTCTCGCGCAGGAGATCGCGCGGCACCTGATGCAGCCGCTCGGCCGCGCCCTCGTGGGCCGGTTCAGCGACGGCGAGATCCAGGTCGAGATCATGGAAAACGTCCGCGGCAAGGACGTCTACCTGGTGCAGTCGACCTGTCCGCCGGCGAACGAGCATTTGATGGAGCTCCTGGTCATGGCCGACGCCTGCCGGCGCGCCTCGGCCGGGCGGGTCACCGCGGTGATCCCGTACCTGGGTTATGCGCGGCAGGACCGGCGGCAACGCGCGATGCGCGTGCCGATCACGGCGAAGCTGGTCGCGGACATGATCGGCTGCGCCGGCGTGAACCGCGTGCTGACGGTGGATCTGCATGCGGACCAGATCCAGGGCTTTTTCAACGTGCCGGTCGACAACGTGTATGCGTCGCCGGTGCTGCTCGGCGAGGTCTGGAAGCAGAAGTACGACAAGATGATCGTGGTGTCGCCGGACGTCGGCGGCGTGGTGCGGGCGAGGGCGCTCGCGCGCCGGCTCGACAACGCGGACCTCGCGATCATCGACAAGCGGCGGCAGCGCGCGAACGAGTCGCAGGTGATGAACATCATCGGCGACGTGCGTGGCCGGTCCTGCGTGCTGGTGGACGACCTGGTCGACACCGCGGGCACACTCTGCCAGGCCGCAAGCGCATTGAAGGATGAAGGCGCCGAACGCGTGATCGCATACATCACGCATCCGGTGCTGTCGGGCAAGGCGGTGGAGAGGATCTCCACGTCGGCGCTCGACGAGCTCGTCGTGACGGATACGATTCCGCTCGGCGAGGCCGCGAGGAACTGCAATCGCATCCGCGT
>CAYPQX010000083.1:0-3587 GCA_964412975.1 uncultured Steroidobacteraceae bacterium
CGCGGGGAACATGACATCCGAACGAAGGGCCGGCGATGGTCCGGACATTCCGGACCAACTAACATGCGGCCTGCCCGAAGGGGTCCGCGTACCGGTCAGCGGCCACGCTTCGCTTCGCGAAGCCTGCGCCGTAAGACCTGACTGCGGGATACGATATCAGATGCGCTCGGAAAATCAATACGTTAGAGAGACTCCATGACGGCCGGTCGAAATCCGGGCGGGAAAGTGCAGAGGGTGCGTGCGGGCGAGGGTTCGGCGGGGCAGCGTCTCGACAATTTTCTGCTGCGCGAGCTCTCCGGCGTACCCCGGAGCCGCGTCTATCGGCTCCTGCGCAAAGGCGAGGTCCGCGTCAATGGCAAGCGCAAACAGGCGGACTACCGGCTGGAAGCCGACGATGAAGTGCGCCTGCCGCCGGTGCGGGACCTGCCGGATGCGCCGGCCGGCGCGCGTCGGGTACCCGATGCATTGATCGAGACGGTCCGCGATTCGATCGTGCATGAGGATGCTCGGCTCCTCGTGCTGAACAAGCCCGCGGGACTCGCGGCACACGGCGGCTCAGGCCTCGCATTCGGCGCGATCGAAGCGCTCCGGGCGCTCCGGCCGGACGAGTCCCTCGAGCTCGCGCACCGGCTCGATCGGGACACGAGCGGGTGCCTGCTGGTCGCGCGGACGCGCGGCGCGTTGCGCGCTCTCCATGCGATGCTCCGTGAGGGAACCGTCGATAAGCACTACGCGACGCTGGTCGCCGGCCGGTGGCATCTCGGCCGCAAGACGATTGACGCTCCGGTGCTGACGAACGCGCGCCAGGGCGGCGAACGCGTCGTGCGCGTCCATCGCGCGGGAAAGATCGCTGTGTCGGTCTTCACCCCGCGCGAACATTTTCGTGACATTGCGACGCGGATGGACGTTGCAATTCACACGGGGCGCACGCACCAGATTCGAGTACACGCGGCTTTCGCGGGCCATCCCGTTGCCGGCGACGAGAAGTATGGCGACCGCGAGTGCAATGCGCGGCTTCGGGCCGTCGGACTGCGACGCATGTTCCTGCATGCCGCGTCGATCTCGTTTCTCTGGCCCGAGGGCGGCGACGCGTTTCGCATCGAGGCGCCGTTGCCCGCCGATCTCGCCGCGGTCCTCAATCGCCTTCGCGAAGCGCCCCCAGTTCAGGCTTGAGGCGGCACGAGCGGGTCGAGCCCGGCCGTGCGAAGCGCTTGGGCGACCCAGATGAGTGGCAGGCCAATGAGCGCGGTGGGGTCCTTCGTTTCAACGGACTCAAGGAGAGTGGCGCCGAGGCCCTCGCTACGGAATCCACCGGCGCAGTCGAATGGCCTGTCAATCTCGACGTATTGCGCGATCTCATCTTCCAGGAGCCTGCGGAATCGGACGATGGTGAAATCGACGTGTTCGTGGACCGTTTCGGGCCGGCCGCGAAAGAGTACGACCGCGGTGTGGAACTCGACCGCCTGCCCGCTGCTCGCGCGCAGCTGTTCACGAGAACGCCCGGCATCACCCGGCTTGTCGTGGATACGCCCGGCGCAGACCGCGACCTGGTCGGAACCCAGAACCCAGGCTTCTGGGGCGCGTGCCGAGACCGCGGCGGCCTTGGCCCGCGCGAGGCGCCGCGCCCGCTCTCGCGGCGGCTCGCCCGGGATCGCCGCTTCGTCGACGCCGGGCACTTCGGTCGAAAAGTCGACGCCGAGGCGTGCCAGTAACGCCGCACGGTAGGGGGAGCCCGACGCAAGATACAGGCGCGGTTTCATTTGCGGTCCGTGCTTAAAAAACAAGGGTTTGCGCCGCGTCTTCTTTGACACCCCCAGCGCCGCTCACTATCATACCGCCCCCATGTCGACGCCCTCGGACCGGCCGCTCGATGCGCTCGGCCTGGCGCAGAGCGGGGCGGTCCTCGAAAGGAATTTTCCGATTGCCGGCTTCGCGCGTTTGCGCGACCGGCTGGCGGAACCTGCCGGAACGGCCGCGGTGCGAGCGGTGTTTCGTCTGCAGGACGGTTTACCGGCAGCCGCCCTGGAGGTCGAAGCGGCGGTTGTGCTGACCTGCCAGCGTTGCCTGGGGCCGGTCCGCCGCAGGCTGGAGTCGGTGGTGCGCCTGGTGTTCGCACCGGAGGAGACGCCGGAGCTGCCGGCGGAACACGAGGCGATTGCCGGAGACCCTCAGAGGGTCGAACTGGCCGCGCTGGTCGAGGACGAATTGCTGTTGTCGTTGCCGTTGGTCGCGCTGCATGCTCCGGGTGAAACTTGTGAGCTGCCGTTGCAGGCAATGGCCACGCCGGCAGGCGAAGGACCGGCGGAAACCCGGCGGCCCTTCGCAGGACTGAAGGATTTGCTGAAACACTGAACCGGAGATGATTTTCCATGCCTGTACAGAAAAGCCGCAAGACTCCGTCGAAGCGCGGCATGCATCGCTCCCACGACCGCCTTACCAAGCCGGCGCTGTCGAAGGATCCGACGACGGGCGAGACCCACCTGCGCCATCGCGTGAGCCGTGACGGCTTCTATCGCGGACGCAAGGTGATCGAAGTCCCGGTCGAGGACGCAGGTCAGGAATGAACCCTGCGCCACGGGCGCTGACATTGGGCACACGATAATGCGTTACTCGCGCGTCGCCGGAACCGGCAGCTACCTGCCGGAAAACGTCGTGACGAACAAGGATCTCGAGTCGCGCATCGACACGACGGACGAGTGGATCCGCACGCGCACCGGCATCGAGCGCCGGCACATTGCGGGACCCGATGAAACCAGTTCCTCGCTCGCCGAGCATGCGGCACGGCGGGCGCTGAAAGCGGCAGGGCTGACGCCGGCCGACGTGGACTTCATCGTGGTCGGCACCACCACGCCCGATCTCATCTTCCCGAACACCGGCACGCTCCTCCAGGATCGGCTCGGCATCCATGGCTGCCCGGCGTTTTCCCTGGAGACCGCCTGCAGCGGTTTCGTCTACGCGCTGTCGATCGCCGACAAGTACGTGAAGCTCGGCGAAGCGAAATGCGCGCTGGTGGTCGGCGTCGAGTGCCTGTCGCGCTTCGTCGACTGGACGGACCGGGCCACCTGCGTGCTGTTCGGCGACGGTGCCGGCGCCGTCGTGCTCACGCCGGCGGACGAGCCCGGCATCATCGGCACGCATCTGCATTCCGACGGCAAGTACAAGGACCTCCTGTTCTTTCCGTACGGCGTATCTAGCGGCTTCGACAAGCTCCGCAACAATTCGACCGACGGTCTCAAGATGCTCGGCAACGAAGTGTTCAAGGTCGCCGTGCGCACGCTGTCGCGCCTCGTCGACGAGACACTCGCGAAGAATGGCATCGAGCGCAGCGAGATCGACTGGCTGATTCCGCACCAGGCCAACCTGCGCATTATCCAGTCGGCCGCCGACAAGCTGGACCTGCCGATGGAGAAGGTCGTGGTGACCGTGCAGGACCACGGCAACACGTCGGCGGCTTCAATCCCGCTCGCGCTCGACACGGCAGTGCGTGACGGCCGCGTGCATCGCGGCCAGTTGCTGTTGCTGGAAACGTTCGGTGGCGGATTCACCTGGGGATCGGCGCTGATCCGCTACTGATGCGGAAACCTGCG
>CAYPQX010000084.1:0-6210 GCA_964412975.1 uncultured Steroidobacteraceae bacterium
GTGAGGACGGCGACTTTCGGGTCGGCCGTGCGAGGCACGTCCGGCGGGGTCGGCTGCTGGCTGAAGACGAGATCGTGGATGACCGGGGAGCTGCGGTACTCCCTGACGGCTTTTTCGAGGACGGCCATGACCTGGCGGCAATCGATTCGATTGACCGCGATCGCAAGCTCGACCAGGAGTTCGCGCGCCTCCTCCCAGGAGGGCGAGGGTTCGATCGCGCGCATGATCATCGGGTGCTCGGTGCCGGTCACGTTGCTGCCGATCAGGAGTTCTTCGTAAAGCTTCTCGCCCGGCCGCAGACCCGAATACTCGATCTCGACGTCGCCCTCCGGATTCGAGGTGTCGCGCACGGTGAGTCCCGTCAGCTTGATCATGCGGCGCGCCAGTTCGTCGATCTCGACAGGCTGGCCCATGTCGAGCACGAAGACGTCGCCGCCCGTTCCCATGGAGCCTGCCTGCAGCACGAGCTGCGCCGATTCCGGAATCGTCATGAAGAAGCGGCGCACTTCGCGGTGCGTGACGGTGACCGGCCCGCCGCGACGGATCTGTTCCTGGAAGAGTGGCACGACCGATCCCGAGGAGCCGAGCACATTGCCGAACCGCACCATGCAGAAACGCGTGCGCGTCGTCTGCGTCTGCAGCGATTGCAGCACGATCTCGGCGAGCCGCTTGGTCGCGCCCATGACGTTTGTCGGATTGACTGCCTTGTCGGTCGAGACGAGCACGAAGGTCTCGACGCCGACCTCGAGCGCCGCTTCCGCCGCGTGCCAGGTGCTGAATACGTTGTTGTGCACGCCCTCGACGAGATTCTGCTCGACGATCGGCACGTGCTTGTACGCTGCCGCGTGATACACGGTCTGTACGCGGAACGCCTGCATCACGTCGCGCACACGGTACTTGTGGTGCGCATTGCCGAGCAAAGCGTGGATCTTGACGTCGAGCTTGCGGCTGTCGACGATGTCCTGGAGCTCGCGTTCAATGTTGTAGAGCGCGATCTCGGAATTCTCGAACAGCACCATCTGCTTCGGCGCCAGCAGCACGATCTGGCGGCACAGCTCCGAGCCGATGGAGCCGCCTGCGCCCGAGACCATCACCGACTTGCCGCGGATCGATGCGTCGAGGAGCTCCGTATCTGGCGGGACCGGATCACGCCCGAGCAGGTCCGCGACGTCGATTTCACGGAGCTCGTCCACCCGGGCGCGCCCGGTCACGACGTCGTTGAAGGCTGGAACCGATTGCACGTGAACATTGAGCAATTCGAGCCGCCGAAGGATCTCGGCTTTGCGCCGGCGCGAGGCCGACGGGACCGCGAGCAGGATGCGCTCGACCCGGTAGCGGCTCACGAATTCCGCGAGGTCCTCGGGCGGTATGACCGGGATGCCATTCATGAGCGTGTCCTGGAGGGAACGCTTCTCATCCACATAGGCCAGCGGCACGAACTGGCGGCCCGAGGCGAGCGCCATCGAAAGCTGCGCGCCGGCGTCGCCTGCCCCGTAGATCACGACACGGGTGCCATTGATCTCGAACGGCGTCAGGAGCCAGCGGGCGATCAACCGCGTTGCGGTCACCCAGACGAGCGCGAGCAGCCAGAAGATCGCCGCAACGGAAAACGGAACGGACGGGATCGCGGGAATGGCCGAACTCAGGATCCAGAGCACGATGGCCGAGCCCGTAACGCCTGCCAGGACCGACAGGAGCACGCGAACGCCGATGAAACGGACCACGGCGCGGTAAAGTCCGCTGCCGGCGAAGATCAGCGTGCTGGCGGCCGCAACGCCTATATAAAACAATGGGTTACGATCGAACCCTTCGGAAAGTGAATCGAATTTCAGGGCAAATGCCGCCCAGAGGGCCGCGGGCACCACGATCAGGTCCGCAAGCACCATCAGGATGCGCTTGGTTTGCCTCGGCCAGCCGAGCATCAGACTGACGAGCCGGTTCCGCGGGGATGCGAAGACACGCGGCTCGATTTTCGGTCGATCCATTCTTTTTTGCCTCAATGCCCTGCGGCGCGAAGTTTACGCCAGTTCGACCTGCAACGCTCGGGGGCTGTGCGGGTTGACCGGATTCCGCGAGTCGAGTTCCGCCGGCCGCGTGGCAGGGCGGCTATGAGAGCAGCTTGCGGATCGCTGCGACGACAGTGTCTGCAGTCGGGTAGTAGGTCGATTCCAGTGCGCGGCTTGCGGGCGCCGGTGCAAACGGCAGGGTGATCCGGACCGGCGCGCGCTTGAGGATGTGAGGATTGACCGACTCGACGATCGAAGAGATCACTTCGGCAGCGAATCCCGCCGGACCCCAGCCGCCGTCGACGACACAAAGCACGCCCGTGCGCCTGACCGATTCCAGGATCTGCGCCGGGTCGAATGGATTCAGCACGCGTATGTCGATGACTTCCGCGTCGATGCCATCGGCAACGAGGGTCTGCGCCGCTTCCTCGCAAAGCCAGGCCGAGTACCCCGCACCCGCAAGCGTCACGTCGGTGCCGCGCCGGCGGATGACGGGGCCAACGCCTGCGAGCGGACGTTCCTCGATCTCCTTCAGGACCGACTTGCGCCCATAGAGCCATCGATCGTCGATGTACATCACCGGATCGTCGCAGAGCACGCTCGAGACCAGGAGATCCCGCGCGTCTTCGGCCGTCGACGGCATCACGACGCGAAGACCGGGGATGTGCGCAAACCAGGCGTGCAAGGCCTGCGAATGCTGCGCGCCCTGCTCGCCGCCGCGATTGATGATCGCGCGGATCGTGATCGCCGGCGCAATTTGTCCACCGAACATGTGCGACCACTTCGCCGCCTGGTTCACGATCTGATCCACCGCGAGCAGCATGAAATCCATCCGCGGGTGAATCACGATCGGGCGATAGCCGCACAGGGCGGCGCCGATCGCCGCGCCGGTGCAGGCGAGTTCCGACACCGGCGTGTCGATGACACGCTCCCGCCCGAACTTTTCGTCGAGGCCGGTCATCGAGTTCCCGACGTACCAAGGGCTCCAGACGCCCTGCCCGATTGCGAACACTTCGGGGTGGTTCGCGAGCAGGTGCTCGAATCCGCGGCAGATCGCCTCACCGTAGCCTGTTTCTTCAGCGGCGCTCATCGACGCTCCGAAAGACCGCGCCGAGCAGTGCGGAGGCCTCGGGATACGGGGCCGATTCAGCCTTGGTCCGGGCATCGGCGATTTTCCGCCGGATCTCGCCTCGCAGCGTTTCGAAGCCCGCATCGTCGATCAGCTGGCGTGACTGCATGCCGGCCAGGAGCCGCAGGATCGGATCGCGGCGCTTCCATTTGGCGAGTTCGCTCATCGTCCGGCGGACACCGACGTCGATGTCATCCTTCGGGCCGACGTGGCCGCGATGCCGGTAGGTGACCGCTTCGAGAAAAGCGGGCCCCCGCCCTTCCCGTGCATGCGCGACGAGCGTCGCCGCGGATGCAGCAACGGCGAGGACGTCGTTGCCGTCCACCGTGGCGGAGCGGATCGCATGCGCCTCGGCGAAGCGCGCGATGCGGTCGCTCGGCTGACGCAGCTGGATATCGAGATGGCTCGAAAACAGGTTATTTTCGCACACGAAGAGGATCGGCAGGCGCCGGGCCGCCGCCAGGTTCAGCGATTCGTGAAATACGCCCTCCTCCGCGGCGCCGTCCCCGAAATAGCTGACTGCGATTGCACCCTTCTCATCGAGGCGCGCTGCGAGCGCGGCACCGACCGCAATCGGGATCGTCGCGCCGACGAGCGGCACGCAACCCCGGAAACCGACCGATGGAGCGTAGAGGTGCATCGAGCCGCCCATACCGCGCGAAACACCGCTCGCCTTGCCGAGGATCTCCGCGATCAGGCCGAAAAGATCGCCGCCGAGGGCCAGCAAGTGCGAATGTGAGCGATGGCCGCCGAACACGTGGTCCCGGCGGTTCAGCGAAGCCGAGGTTCCGACCGCGACCGCTTCCTGGCCGATCGCGAGATGGCACGGCGTCCTGGCCAGTCCCTCCTCCACGAGCGCGCCGATCGCCTCTTCCGCAAGGCGAATCGTCAGCATGTCACCGAGGAATTTCCGAAGCGTCTTCGGATCGACGCCCGCGACATCGAGCGGGTCCTGATGCAACGACGGATTCGCGAGTCCGCCGAGGTCGGACTTGAACTCAGTCATCGAATGACCGTGGATCGACTGACCATCCGGTGCTCCCCGCCACTTCTTCGAGTTGGTTCACGCTCTTGACGCCGACCACCGCCGACGTCACCGCATCGCGCGAGAGTACCCAATTTACCGCAATCTGCGCCGCGGTTTTCGAATGATCGGCAGCAAGCCGTTTGACATTCTCGACGATTTCGAGGTTTCGCTCGAGCGCGTCCCCCTGGAAATGCGGCAGCCGGCTGCGCCGGTCGCTCGCTTCGAAGCGGCTTGCGGCCGAATACTTCCCGGTGAGCAGGCCTTCCGCGAGGGGGCCATAAGCGAATATGCCGATGCCGCGCTCCCTGCACCACGGAAAAAGTAGCGTCTCTGCGCCGCGTTCGATCAGGTTGTAACGGAGTTCAACCGCAGCGATTTCGGCGAGCTCATCCGCACGACGGATGTCGGCGAAGGCGAAGTTGGAGAGTCCGATCGCATGTATCTTGCCCGCCTCCTTCAACCTGGACATGGCTTCGAGTGATTCCTCGAGCGGCACGTGGCAGTCGGGCGCGTGAAGGAGATACAGCGGGATCGAGTCGATGTCGAGGCGGCGGAGCGAATCCTCGAGCGCCTGCCGGAGATAGGCCGGGCTGAGATCGAAGGAGGTCCGTGCACGCTTCTCGCCGGGCGGCAGCTCCCAACGGACACCACCCTTCGTCACGATGAACATGTCGTGACGCCTCGGGCCGAGCGCGCGCGCGAGGGACCTTTCCGACTCTCCGAGGCTGTAGACATCCGCCGTATCGAACGCATTGATCCCGAGATCCGCCGCGCGCGCGACAGCGCGGATCGTTTCCTCGCGGTCGTAAGCGCCCCAGTCCGTGCCGCCGAGCTGCTCGCAGCCTACGGCAATGCGCGACACGGACGCGCCCGCCCGCGGGAGGGAGACGTACTGCACTAGCGTGCGATTCCGAAGAGCCTGAGGAGAGTGCTGGCGATGATCTTCATGTCGATCCAGAAGCTCCGTTCCTTTACGTACTGGACGCGCAGGCGGTTCTTGATCGGCAGGACACGGGATTCGAAGGCAGCATCGACATTCTCGGCCCCGATATGAGAGGCCAGGTCGATGAACCGGATGGAAGACAGGTCGGTAATGCCGGGCCTCACTGTCAGAATCAGCTTTTCCTCGCCCTGGTAGAGGCTCGTGTACTGCGGAACCTCCGGCCGCGGGCCCACGATGCTCATCTGCCCGAACAGCACGCAGAATAGATTCGGCAATTCGTCCAGCTTGAACCGGCGGAGAAACGCGCCGAAGCGGGTGACACGGGGATCATCCTGTCCGGTGGACGGGCCGCCGCTTTCCGCGGCGTCTACGACCATCGTGCGAAATTTCAGGATCCGGAACGGCTTGCCGTGGCGGCCGGTACGAACACCGCGATAAAAGACCGGACCCGGCGACGTCAGCTTCACGCCGGCGGCGATGGCGAGCAACAAGGGGGACAGCGCGATCAGAGCGATCGCGGATGAAGCGACATCGAAGAGCCGCTTTGCGGCGAGGTCAATGCGCCCGGGCGCGTGCGATGGATTCGACATGACGGACGTATTCATCGTAGATCCGGGCCGCCCGAAACTCCCGCTCGAACAGGGTGGCCGAATTCTGCGCCATTTCACGGCGCAGACGCTCATCCGTCGTGAGACGGGTCACGAGCGAAAGGAACCCCTCCCGGTCCTCCGGCGCATACGTCAGGCCCGCTCGATGCTTTGTCAGGATTTCCGCGGTCTCGCCCTCAAGCGAAGACAGGATAGGCAGGCCTGCCGCCGAGTACTCGAAGATCTTGTTCGGAACGCAGCCAGGCATCTGCCGGATGGGCGCGAGACCCACCTGGGAAATGGACATCAGCCGATCCGCGTCGCTCGCGCCCAACCAGCCGGTGGCGGTGAGATTGCCGAGTGACTGCGCGGCTTCCGCGACTTCCGGGTACTGCTCACCGTCGCCCGCAAGCACGAAATGCGCGTCGCGAAAGCCCTGCTTTTCGAGGATTGCAGCGGCCTCGCAGACGAGCCGGAGCCGGTACACATGGCCGAAGGAACCGACGAAACAGAACACG
>CAYPQX010000085.1:0-5904 GCA_964412975.1 uncultured Steroidobacteraceae bacterium
GCCCGGGGATTTCACACCCGACTTACGTCGCCACCTACGTGCGCTTTACGCCCAGTAATTCCGATTAACGCTCGCACCCTCTGTATTACCGCGGCTGCTGGCACAGAGTTAGCCGGTGCTTCTTCATTGAGTAACGTCAGCCTACCGGGATATTAGCCCGGCATATTTCGTTCCCACCGAAAGTGCTTTACAACCCGCAGGCCTTCTTCACACACGCGGCGTCGCTGGATCAGGCTTTCGCCCATTGTCCAATATTCCCCACTGCTGCCTCCCGTAGGAGTCTGGGCCGTGTCTCAGTCCCAGTGTGGCTGGCCATCCTCTCAGACCAGCTACGGATCGTCGCCTTGGTGAGCCGTTACCTCACCAACTAGCTAATCCGACATGGGCTCATCCATCAGCGCGAGGTCTTACGATCCCCCGCTTTCATCCGAAGATCTTATGCGGCATTATCCCGGCTTTCGCCGGGTTATTCCCCACTAAAAGGCAGATTCCCATGTATTACGCACCCGTTCGCCGCTCGTCAGCACGTATTGCTACGCCTGTTACCGCACGACTTGCATGTGTTAAGCACGCCGCCAGCGTTCAATCTGAGCCAGGATCAAACTCTTCAGTTCAATGGTTTGAGCTGAAGCGAGATCCAAACTCCAAACAAGATCCGGTTTGACCCGGACCGCTGGACGCTTGGTTACTCGCAGTGGCGCCCATTGCTGGACAACCTGACGCGAGTCCCCACACAAATTACCTGCAATTTTTTAAAGAACTCCCTGCCGGCAAAGCGTCAGGGACGACCTCGTATTTTACCCCGGGTCAGGGGGCCGTACAACATAAATGCCATGCCGCACGAACCCGCCCGGGCCGTCCTTTACCAGGACCGCCCGAGATCGGGGCCGCGCAGTATATCCCCCCGTTGCCGGGAGTCAACGGCCGCCGCGGCCTGTCAGGATTTTCTTAGCGTGACGCGGGCAAAACCGCGTTTTCCGGCCTGCAAAAGATAGGTGGATCCGGCGTCCAGGACCGCATCCTGCGACCCGACTCGCTCGCCATCGACCCGGACCGCGCCCTGCTCGATCAGGCGGTAAGCCGCCGTCGCACTCGCGGCAAGGCCCGCGTCCTTCAATACGTTCGCGAGCTTGGCCGATGCGCCCTGGCAGGCGAGCGTCTTCTCCACGATGTCCTCGGGCAGCGCACCGTCGCGAAAGCGCGCGATGAAGCGGTCGCGCTCGGCCGCGCCCGCGCCCTTGCCGTGATAGGTATCGACGATCTCGACCGCGAGCTCGAACTTCGCATCGCGCGGGTTCCGCCCGCCCTCGACCGCCGCACGGAGCTTCTGGATCTCCGTGAGCGGGCGCGCGGACAGGAGCTCGAAATAGCGCCACATCAGGTCGTCGGAAATCGACATCAGCTTGCCGAACATGTCGGCTGCCGGTTCATCAATACCAATGTAATTCCCGAGGGATTTCGACATTTTCTGCGCGCCGTCGGTGCCCTCGAGGAGCGGGATCGTCAGCACGACCTGCGGTTCCTGCCCGTAATCCGCCTGCAGCGAACGGCCGACCAGCAGGTTGAATTTCTGGTCCGTGCCGCCGAGTTCCACGTCGGCCTTGAGCGCGACCGAGTCGTAGCCCTGTACCAACGGGTAGAGGAACTCGTGCACGGCGATCGGCTGGCCCGATTTGTAGCGCTTCGAGAAATCGTCGCGTTCCAGCATCCGCGCGACCGTGTACTTCGCCGACAACTCGATCATTGCGGCGGCGCTCATCTGGCCGAACCAGCGTGAATTGAATTCGATGACCGTCTTGTCCGGGTCGAGGATCCTGAAAATCTGCTCCTGATAGGTGCGCGCATTGGCCTGGACTTCCTCGGGCGTCAGGCGCGGCCGGGTCGCATTCTTGCCGGAGGGGTCCCCGATCATTCCCGTGAAGTCGCCGATCAGGAAAATGACCTCGTGCCCCAGCTGCTGGAACTGGCGCATCTTGTTGATGAGCACCGTATGGCCGAGGTGGAGGTCGGGGGCGGTCGGATCGAAACCCGCCTTGACGCGGAGGGGCTTTCCGCGCCCGAGCTTGCGCAGCAGATCGGCGTCTGTGAGGAGTTCCGAGGCGCCGTGGCGCAATTCGTCGATTTGTTGTGCCGGCGGAAGCATCGACCCCCCATTGCCGGCTGTTTCCCGCGGCAAGGCGGCAATTCTGGCCGATATCTGTGACGTAATACAAAGGCCGCCCAATCAATGGGTTGACGTTTCTTCCTGCATTGATTTACCGTCTTAGGTCCAGCTCCCCAGGGATGCCCGCGGGTGACACGACCCTTCTTTGCAAAGGCCGCCGCACAGGCCGTTGCCAGTGCAGAACCGCGCCGGTTCGGCGTGATCGCGTCCGTCGTCGTCGCGGGAGCAATTCTTTCCGCCGCCGGCTCGCAGGTCGAAAATCCGTTGCCGGATCCGTCGATCGATGCTCTGTTTTCCCCGACCGCGGAAGCACCGTTGGCGGAGGGCGTGGCCACCTCGACGCCTTTCGAGTTCGTCGCGATCACGATCGGCCGCAACGACACGCTCGACCAGATCTTTCGCGGCATGCAGTTCAATCTCTCCGATCTCGCGGAACTGCGGACCCTGCCGAACGTTCGCAAGAGCCTCGACATGATCCGCCCGGGCGACGTCATCCAGCTCACCCATCTCGACGGCGAGATCAAGTCGCTGACCCGGCGCATCAACGAGACCGCGACGCTCTCCGTCACGCGCGCGGAGGAAGGCTTCAGCGCGAACATCGTCGAAAACCCTCTCGAAACCGACGAGCGGATGCTCCGCGGCACGGTCGACAGTTCGCTATACGTCGCCGTCAATTCGGCCGGCGGCACGGACCGGCTCGCGGTTTCGCTCGCCGACGTCTTCAAGTACGACATCGATTTCGTCAACTCGGTGCGCCCGGGAGACAGCTTCGTCGTGGCGCACGAGCAGCAATTCCAAGATGGCGAATTCGTCCGCGACGGCGACATCCTTGCCGCCGAATTCGTCAATGCCGGCCGCACCTATCGGGCAGTGCGCTACGTTTCGCCACAAGGCCGCGCCGATTACTACACGCCGGACGGGCGCCCGGTGCGCAAGGCGTTCCTTCGTTATCCGGTCGATTACGCGCGCATCAGCTCGGGCTTCAACCTGGCGCGGCGCCACCCGGTCCTGAACCGCGTACGCGCGCACAAAGGAATCGACTTCGCCGCGCCTACGGGTACGCCCATCAAGGCCGCCGGCGCCGGCCGTATCGTCAGCCGCGGCAGCAACGGCGGCTACGGAAATGCCGTCGTGCTGGCGCACAAGGGCGGCGTCACCACGCTCTATGGGCACATGTCGCGGTTCGCGCGCGGCCTCTCGGTCGGCGACAGCGTCGCGCAGGGCCAGGTGATCGGCTACGTCGGCATGACCGGCCTCGCGACCGGGCCGCACGTGCACTACGAATACCGCGTCAACGGCGTGCACAAGAATCCTGCCCGTGTCACGGTTGCCAAGGCTGATCCGATTCCGGCCAGCCTGATGGCCGATTTCACGGCGCAAACCACGCCGCTGCTCGCGCGGCTCGATGCGCCGGCGGGATCTGCCGTCATGGTTGCAGGAACGACTCCCAGCAGCACCGGCGGCGCCGGGCGCTGAACCCCCTCAGGTCGAGAAAGACGACCCGCAGCCGCAGGTCGTCGTCGCATTCGGGTTGCGGATCACGAACTGCGCCCCTTCGAGATCCTCGCGGTAGTCGATCTCGGCGCCCGCGAGATACTGGAAGGACAGCGGGTCGACCAGGAGCGACACGCCCTGGTTCGGAATCTCCGCGTCGCCCTCCTCGATCTTCTCGTCGAAGGTAAAGCCGTACTGGAATCCGGAGCAGCCGCCGCCGGAGACGAACACGCGCAGCTTGAGGTTCGGATTGCCTTCCTCGCGGATCAGCTCGCCGACCTTTCGGGCAGCGGCATCCGTGAAGACAAGAGCCCCGGAATCCGGCGTTTCGTCGACCATAAATCCCTAATCCGCAAAGAAAAAATTCGCGGTTCGATTGTAGGCCCGCGATGGTGTCGGGTCAAAGCGCGGGCGCTTCGCCCTCGCCCGCGACGCGCCAGTCGAACGTCTGGCGCGAAGGCTCCGGGTTTCGCCCGAGCCGGTACTCGACATGCAGGCGTTCGGGCCGGAAATCCAGTGGCAATTCGATCGGCACTTCAATCTGCTGGAAGAATCGCAGCGAAAACGGGAACTGGCGGCGCTTGTCGATCTCGATGTCCGCGAGCGCCAGGGTAAGCGGCGCCTTTCCCTGCTGCCCCTCGATGGCGAAAGTCACGGTGCCGTTCGCGATCGTGTCGCGGGTCGCTGCCTGCACGAGCGTGATGAGCACGCGGTATCGCCGCTCTTCCTCTTCCGGCCGGATCCGCAATTCCTGCACGCGAAGCGTCCCGGCACCGAACTGACGTGCGACCAGGCCGCGGTAGAACTGGAGTTCCTGCTTCTGCCGCGCCGTTTCCGCCTGCAGCTCACCCATCATGTGCTGCGTATCCGATTGCGCCTGCCGGTCCACGCGCTGGCCAACCTCGGCAACCGCAGCCCGGTGCCGCAACGCCTTGTTCTCTTCCTCGAGCGCCTGGTTGCGCTTTCCGAGCTCGAGGCGCTCGATCATGGCCTTTGCGGCGAAGTAACCGGCGCTCGAGCGCCCGATTTCGAATCCCGCGTAGCCGAGCGCGAGCGCCGCGACCACGACAAGCACGATGCGCAAGCGCAGCCCCTGCTTTTCGGATTTTTCGCTCAATGGCAGGAACCGTCGCTAGAATCGGCGCCGGTACAGGAGTGCGGATGAATGCCCTGGATCAAGGCCTGGCACGTGATCTTCATGGTGACCTGGTTCGCCGGACTCTTCTACCTGCCGAGACTCTTCGTATATCACGCTTTGACGACCGACCCCGCCGGTGACGAGCGGTTCCGCATCATGGAACGACGCCTGTTCGCGATCATGACGATTGGTGGCGTGCTGACGGCGGCCTTCGGGCTGTGGCTCCTCGTCATGGACCCCTCGCTGCTCGCGACCGGCTGGATGAAGGTCAAGCTCGCGCTCGTCGCCCTGCTCGTCGCCTATCACGCCTGGATCGCGCGGCTCATCGGCGATTTCGCCGCCGGCCGCAATTCGCACAGCGAGCGCTGGTACCGCGGGTTCAACGAGGTGCCGTCGCTACTCCTCATCGGCATCGTCCTGCTCGCGGTCGTGCGGCCGTTCTGAATCATGCGTCCGGTTCCGGCCCGCCCCGGCGGCCGGAACCCATGCGCTCATCCCACCAGTCCGGGTAGGCCGGCAGCCCCTCCGGGAACGCGTGTGCGCCGAGTTCGTGCAGCGCGCGCGAATAGACGCGGCGCTTGAAATAGATGACGTCGCGCACGGCGTCCCACCAGTCGACCCAGCGCCAGCGGTCGAATTCCGGCGGTTGCTCGGTGGAATCGAATCGGAGCGCCGAGTCCTCGGTGCCGAGGCGCAACAGAAACCAGCGTTGCTTCTGGCCGATGCACAACGGATTCGAATCGCGGCGGACGAATTGCGGCGGCAGGCGGTAACGGATCCAGTTCTTCGTCCGCGCGATCTCCTCGACCTGGCTGCGCCTGAGGCCCACTTCCTCCGCAAGCTCCCGGTACAGGGCCTCCTCCGGCTGCTCGCCGCGCCGGATGCCGCCCTGCGGGAACTGCCAGCCACGCGCACCCACGCGGCCGCCGATGAAGACCTGGCGGTCGTCGTTCATGAGAATGATGCCGACGTTGGCGCGGTAGCCGTCGGCGTCGATGTAGTCAGTCTTGCGTTCCATCCCGGCCGATTTTAATCGGCTACAGTGACGGGATGGGGAGGATACGCGCGGCGCCGCTGATTCTGCTGCTGGCGCTGGCCTCGGTCGCGG
>CAYPQX010000086.1:0-5488 GCA_964412975.1 uncultured Steroidobacteraceae bacterium
CGACCGCCGGCTTCACGTTCTCCAGCGCGGCCGACAGCAGTTCGAGCGCCGCGTCGCCGCGACGGTCGGTCTTCTCCGCAATGCGGTCGATCGCGCCGTAGACAATGTGCTCGGCGGCGGACTTCTTGCCGCTCGTCATGACCATGTTCATGAACTTGGCCAGCATCTCGCTTCCGAACTTCGGGTCCGGGAGCACGACGCGTGTCGGCGCGGATGTACGACGGGACATGAATCTTACCCCTGCTCTTTATTTCTTCGGGCGCTTGGCGCCGTACTTGGAGCGGCTCTGCTTGCGGTCGCCGACGCCGGCGCAGTCGAGCGTGCCCCGGACCGTGTGGTAGCGGACGCCAGGAAGGTCCTTCACGCGACCGCCACGGATCATCACCACCGAGTGTTCCTGGAGATTGTGGCCTTCGCCGCCGATATAGCTCGTGACTTCGTAGCCGTTCGTCAGGCGCACGCGGCAGACCTTGCGGAGCGCGGAGTTCGGCTTCTTCGGCGTCGTCGTGTAGACGCGCGTGCAGACGCCGCGGCGCTGCGGCGAGCGTTGCAGCGCCGGCACCTTGGACTTATAGGTGGCCGCCAGGCGGCCGCCACGGATCAACTGGTTGGTCGTCGACATACCATCCCTACTTCCCCGCTCCGGCTGGATTACCGGACGCATGAAACGCCGGGCCGCCCTGTGGCGGCCCGGATACCTGTTTTTCTGCGATTCCGCCCCGCCCGTGTAGCGGGGCGGGGGCCGAAAAGGCCCGCGATTGTAGATACCGGCGCTTTATGCCGTCAAGCCGGGGTGCAATCCATGCCGGGCCGGCCCCAAGGCCTTGTTTTTATTGAACTACGGCTTCCCGAGCCGGGTGGCGCGAACCTAATCGTACGTCCGCCTCATGAGCGTGCTCTTGCCGAACAGCGAGCCGAGCAGATCAACGGCAACCTCCGCGGTCCTGTTGTGCAGGTCGAAGGCGGGATTGAGCTCCATGATGTCGACCGACCCCAGCAGCCCGGTGTCGGCAACCATTTCCATGCACAGCTGTGATTCACGATAGGACGGTCCGCCCGCCACGGTCGTACCCACCCCCGGCGCGATGTCGGGATCGAGGAAGTCGACATCGAAGCTCACATGCAGATGAGTGTTGCGATCGAGGCCGGCCAGGGCCGCCTGCATCGTCTGTCGCATGCCCATTTCGTCGATGTAGCGCATGTCGAAAACTTCCAGCCCGAGCTCGTGCACGAAACGCTTCTCGCCCGGATCGACGCTGCGGATTCCGATCTGGCGGATGACGCCGGGCCCGATGATCGGTGCCGTGCCACCGATCCCGATGAGCTCCGCCGGACCGTAACCGCACAGCACAGCCATCGGCATGCCATGGATGTTGCCGCTGGGGGTGAGCACATTGGTATTCGAATCCGCGTGCGCATCGAACCACAGCACGCGCAGCTCGCGCCCGCTCGTGCGGCAATGGCATGCCGCCGCGCTTATCGATCCAATTGCGAGGGAGTGATCGCCGCCGAGCAGGATCGGCAGGCGGGACGCCGCAAGTTCGGCCTGGAACGCGTCATGCACGGCGCGGTTCCACGCCGTGACTTCCGCGAGATGCCGGTAGCCGCCCACGGGCGGGAGTCCCGGATTGGCCGGTCCCTGGAGATTGCCGCGGTCGAGCACTTCGACGCCTTGCGACTCGAGCATTGCCTGCAGCTGCGCCACGCGCAGGGCTTCCGGCCCCATCGACGCGCCACGCGTGCCCGCACCGACGTCGGTCGGCGCGCCGATCAGGGAAACCTTTTTTCGTTTCGAATCCTGCAAGGCGGGCACAGTGTAACGCCGAACGGCGGGTCGCGAGGCGCTGGTACCGTCCGGTATGATTGGGGCGAGCCATGACGCTTACAGTCAATAGCCTGATAGAGCTCGAATCGCGCCTCGGGGCGCACAATTACAAGCCGCTGGATGTGGTGCTCGTTCGCGGCGAAGGCGTCTGGGTCTGGGATGCCGACGGCAAGCGCTATCTGGACTGCCTCTCGGCGTATTCGGCCCTGAACCAGGGGCACTGCCATCCGAAGATTCTCGCCGCGATGCAGGACCAGGCGAAGCGCCTGACGCTCACCTCGCGCGCGTTTCGCAACGATCAGCTCGCGCTGCTCTATGAGGATCTCGCGAGACTCACGGGCTCCCACAAGATCCTGCCGATGAACAGCGGCGCGGAGGCGGTCGAATCGGCCGTCAAGGCCGTGCGCAAGTGGGGCTACGAGGTGAAGGGCGTGCCGGCGGAACGCGCCGAAATCATCGTGTGTTCGAACAACTTCCATGGCCGTACGCTCGCCATCGTCGGATTCAGCACCGATCCGGACGCACGCGGCGGCTTCGGCCCGTTCGCGCCCGGCTTTCGCGTCGTGCCGTTCGGCGACTTCGACGCTCTCGCCGCTGCAGTCAACGAAAACACGGTTGCGTTCCTGGTCGAGCCGATCCAGGGCGAGGCCGGTGTCATCATCCCGCCGGCAGGCTACTTCCCCCGCGTTCGGGCTCTCTGCAGCGAACGCAACGTGACGCTGATCCTCGACGAGATCCAGACCGGCCTCGGGCGCACCGGCAAGCTCCTGGCGGAGGAGCACGAAGGAATCGAAGCGGATGTGACGCTGATCGGCAAGGCGCTCTCGGGCGGCTTTTATCCGGTTTCGGCGGTGCTGTCGAACTCCGAGGTGCTCGGCGTGCTGAAGCCCGGCCAGCACGGCAGTACCTTCGGCGGCAATCCGCTCGCCTGCGCGGTGGCGCGCATGGCGCTGAAAGTGCTCATCGAGGAGGGGATGATCGAGAACGCAGCCCGGCAGGGCGCGCACTTCAAGGCCCGGCTCGAGGGCATACGCAGCGATGTCGTGCACCAAGTCCGCGGCCGTGGACTGATGCTCGCCATCGAACTGCGCACCGAGGCCGGCGGAGCACGGCGCTACTGTGAACTGCTGCGCGATCGTGGCTTGCTCGCCAAGGACACCCACGAGAACACGATCCGGATCGCCCCTCCCCTGCCCATCACGCGCGAGGAAGTCGACTGGGCGTGCGGAATTTTCGAGCAGGTCCTGACCGCGGGCTGAAGTTCACTCCGCCACGTCAGCGCCGAAAACACCTGCTCCATCACCGGATACCGAACCGTGCCCCGCGATCCACGCTACGACATTCTGTTCGAACCCGTGCGTATCGGTCCGGTAACGGCCAGGAACCGCTTCATCCAGGTGGCGCACTGCAACGGCATGGGCATGAGCTATCCCAGTTCCATGGCGGCGATGCGCCGCATGAAGGCCGAAGGCGGCTGGGCCGTGGTCTGCACCGAGGAGACGGATATTCATCCCTCTGGCGACATGACGCCGCTGATCGAGGGTCGCCTCTGGGATGATCGCGATATCCCGACTTTCGCGCGCATGAACGAAGGGGTGCACGCCCACGGCGCGCTGGCTGCCATCGAGCTAAACCATTCCGGTCCGCGCGATGCCTGCCTCTATAGTCGCGAGGTACCGATCGGCGTCGCTCATCAGCCCGTCTGGGCGGGCGACTATCCAGCACAGGCGCGCGCCATGGACAAGGCGGACATCAGGGCCTTCCGCCGCTGGCATCGGGATGCGGCGCTACGGGCGCGCAAGGCGGGTTTCGATGTCATCTATGTCTATTGCCACAATGGCAGTTCGCTCATCGGCGATTTCCTTTCGTCGGAGCGCAACCAACGCACTGACGAGTACGGCGGCAGCCTGGAGAACCGACTCCGGCTGACGCGGGAAATTCTCGAGGAGACGCACGAGGCGGTGGGCTCCACCTGCGCGATCGCGCTGCGCCTCACGGTCGACTTTCTGTCAGCGAACGGCGAGCCAGACATCGAGGAATCCCGGAATGCCATCGAAATGCTCGCCGACCTGCCTGATCTCTGGGACGTCAATATGCGCGAGTGGCACCGGGACTCCCTTCCTTCGCGCTTCGGGCCGGAAGGGTCGCAGGAAGAGTTCATCTCCTTCGTGAAGAAGATCACTCGCAAGCCGGTGGTCGGCGTCGGAAGATTCACGTCGCCTGACACCATGGTCTCGCAGATCAGGCGAGGCGTGATGGACTTCATCGGTGCAGCCCGGCCCTCGATCGCCGATCCGTTCCTGCCGCGCAAGATCGAAGAGGGTCGCATCGACGATATCCGCGAGTGCATCGGCTGCAATATCTGCGTGTCCGCGGACTTCACGATCGTGCCCATGCGCTGCACACAGAATCCCACCATCGGCGAGGAGTGGCGCAAGGGCTGGCATCCGGAAATCATTCCGGCCCGGGGCTCTGAAGACAATGTCCTTGTGGTGGGCGCCGGGCCCGCCGGCCTGGAATGCGCTCGGGCGCTGGGGCAGCGCGGCTATGAGGTCACGCTGGCCGAGGCGCGGAATATTCTCGGCGGCCGCGTCGCTGATGAAAGCCGCATGCCGGGACTCGCCACCTGGGGCCGCGTTCGCGATTACCGGGTGCAGCAGATTCAGCGGATGGCCAACGTTCAGATTTATCTGGAAAGCCGGCTCGAGGCGCAGGAGATTCTGGAATTCGGATCTCCCAAGGTGGTCCTGGCCACCGGTGGCACCTGGCGTCGCGACGGCGTCGGACGCTGGCACACCAGGCCGATCTCCGGGCTGACCGGCGCGGCGGTATTCACGCCGGAGGATGTCTTCGCCGGCCGCCGTCTTGAAGGCCCGATCGTGATCTTCGATGACGACTACTATTATCTCGGCGGCGTGCTGGCCGAGAAATTGCGGCAGGATGGACTGGACGTGACACTCGTGACGCCGGCAGCCGATGTGTCGAAATGGACCCACGCCACGCTGGAGCAGGGCTTGATCGAAGAACGCCTCTACGAGATCGGCGTCAACATCATCGAAAAACATGCCCTCGCGGCGATGGCGAATGGCGAGGTGCGCATTCAACATGTCCAAAACGGCCGGCAGCGGGCCTTACCTTGCGCGTCCGTGCTGCTCGTCACCATGCGCCTGCCGACTGACTCGCTGTACCACGACCTCGCAGCCGATGCCGGCCGGCTGCATGATGCCGGCATCCGTTCATTGACCCGCATCGGCGATTGCCTGGCGCCATCAACCATCGCCGCGGCGGTCTATGCGGGCCATCGCTACGCGCGCGAAGCGGATGCGCCACCAGCCGATGGCGTTCCTTTCCAGCGTGAGCTGGTCGCGCTGGCTTAAGCATGCCGCCGCCGCCGCGAGACCATCGCGCGGATACTCACCGCAGGCTGACACCAGTTGCGACCGTTCGTAGGGCCACCCGGCGCGGAGCTGTAGATAGTGCCGTGCATTCAATCGGCCGCAGGATGGGGAGGGAAATGAGCATCCTGCGAAAGTTTGCGTGCCTAGTCTTGTTGTGCGTGCTGGCCCCGGCCACGTCGGCAGCCGAAGACACCCCGCCGATCGAACTCCCAGGCTGGCTCGCGGAGAAGACGCGCCGTCTAGGCGACGAGCAGCGCGAGGTCCC
>CAYPQX010000087.1:0-13142 GCA_964412975.1 uncultured Steroidobacteraceae bacterium
AGCTGCAGTTGCTGCCCGACCGGCGCAATGACGAGCCGTCCGCGCTCGAGTCCGTCGATGGCGAGGTACGCCGCGAAAGCCCACCCCCGATTGCCGCCACGCCCCTCGAGGCCCTACTCAAGGAGCAGAATCTCGAGCTCCGGCGGTTCATCATTTCGACGCTCGACACCTGGACCCATCGGATCGTCGCCGAACTCCGGCCGAAAGTCCCGGCCGAGGATGAGGAGCCGGCGGCGGCCGGAGTCGAGCCGGCGGCGACTTCGCGGCCCTGGCCCTGGGTACTCGCGACGACCTCGGCGCTGATCGCCTTCATCGTCGTTGCGATCCTCTACTGGCAGGCACGGGTCGCGACGGAACAGGCGGAACGCGCCTTCGAGGCCGTCACGGCATCGAACGAGACGCTGACCCAGGCCATCGAGAAGTGGCGAATAGCGGGTGAAGCGACTGCTGAAGCCGCGGGCCAGGAAGGATTCCGCCCGATGGTGCTCGCGGTTCCCTTCGGCGAACAGGCACTGAACCCGACGCGACTCGAATCCATTCGCACGCTCGTTGCCCAGCTCGAGCGCGCGGCAATCAGCGGCGTCGTCCGGATCGAGTCCTACGCCGGCAGCTTCTGCCTCGCGAGCGCGGGCGACGACGGCTATACGCTCCCCGCGCCGACGTCGCCCGCGTCCCAATGCGAGCAGATCGGCAATCCGTTCGACGACACGCGCGGCAGCTCATCGCGGCAGCCGCTCGGCTTCGCGAATCTTGCGGCGTCCGTGCGGCAGCGCACCGGCGGCGCGATCGGACTCGAACTCGTCCCCGGGCCGCGCGAACGTCTGGCTGTCTCGTATCCGGCGATCGAGCAGGCGACGGCCGGGCAGTGGAACGCCGCGGCGCAGTCCAATAACCGGATCGAGATCAGCATCGTCGAACGATGAAGCCGCGTCCGCTGATCTATGGCGCGAACGGCTACACCGGCGAAATGATCGCGCGCACCGCAGCCCGCGATGGGCTTTCGCCGGTGCTGGCGGGAAGGACGGAAGCGGCCGTCCGGACCCTCGCGACGGAACTCGGCTGCGAATATCGAGTTTTCAACCTGCTGGAACCGGCTAGAACGGTCGCGGCCCTCGCCAATTGCCGTGTCGTGATCCATTGTGCCGGGCCGTTCTCGGCGACGGCGGCGCCGATGATGGCGGCTTGCATCGCCGCGCGCGTGCACTACACGGACATCACCGGCGAGATCGACGTGTTCGAGCACGCGTTTGGCCAGGACGCCGCGGCGCGCGCGGCCGGAATCCTCGTCTGTCCCGGCGTGGGGTTCGACGTCGTGCCCACCGATTGCGTCGCGCTCGCGCTTGCGAAGGCGCTACCGGGCGCGACACATCTCGCGCTCGGCTTCGACAGCCGAAGCGCCCTCAGCCGGGGAACCGCCGCGACGAGCATCGAAGGCCTGGGGAATGGCAGCCGCGTGCGCGAGAACGGCGAGTTGCAGTGCATCCCGCTCGGATCGCGCTGGCGCCGCATCGATTTCGGCGCCGGCACGAAACTCGCGACCGCAATACCCTGGGGCGACGTCAGCACCGCCTTTCGCACGACCGGCATCGGCAATGTCGAGGTCTATGTGCCGGTGTCGCCCTCGGCACTTGCAGGGCTACGCCGCCTCGGTCGCTTCGGCTGGCTCCTGCGCCGCAGCGCGGTTCAATCCTTCCTGAAATGGCGCATCCGGCAGCGTGCGCCGGGACCTGATGCCGCGGAAAGGGAGAAAACGCCGGTCTACGTCTGGGGCGAGGCAAAGGACGCAACGGGACGAATCGTGATCGCGCGCCTGCGGGTGCCGAACGGCTACACGGTGACGACGGATGCCGCCGTCGCCATCGCGCGCCGGCTGCTCGAGCCTGATGTGCCCGCAGGTTTCACGACACCCGCGCGACTGATGGGGAGCGACTTCGTCACCAGGCTGCCCGGGGCGACGCAGATAACACTTGAGTGAGCTGACTTCCGAATTCCGTCCGCCGCGCTGGCTGTCGAACCGTCACGTGCAGTCGGTTCTGCCGAGCCTGCCATTCCGGCGCGCGTCGATCGAAAAGCGCGCGGCTGCGGTGATTGCCGCGAGCCGGGAACTGATTCTCGATTGCGGCGACGGCGTGCGCCTGATGGGCTGGCATGCGGATCCACCCGCCGCGGCCGCGGCCACGCCGCGCCGGCTTGCCGTCCTGCTACATGGCTGGGAAGGCAGTTCGGAGTCGCTTTACATGCTGTCGGTCGCAGAGCTTCTCCACCAGCGCGGATTTTCAGTGCTGCGGCTCAACCTGCGTGACCATGGCGGAACGCATGCGCTTAACCGCGAGCTGTTCCATTCCTGCCGGTTGCCCGAAGTCGTGGGCGCGATCGCAGGGCTCCAGGCGCTCTATCCCGGCCGCAGCCTTTCGCTCGCCGGTTTCTCGCTCGGCGGGAATTTTTGCCTGCGCGTCGGTGCCCGCGCGCGCGACGCGGGCATCCGCATCGCGCGCATCGTCGCCGTCTGTCCGGTGCTCGACCCGGCGACGACACTCGAGGCCCTCGAGCGCGGCCCCGCAATCTATAGCCAGTACTTCATGTACAAGTGGCGCCGGTCCCTGCGGGCGAAGCAGGCCGCATGGCCGGAGCACTACGACTTCGGGGACCTGGTCGACGATCCGTCGCTCACGGGCATGACCGAGAAGATGGTGCTGAAGTACACGGACTATCCCGATCTCGCGACCTATCTCCGGGGCTACTCGATCACGGGAGAGGTGCTCGAGAGCCTCGAATCGCCGGCGCACATCATCACGTCGCAAGACGATCCGATGATCCTCACGCACGACCTCGAGCGACTGGCACGCCCCGGGTCGCTGCGGCTCTCGGTCACGCAGCAAGGCGGCCATTGCGGGTTCATGGATGCCGTCAGGGGGCCGAGCTGGATCGATCGGCGGATTGTCTCTGAACTCGAGCGCGAGTGACCGTCACGCGCCGGCGGCGGCGCGCATCAGCTCGAGCCACTTGAGGTAGCGCGCGAGCAGGCTTGGGTCGAACTCGGGTTCGAATCGCTCGACCGGTGGCCCGGTGAACCCGGCGGGCTCGCCGGCGACCAGGAATGCGAGGCCCCGCGATGTCGCCTCGCGATCGCTGCCGCGATCCACCGGCGATTCGGAAAGGCAGGCGAGCATCCGGCACAACAGGCGGTTCTCGGCGAGCCCGCCGCTCGCAACGAGCCGCGTGGGCTGCGGCCGGTGGCGGTCCATCTCGTCGAGGTTCGCCTTGATCAGGAAGGCCACGCTCTCGAGCACGGCGCGGCACAGCTGCAGGTCCGTTCCCTCGCCGACGAACGTGGACTCGAAGTCCGGTCGCCAGAACGGCGAGGCGAGCCCTGCGACGCCATTCAGGAAGAAAGGCGCCGCATCGTCGGTAAGCGTCTCATCAGCTAGTAGCGCAAGCAGGCGAATCGCCGCCGCGCCGTGGTGATGCTCGAGCCATTCGAGTGCCGCGCCCGCGCCGTTGACCGAGCCTTCCAGCGCGAAATCGAAATGTTCCGCGTCGGCGCGAATCACGCTGGTCAGGAGTGGCGGCGCATGCATCGCGTCTGCAGTCGGGCGAAGCACGAATGCGCCGGTACCGAGATTGACGTAGGCGGCATCCCGGTCGAGCGGACCCGCGGCAAATGGAACAACGGACTGATCGCCATTGCAGACGCCGACCGGAACCGGCCGGCCTTCACAGTCGAGCGTGCCGAATTCGCCGGACGTCCCGGTTGCACGCGGCAGGACAACGCGCGGGATGCCGAAGAGCCCGAGAAGTTCATCCGACCAGCCGCGCTCGAAGGGTGACCACAGCAGCGTCCGTGCCGCCGTCGACGCGTCGGCGAGGAAGGGCCGTTCGCGCAGCAGCCGGTGCAGGAGATAGCAGGCGAGCGGTCCCGCATGCAGCCGGCTCTGCGCGGCGGCGCTGCGGACTTCCGGAAGATGATCGAGGCACCAGCGCAGCTTGCTCGCGCCGTAATGCGGCGAGAGCGGCAGGCCCGTGAGGCGCTGCACGTCCTCTGCCTTGCGCGCGAGGCCCTTGAGCCACTGGGCGTTGCGTGTGTCCTGCCAGGAAATGACCGGCGACAGCGCATGCTCGTCGATTGCGTCCCAGCAGACGAGACTCGAACGCTGCACGGCGAAACCGGCGGCTTCCCAGCGCGACACCGGTACGATCCGGGCAAGTTCGGCAAGCGCCGTCCGGACGCTCGCTACAATCTCCTCGGGGTTGTGTTCGATGTGACCGAGCGCATTGCGCTGCGTCGCGATTGTAACGAGGGCAGCGCCCCCAAGGGTCCCGGTGGCGTCGTATGCGCTCGCGCGGGTCGCATGCCCGCCCTGGTCGATTGCGATGTAAAGCGCGCCGCTCATGCGCTCAGGCAGTCGCGGGCGGCGAGCGCCTGCGAGAGCCGGAAGGGCGCCATCGATTCAACCATCTCGACGCCGCGCCCGTGGAGTTCGATTGCCAGTCCCGCGTCGGTGACTTCATAAACGACCCAGGTCCAGGTCCCGGCGGGAAGCGGCCTGCCGGGGTGAAGCCGCCGGTGATCGCAGAAGACGAACTCGGGCCCAAGGGATTCGAGTTTTCCCAGCAGGAGGACCGGATCGTCGTCCAGCGCCCAGCCGATGGGCACGCCGGCCGCCGTGCGCGCAAGCCGGCAGGCGTCCGCGTCGAACGAGATCAGGCTGCAGCGGTCGAGCACCGGCGCGAGCGTCGCGAGAATCCTCTCGATGCAATGCGAGTGCCCATGGTGCACGAGGCTCGCGCGCTTGACCTCGACGAATGCGCTCGCCTCGGGGATCCCGCTCATCAGCTTGACCGCGTCCGCAAGCCTCGGGAGCGAAGTGCCGGCGTGCAGGCGGCCAAAGCGGGCGGGTTCGCCTGCATCGATGCCGTCGAGCTGCCCCGACATCATGAGCCTGAGGTCGCCGGCTGCGCCTGTCGTACGCTCGAGATTCGCGTCATGGATGAGGTAGGGCACGCCGTCCGCCGAGAGCTGCACGTCGAACTCGACGTAGCGCAGGCCGCGCCGCCAGGCGGCTTCGAGGGCCGGCAGGCTGTTTTCGGGGAAGTGTTCTGCGTCGCCACGGTGTGCGACGATCGTGGGCAGCATGCGGCGAATTATAGTCATGTGGGTCCTCGCTGCCTGCGCCGTGTCCGCCTGCAGCCGCCAGGAAGCGGGTTGGCAGGGTGCCGCGCGCGAGAACTCGATCACCGCGTACCAGCAATACCTCGAGCAGTTTCCGGCCGGCGCGCACGCAGCCGATGCGCGCGCAAGGGTTGCCCGGCTTCAGGAGGAAGAAGCCTGGGCGAGGGCAAACCGCCTGAAGACACCCGAAGCCTGGCAGCGCTATCTGGGAGAATGGCCGGATGGCCACCACGCGCCGCTGGCGCGCCGGCAACTCGTCGCGTTCATTCCCGCCGACACGCCGCCGGCTCGCGACGGTTTCGCGGTCCAGCTTGGCGCCTACTCGAACGAGGCCGCTGCGCGCGCGAGCCTTGCGCGCCTCGCCCGCGAACACGCCGGGGAGCTCGCCGGCCTGCAGTTGCTCGTACTCGCGCCGCAAGACCTCGAAACCGATGTGTGGCGGCTAAGGACGAGTCCGCTCGCGGAGGACCCGGCGCGCGAGCTGTGCAACCGACTGCGGGCAGGCGGCGTCGATTGCGTGCCGGTCGCAGGCAGTTCAGCCGGTCAAGCGCCGCCATAGCGCGCGGCCGACCAGGCGTGCCTGGTCGGCGAGCCCGAAGCGCTGCAGATTCGTCCGGATTACGCCTTCGGTGAATCGCGTGCGCCGGGAATAATCGATGCGCACGTCGACCAGCACCGGTTCGCCACTTGCTGCCGAGGCCAGCGCATCGCCGATGATACGATCGATGTCGGAATCGTCGCGGATGAGGCGGAATCCGACGCGATTCGCCTTCGCCAGCGCTTCGAAATCGAGTTCCGGAAGCACGGTGCAGGTCTTGCGGTTGTAAGGCGTTTCCTGCGCCTGGGCGATTTGTGCGAGTTCCCCGTCGTTGAAGACGAACCAAACGACGCCAGCCTTCTGCGCAACTGCGGTCGACATTTCGAGGCCCGTCATGCGTACCGCGCCATCGCCGACGATGCCGACGACCACACGATCGGGCCGTGCGAGCTTGGCGCCGACGACTGCGGGGATGCAGTAGCCCATCGAGTTGAAATCGGACGGGGAGAAGAAGGTCCGGGGCGCAAGGATCGGCATCAACTCCGCGACCAGGAAGGTGTGATTGCCATCGTCGGCGACGACGATCGCATCGTCCGGCAAGCGGTGGCGGAGCGCATCGAAGAAGCGCTGTGGATTCACGCGGCCCTTGGAATCGTGCGCGAGCCACTCCTCGCGGTAACGCCGCTTGTCAGCCGAAATCCGGGTGGCCACGGCGCTTTTCCGGGCGGTCGCATCGGGCACGGCGCCGAGCGCTGCGCCAAGCACCTCCAGCACCGCGCAGGCATCGCCCTCGAGCGCGACTGCGGCCGGGTAATTCGCGCCGAACACGCGAGGATTGATGTCCACATGGATGAGGTCCGCGGGCGGCTCGTAGCCGTAGCTGCCGGTCGGTATCTCGGCGAAACGCGTGCCGACGGCGAGCAGGCAGTCGCAGTCGCGAAACGCGTTCTCCGAGGCGGGCACCGCGGCGGGCCCGAGTGCGAAGCCCGCATGCAGGGGATGGTTCGCGGGAAAGGAGGACAGACCCTGGAGCGTGGTTGCGACCGGCGCGCCGAGCGATTCGGCGAGCCGCCGCAGTCCGTTTCCCGCGTCCACCGCGCCCCAGCCGCAGAAAATGCCCGGGCGTTTCGCGCGCCCGAGAAGTTCCGCCGCCCGCGCGATGTCCGCTTCGCTCGCGCGATGTCCCGCGGCCGGCGGCGGCGCGAATGCAGGAATGTCGCCGGCGTCGCCCGGCATCAGCTGCAGGTTGACGGGAATCTCGATGAACACCGGCCCCGGCTCGCCGCTGGTCGCGAGGCGATACGCCTCGTAGAGGACCGGGACGACGTCGGCATGCCGGTCGATGCGCCAGCGGCCCTTCGTGATCGGAGCGAGCAGCGCGTGCTGGTCCATGTCGTGAAGCTGGTACGCGCGGCCGAGGTCGCGGCGGATGCCGCCCGCGATGACGAGCATCGGGATTCCGTCGAGAAAGGCTTCCCCGATGCCGCTCGCGGCATGGGTCACGCCGGCCGCCGGCACGATCAGGAGCGTGCCGACTCCCGCGCCGGTGCGGCTGACCGCATCCGCCATGAATGCGCCGCCGCCCTCGTGCGCGACGAGGACCGGCGTGATCGACTCCGACGCGCCGAACTCGTCATAGAGTTCGGTGTTGTGAACGCCCGGAATGCCGAACGTGTGACGGATCCCGAGCTGTTCCAGCGCATGACGCGCGAGCCATGCCGCCGTGGCCCTAGAAGGCATTGATGCCCGTGAGCTCGCGGCCGATTGTGAGCTGGTGGATGGTTTCCGTGCCTTCGTAGGTAATCACGCTCTCCAGGTTGAGTGCGTGCCGGATCGGCACGTACTCGGCACTGATGCCGGAACCGCCCAGCATGTCGCGGGCATCGCGCGCAACGTCGATCGCCATGCGGCAGTTGTTCCACTTGGCGAGCGAGACCTGCGAGGGATGCATGCGCCCGGCATCCTTCAGCCGGCCAAGTTGCAATGAAAGGAGCTGGGCGCAGGTGATGCCGCGCGCCATGGCTGCGAGGCGGATCTGGATCGCCTGGTTGGCGGCGAGCGGACGGCCGAACAGCACGCGCGTCTGCGTGTAATCGAGGACCTGTGCGAGACAGGCCTGGGCCGCGCCGATCACGCCCCAGGTGATGCCGAAACGGGCCTGCGTCAGGCAGGAGAGTGGCGCCTTCAGGCCGGTCGTGCTGCCCGGAAGGACGTTTTCCTCCGGCACGACCACGTCCTCGAAGTAAAGGGCACCGGTGGACGAGGCACGCAGCGAGAATTTCCGCTCGATCTCCGGAGCGGCGAATCCGCGAGTGCCCTTTTCGACCAGGAAGCCGCGGATTCCTTCCTCGGTCTTCGCCCAGACGACCGCGAGATCCGCGATCGGCGCATTGGTGATCCACATCTTGGCGCCGTTCAACACCCAGTCGCGGCCGCGGCGCTTCGCGTGGGTCTTCATGTTTGAAGGATCCGACCCGCCATGCGGTTCGGTCAGGCCGAAGCAACCGATCACTTCGCCGGTCGCCATGCGCGGCAGGTATTTCTCCTTCTGAGCGTCGCTGCCGTAGGCATGGATCGGGTACATGCAGAGGCTCGACTGAACCGAAACGAAGCTGCGGATGCCCGAATCGCCGCGCTCGAGCTCCTGGCAGATGAGCCCGTAGCTGACGGCGTTCATGCCGGCGCATCCGTATCCGGTCAGGGAACTGCCGAGGAGGCCGAGAGAGGCGATCCCCGGAATGAGATCGCGCGGAAAAGTGTGGTCCTCGAAGTGCTTCTGGATGACGGGCAGGACGGTGTCGTCGACGAGTCGCGCGACCGAGTCCCGCACCATGCGTTCCTCGTCGGAAAGGGACGCGCCGATCTCGTAGAGATCGAGGGCATCCAGCGCTTCCCGTGCCGCTTCGCGGTTCACCCGGCCTGCATTCCGAGACGGGCGACGAGATCCTGCGCCATGCCTTCGACATCGCGCGCCTTGCCGACCGCGGCTTCGAGGTCTCTGTTGGTGAAAGCGGCGCCAGCTTCCTCCCACGCGGACTGCGCGCTCGCAAATGCCGCCTTTGTCTCTTCGAGGAGCTGCTTGTCCATGCCCTCCGGAAGCCGGCGCATCTTGCCGAGCTCGTCGAGCCGGGCGCCAATGCCGGTCATGAGGCCGGGCAGGCTGCCCGACAGGCGCGCCCAGTCTGCGTTCATCTCGGAAACACGTTTCTCCTTCGCTGCCGCGGCTTCCTTCGCGAGCTGTTCCGCGTGGGCGGGAAGGTCCTTGACCGCGGTGATGGCGTCCGCATAGCGCTCTTCGTTGAATGCAGTGCGCGCGGCTTCGAGTTCCGCCTTCACCTCGGCATAGCGCTCGGGCACGTACTTCTGCGCATCCTCATGGACGGTGTTCAGCGCACTCTCCGCGGCACTGATGGCATCCGCGGCCGGGTCCTTCTGCGAGCAGGCCGCAAGGGCCAGGACGCCGGCGAGCGCGGCGACGAATTTCCAGCTTTGCACGGCTTCTCCTCAGGAGGCCTTGAGGCCGAGTGTTTCCATGATGCCCGCGATTTTCGCCTTTGCGGCGCGGGCGGCGAGCACGGAATCCTCGATATTCGCGTTCGTGATCTCCGCGGCGGCCTTGCTCCAGGAATCGCGCGCGGCATCGTAGGATTCGATGGTCGCCTTCCAGGCATCCTTCTCCATGCCTTTCGGCGCCCGGGCGCCCTGGGCCGCGATCTTCTTGTCCACGACATCGATCATGCCGGGCATGCTCTTCGTGAGCTCGGCCCACTCGGACTCCATCTCGACCCGGACCTGGGCGTGGCGGATCCTGCTCTCGGCGACCGCGCGGCGCAGGGCATCCTGCACGGAGCCCGCCTCCGAGACCACGTCCCCGAAATCCTCCTTTGCCATCGCCTCACGCAGCGACGCGATGCTCGCGCTCACTTCTGCATGGCGCTCCGGCAGGTACTTCTGTATTTCCGCGCCGGATTCCGCAAACGTCTTTTCGATTGCGGCAAGTGCCTGTTCGGCCGGCTCCTTCTGGCTGGCGCAGCCGGCCAGGCCGAGAATGACGGCGGCAAATGCCGCCAGCGCAAAGCCTTTCGGTTCCTTGATCATTGCAATTCCCCTACGAATGCAGACCGCTTAGTGTACTACCGATCGGGTACCATGCCGCGCGTGAAGATACCCGAGATTCTGATGATCGAAACCGTGCATCAGCCGGGCAGCCTTGCGAGGGTGCTGCAGGTCGTCGCGGATGCCGGGCTCACGATCGATCATCTCCAGGCGATCCGCCGCGAGCAAGGCCGGACGCTCTGGGAAATCACGCTCGAGATGGACGAAGAGGCGGATCGCAGCCTTTACGGCCGGATCGACGCGCTGCCCATCGCCCATTTCGTCGGCAAGTCCGATCGGGTTTTCGACCGGCACCGCGGCGGCAAGATCCGTACGCAATCGGCGATCGCGATCACGACCCAGCAGATTTTGCGCGACATCTATACCCCTGGAGTCGCGCGGGTCTGCCTGGCAATCCAGAAGGATCCGGCGAAAGCCTTCGAGTACACCAGTCTCGGCAATACGGTCGCAATCGTGACGAACGGCACGGCCGTGCTCGGACTCGGCAATGTAGGGGCGCTCGCAGGACTACCCGTCATGGAAGGCAAGGCGGCGCTTTTTGCCACGCTCATCGGGATCAATGCCGTACCGATCCTGCTCGACGAAACGGACCCGCAACGCTGCATCGACCACATCGCCGCGATCGCGTCGGGATTCGGGGCGATACAACTCGAGGATTTTGCGGCGCCCGCCTGCTTCGAGATCGAGGAAGGACTGCGCGCGCGGCTGAACCATCCGGTCCTGCACGACGACCAGCATGGCACCGCAGTCGTCGTACTGGCGGCGGCCATCAACGCGACACGCCGGGCCGGAAAGGAGATCGGGTCCTGCGTCATCGGCCAGATCGGCCTGGGCGCTGCGGGCATCGGTATCGTGCGGCTCCTGATGCGCGCGGGCGCGGCACGCGTGATTGGAACGGATCTTGACGAGGGCGCCCGCCGCAGGCTGATCGCGATGGGCGGCGAACCCGCATCGCTCGAGGAGATCATGCAGAAATCCGACATCGTCATCGCGACGACCGGTGTCCGCGGCCTGATCAAGCCCGAGTCCGTGAGGAAAGGCCAGATTGTCCTGGCGCTGTCGAATCCCGACCCGGAAATCGAACCCGCGGTCGCGCTTCAGCGCGGCGCAGCGATTGCCGCGGATGGCAAGGGCATCAACAACGTGCTTGGATTTCCGGGGTTGTTCAAAGGTGCGCTCGCGGCGCGCGCCCCGCGCTTCACCGACGCCATGCTCCTGGCCGCGGCGCAGAAGATCGCGGAACTCGCAAAAGGCGACGATCTGGTGCCGGATCCGCTCGACCTCGAAATGCACAAGGCGGTCGCAGCGGCGGTTCAAGCCGTCGCCTGACTGCCGCGTCAGCCGGCCATTGCGCCCCGCAGCTTCCCGAGCGCCGCGGACTCGATCTGCCGGATACGCTCGGCGGATACGCCGTATTCGTCCGCAAGATCCTGCAGCGTCTTCTTGTCTTCGGCGAGCCACCGCGCCCTGATCACGGCGCGGCTGCGTTCGTCGAGACCCTCGAGTGCAGTCGCGAGCGAATCCGACATGGCCCCTTCCCACTGATCCTGCTCGACCAGGACGGCGGGATCCGCCTCCGGCGAGGGCAGGTAAAGAGAGGGAGACACGCTCGTCTCGTCATCGCCGGTATCCGGCGCCGGATCGAACGACAGGTCGCGTGCGGAGAGCCGGCGTTCCATTTCGCGCACTTCGCTGGGCTCGACGCCGAGCTCGCCGGCGACGGCCCTGGTTTCCTCGTCGGACAGCCAGGCCAGGTTCTTCTTCATTCGGCGCAAGTTGAAGAAAAGCTTCCGCTGCGCCTTGGTCGTCGCGACGCGGACCAGCCGCCAATTGCGGATCACGAACTCGTGGATCTCGGCGCGGATCCAGTGCACGGCGAAGCTGACGAGCCGCACGCCCATGTTGGGGTCGAAGCGCTTGACCGCCTTCATCAGGCCGACGTTGCCTTCCTGGATCAGGTCGCCGACCGGCAGCCCATAACCCATGTAACCGCGCGCGATGTGCACGACGAAACGAAGGTGGGACAGGACGAGCTCACGCGCTGCGTCGAGGTCCTGGTGCTCCTGGAATCGGCGCGCAAGCGCGAATTCTTCCTCGCGGCCAAGTACCGGAATCGCCGAAACGTGCGCGATGTAGGCTTCGATGCTTCCGACCGGGCCGGACAGGACGAGCGATGAATTGGGAAGCGCGAGCGCCTTGCCGGTCATATCGTATAAAGCCTCCGTGCGGTGATATTAGCACTCGGAGTAATAGAGTGCTAATACCCAATACAAACAGAGGGTTAAGCACGCGGCTCAATTCGCCGCAGGTGATAGGCCGCGGCAAGCCAGGCGCCCAGGAAACCGAGCGCGGCACCGCCCCCGACGACCGCCGGCCATTCGCGAATCGAGAGTCCCTGAAGCGCAAAAGAGGCACCGTATGCTTCGGCGAGTTGCGCAACGTGCGGCTCGAGTGCCATGAGGCCGGCGGCGATCAGGCCGATCGCGACCAGGCCGCCGCCGAGGCCCTGCCAGAGTCCCGAATACAGGAACGGACGGCGCACGAACGCGTTGCTTCCACCGACGAGCTTCGTGACCTCGATTTCGGCCCGCCGCCCGTTGATCTCCAGGCGGATCGTATTGCCGACGACCGCGAGTACGCCGACCGCGAGCACGACCGCCACGAGAAGGACGAGTCGTTCCATCGTGTCCCCGATCGCGTGCAGCCGTCGCACCCAGGCGGTATCCGCCTCGACCAGTTCGACATATTCGCCCTTGCGCAACTCCGCCGCGAGTTCCTCGACCTCTGCCGCCGTGTCATGGGGCGGCGCGGGCCGGACTTTGACGAGCCAGGGCAGCGGATTTTCGTTGAGGGCTTTCAAGGCGTCGCCGATGCCGGACAGGTCGCGAAACTCGGCGAGTCCTTCGTCGGGACTCACGAGCAGGGCCTCCTGGATGCCGCTTCGAGCCGCAATCGAGGCCGCGGCTTTCTTCGCTTCAGCTTCGGACGTGGACATGCGGAGATAAACCGAAAGCTGCACTGTGTCGCCGAGGCCGACGGTCGCCGTGCGCATGTTCGAGACCACGACATAGAGCGCCGCGGGCAGCGCGAGCGCAATGCCGATGACCACGATCGTGAGTGCGGTTGCCAAAGGCTGGCGGGCGAGCCGTCCCAGCGAGCCGAGGAGCGCCTGCGCGTGCCGCTCGAGGAGGATGGCCAGGGCGTCAGGCAACGGCATTCGGAAACCCTGCGAGCCGGCCCTGCTCGATGTGCATCCGGCGTACGCGGAAGCGCTCGAGCAGGTGGATGTCATGGGTCGCGACGAGCACCGTGACGCCG
>CAYPQX010000088.1:0-9038 GCA_964412975.1 uncultured Steroidobacteraceae bacterium
TTAGATTCCCTTTGGATTCCTAGTCGCCGGCGATCGTCATCTCTTCGATCAAGAGCGAACCGCAGTGGATCGCACCGCGGCAGTCAACGTCGTCGCCCTGCGCGACGATGCCGCGGAACATCTCGCGCAGGTTGCCTGCCACGGTGATCTCGTGGACGGGCCGCGTGACTTCACCGTTCTCGACCCAGAATCCCGACGCGCCACGCGAATAGTCGCCGGTCACCGGGTTGACGCCCTGACCCATCATTTCGGTCACGAACAGGCCGCTGCCCAGTTTCCGCAACAGCGTCGCAGGGTCTAGCATGTGGCCTTGCACGACGAGGTTGTGCACGCCGCCGGCATTTCCGGTCGTCACGAGCCCGAGCTTGCGCGCGGAATAGGAATCAAGCAGATAGCCGTCCAGCACGCCGTTGACGACAAGTTTGCGCTCGCGAGTGGCGACGCCTTCGCTGTCGAAGGGCGCGGAGCCAAGCGCGCCCTTCAAGTGCGGTCGCTCGATCAGGGATATGTCTTCTGGGAAGACCTGCTGGCCGCCGGCATCCAGCAGAAAGCTGCTGCGGCGGTATTGCGCGGCGCCTCCGATCGCGCCGACAAAATGCCCGATCAGGCCTCGCGCGAGCTCCGGAGCGAAAAGCACCGGCGCCTTTCGCGTCGAGAGCTTGCCGGCACCCAGGCGCTGCACGGTCCTTTCAGCCGCCCTTCGCCCCACGATCTCGACGTCCTCGAGACCGCGCCAGTCGCGCGCGGCCGTATACCAGTAGTCACGCTGCATTTCGCCGCCGTGCTCTCCGAGCACGACGCAGCTGACGCTGTGCGAAGTCGAAGGATAGCCACCGATGAACCTGTGGCTGTTGCCAAACACGCGAAGCTTCTGGTGCGTCGAAACCGAGGCACCCTCCGAATTCCGGATGCGCTTGTCATGCGCGAGTCCTGCCGCTTCGCAGCGCCTGGCGAGTGCGATCGCTTCCGGTGCCTCGAGGTCCCATGGGTGGCTGAGGTCGAGGTCGGGCAGTTTGCCCGCCATCAGCCTGGCGTCGGGCAGGCCTGAGTATTCGTCCTCGGCCGTGAAGCTCGCGATCGAAAGCGCCTTCGCGACGGTTTCCTCGACCGCCGCCGGCGCGAGATTCGCAGTGCTCGCGGATCCCTTGCGTTTACCCGCATACACGGTCACGCCGAGGCTTCGGTCGCGCTGGTATTCGAGCGTCTCGACTTCGCCCAGGCGCACCGTCACCGAGAGGCCGGTGGAAACGCCCACGCCAGCCTCGGCTGCGGTTGCCCCGCCCGCCTGCGCGAGCGCGAGCGCCCGCTCAACGACCCGCTCGAGCGCGGCCTGATCTGGTTGGGTGGCTTCGGGCATCGAACCCGGGATTGTACCGGCAGCCCCACGGTGGGCAATGGCGCGCATGCCAGCATCGAAAGAAACCTCTGATTTACCCGCGCGTGGGCGCGACCGTGTGCGATATTCGTCGCTGGCAAGAAACGAGGAGCGATGTGTCTCAACCGATAAATGAGCGACGAGTGACGGCGCCAGGGACGAATATCGCCCGGTCCCTGCGGATTACGCGCTCCACGCGCGGGTAAATCAGAGGTTTCCAGTATGCGCCGCCGCGAGCTGCCCGGCGGCCTCCCGCCGCCGACTAAGACCGAACTGAAGCGCCAGGCCCAGACCGTCCAGGACCTGGCTGACCGGCTGATCGCCGCTCCCGAGAGCCTGCTCGCCGGCCTCGATCTCCCGGACAAGCTCGCGGACTCGATCGCCCTCGCCCGGCGTATCACGAGTCGGGCTGCGCACCTTCGCCAACGCCAGTTCGTCGGGAAGCTGATGCGCGGCATCGATTGCGAGCCGATTCGCGCGGCGCTCGAGTCGGAATCGCAGAATGCCCGGAGCGATGCGGCGCGTTTCAAGCGCGCCGAGCGATGGCGCGACCGGCTGCTCGCCGGTGGCGACGCCGCGTTCGCGGAATTCGCCGGCGAGTTTCCCGCAGCGGATCGCGCAGAGCTCACAACGCTCGCTGGCGCGGCGCGGGCGGAGCGGCGTGACGGAAAGCCGGCCGGCGCCGGCCGCAAGCTGTTCCGCTTCGTGCAGGCACTGCTCGCAGAAGTCCAATGACGTCCCGGGACCCGCGACTCCCGCCGAGGGCCGGGGCTGCCGATGCCCTCAGTACTTGTCGGGCTCGGTCCGCCCCGCGTCGAGCTGTTCGATCGTCAGGATCGATGCAGGCCGCGTCTTCTGGATCCGGGCCGCCGCCTGTTCGGCGTCCCGCAGCGCCCGCAGGAGATTGCCTCTCGCGAGCTTGATCAGCATCACGTCGTTCCAGCCGCGGCGGATCAGTTCGGCGAAAAGATGAGGGTAGCGCGAGGTATCCTCGAGCCCCGCCGCCATGAACGAGGGCTCGCCGAAGAAATCGGCGCCGATTCCGACGTGGTCGATGCCGGCGACGTCGCGGATGTGTTCGATGTGGTCGGCAACATCCTGGATCGTCGCCTTCGGCTCCGGGTGAATTGCCGAGTACTTCGCTTTTTCCTCGTCATAACCGGCATCGCCGAGCTTGACGCCGCCGCTGGCGGCTACGAAGGCGGCCTGCCACTCATCGAATGCCGGTCCCGTAACGCTGAACTCCGAGATGAAATTGACCATGACGACCCCGCCGTTTCGCGGCAGGCGGCGCAGCACCTCGTCCGGCACATTGCGAATGCTCGGTGTGATGGCCTTCGCGTTCGAGTGCGAGAAGATGACCGGCGACTCCGCGATGTCCAGCACGTCGTTCATCGTCTCAGACGACACGTGCGAGATGTCGACCAGCATTCCAAGCCGGTTCATCTCCCTCACGACTTCAGCGCCGAATTTCGTCACGCCGCCGTGACGCGGTGCCTCTGTCTCGGAATCCGCCCAGTCGTTGCCGTTGAAGTGTGTGAGCGTCATGTAGCGGACGCCGAGACGGTGGTAGGCACGCAGCGCACCCAGCGAGTTCTCGATTGCATGACCGCCCTCGATGCCGAGCAGGGAGGCGATGCGTCCCGCCCGGTTGGCCTCGTCGATGTCGGCAGCCGAGAGAGCGAGCCTGAGGTCGCCCGGATAACGCTCGATCATGCGAAGCGCGATGTCGATCTGCTCGAGCTGTATCCTGGCGAATCCCTTCTTCCCGACGTCCGCGGAACTCGGTATCCACACGGACCAGAACTGGCCGCCGATACCGCCTTCGCGCAGTCGGCCGATATCCGTGTCGCCCGGTGCCCTGCGGTTCAGGTCGTACGCTTCGACGTCCCTCGGCGGCGTGCCGCTCTCGCGAATCACGGCCGGCAGGTCGTTGTGCCCGTCGATCAACGGATTCTTCTGCAGGACCTCCCACGCCTGGCGAAGTGCCGGATCATCGTCGCCTCGAGTGTCGGTCGGGGAAAGGACGCCCAGAACGATCGTGACGGCCGCGATCTGCAGGACACGAAAACACGAATCGAAAAAAATCATCGGCACTCCAGTACAAATGTAGGACGCTGTCGCCTCCCGGAGACAGACCAGGTGTTGTCGACAGGACATGACGCGCTAGCCTGATCGCGTTGCCCAGCGTATCAAGCATCCCCTGATCTTCGGGCATCCCCCCTGCGTCGCGCCACTCCCTGTCGGCGCAGGGGGCTTTCCGGCCCTCGCGGAACAATTTTCCCTTTGCTGATAGACACTTGGAGCGGCCGCTCAGCCGGCTCCGAGCGTCTCTCATGCTAGACTCCCGCGATGAAACCGCTGGTCGGCATCATCATGGGCTCGTCGTCGGACTGGGAGACGATGCGTCATGCGGCGGAGCTCCTCGGCGCCCTCTCCGTGCCCTTCGAGAGCCGGGTCATCTCCGCGCACCGCACGCCTGATCTCCTGTTCGAATATGCCGGCGGCGCCGCGGCGCGCGGGCTCGAGGTCCTGATCGCGGGCGCGGGCGGCGCCGCGCATCTTCCCGGAATGACGGCCTCCAAGACCCTGCTGCCCGTGATCGGCGTGCCGATCCAGTCCAAGGCGCTGAACGGCCTCGACTCGCTGCTGTCGATCGCGCAGATGCCGGCCGGCATACCGGTCGCAACCGTCGCGATCGGCGAGCCGGGCGCACGCAACGCCGCTCTCCTCGCAACGGCCATCCTTGCCGGAAAGCATCCACCGCTCCTGGATGCGCTCCGCGCATTCCGCGAACGCCAGACCGCGGACGTGCTGGCAAAGCCCGATCCGGCCGCCGGTTAAGATGCCCCATGCGCATCGGCATCATCGGCGCCGGCCAGCTCGGCAGGATGATGGCCCTTTCAGGGATTCCGCTTGGCCTCGACTTCGCGATGTATGACCGGAGCACCGACGTGCCCGGCGCCGCGGTCGCGCCGGTCGTCGCCGGCGCGTTCGACGATCGCCGCAAGCTCGCCCGTTTCGCGCGCAGCGTGGATGTCGTGACATTCGACTGGGAGAACGTACCGGTCGAATCGGCGCGCGCGATCGCGAAGATCAGCCCCGTTTGGCCACCGCCGCGCGCGCTCGAGGTCGCGCAGGACCGGCTCGCCGAGAAGAAACTCTTTCTCCGGCTCGGGATACGGGTAGCGCCGTTCGCCGCCGTCGATGTCGAGCGCGATCTCGTACGCGCGATCGAGGACCTCGGTACGCCCGGCATCCTGAAGACCCGGCGCCTTGGTTACGACGGCAAGGGCCAGGCGCTCGTGCGACGCGCCAGGGATGCGGGCGATGCCTGGGCCCGGCTTGCCGGCCAGCCTCTGATCTACGAGCGCTTCGTAAACTTCTCGCGCGAGGTCTCGCTCGTCGCGGCGCGCGATCGCGCGGGAAACATACGGAGCTATCCACTCGCCGAGAACACGCACGTCGGCGGTATTCTCGCCGAGACCCGCGCGCCGTACGAAAATCGGCGATTGCAGCGCCAGGCCGAGCGCAATCACCGGCGGCTCATGCACGCGTTCGGCTATGTCGGCGTGCTGTGCGTCGAGTACTTCGTCGAGCGCGGCCGGCTCGTCGCCAACGAAATGGCGCCGCGTGTGCACAACTCCGGTCACTGGACAATCGAAGGCGCCGAAACCAGCCAGTTCGAAAACCACGTTCGCGCGATCGCGGGCCTGCCGCTCGGCAGCGCGCGCGCGCGCGGACATGCCGTGATGCGAAACGTGATCGGCCGGAAGCCCGCCGTGACGAAGTTGCTGGGGATCCCGGGAGCGCATTGGCACGACTACGGCAAGACGCCGCGGCCAGGCCGCAAGCTCGGCCATGTGACGCTTGTCACGGCCAACCGCGCCGCGCGCGACCGCGCCGCGCGGCAACTGCACCGCGGATTGAATCCCTGACCGGAACCGGGACTTGCGCTTGTGCTAGCCTTGAGAGCCGTATGTACCTAGAACATTTTCAGCTGACAGAGCTGCCGTTCCGGCTGAGCCCGGACCCTTCATTCCTGTACCTGTCGAAGCACCATGCGCGCGCCAAGGCGTACATGGAATCGACCATCTGGTTCACCGATGGATTCGTCGTGATCACGGGCGAAATCGGATCCGGCAAGACCACCCTGCTCGAGACATTCCTGCGCGAACTGGAAAAGGACGTGGTCGTTGCGCAGGTTGCGCAGACCCAGGTCTCCCCGATCGAGTTCCTCCAGGCCGTGCTGGTCCAGTTCGGCTTCTCGCCCTTCAAGATGCGAAAGGCCGAGCTGATCGCAACGCTCAACCAGTTCCTGGTCGAGCAGTACGCCGCCGGGCGGAAGGTCATGCTGATCGTCGACGAGGCCCAGAACCTCTCGAATCGCGTGCTCGAGGAGATCCGCCTGCTGTCCGGCGTCGAGACGACCAAGGAAAAGGTGCTGCGCATCATCCTGGCGGGGCAGCCTGAACTCAACGAGAAACTCGATTCGCCGGAACTCGTCCAGCTCGTGCAGCGAATTCGCCTGCGCTTCCACCTGACGGCGCTAACGCCGGAGGAGACGCAGGCCTACATCCTGCACCGCCTCGAAGTCGCGGGCGCCCATGGCCGGCAACTGATCGCGCCGGAAACACTGCCCGTCATCTTCCGTTACACCGGCGGCGTGCCGCGCCTGATCAACACCCTGTGCGACACCGCACTCATGATCGCGTATTCGTCGGAGCAGCCGTCGGTCAGCGCAGAAGTGCTGAAATCCGCGATCGACGAACTGCAATGGGTCGAGTTTGCGGCACGCACGAACCGCATGCGCGCGGGCGTCACGGATCCCGACTCGGCGCCGCGGCCATCGAGAGGGGACGAAGTGCTGGCGCGGATCGTGGTGGCGCACGGCGGCGAGCACGTCGAGGAGCGGCCGTTGCGCATCGGGCGGCTGATCATCGGCCGCACCGCCGAGAATGACATCCAGATCGAGAGCAAGTTCATCAGCCGGCATCACTGCCAGATCACGACGACCCAGGTTGGCTGCGTGCTCGAGGACCTGAACAGCACCAACGGCGTCTACGTGAAGTCCAAGCGCATCCGCCGGCACCACCTGAACGACGGCGACGTCATCGTACTTGGCAAGCACGAGATCATGTACCTCGACGAGCGCTCCGCGCGGGCGCGGGCACAGCATCAGCAGCACGAGATCACGGGCGATCACGAAGCGCTCGATGAGTCCAGCGACCCGCCGGAGGATTCCGACGAATCCGCCCCGGCCGCTGGCACGGCCTGAGCCGCGCGCCTAGTTCTCTTCCTCGAAGGCGGCGCCGTAGTGGCGCTTCTGGATCCGGTAGTCCCGGCGGCGGAGCGCCAGGACGAGCCCGCCGACGACCGCGACCAGCCCGAGCACGGCCACCAGCCCCGACCAATCCGCCACGCGCCAGAGGAATGAGGCGCCAACGGCGGCAATGCCGATGACGATGTAGACGTAAGGCAGCGCCTCGTACAGCGGACGTGAGAGTCGCATTGCCGCCTCCTCAGGCCGTGCCGCCGACCGTCAGCGCGTCGATGCGCAGCGTCGGCTGCCCGACACCGACCGGCACGGTCTGACCGTCCTTGCCACAACTTCCGATGCCCTCGTCAAGCATGAGGTCGTTCCCGACCATGCTGACGCGCGTCAGCACATCGGGACCGTTTCCGACGAGCGTCGCGCCCTTGACGGGTGCAGTGACCTTGCCGTCCTCGATCAGGTAGGCCTCGCTCGCCGAGAACACGAACTTGCCCGAGGTAATGTCGACCTGGCCGCCACCGAAGTTGACGGCGTAGAGGCCGCGCTTGACCGAACGGATGATCTCCCCGGGATCGTGCGGACCGGGAAGCATGTACGTATTGGTCATGCGCGGCAATGTCGTGTGCGCGAATGACTCGCGGCGGCCGTTGCCCGTCGGCTTGGCCCCCATGAGCCGCGCATTGAGCTTGTCCTGGAGATAGCCCTTCAGCACGCCGTTCTCGATGAGCGTTGTGCAGGAGGTCGGCGTGCCCTCGTCGTCGACGTTCAGGGAACCGCGCCGGCCGGGCAGCGTGCCGTCGTCAACGACCGTGCAAAGTGCGGAAGCGACGCGCTCTCCGATGCGTCCCGAAAACGCAGACGTCCCGCGGCGATTGAAGTCCCCCTCGAGCCCGTGGCCAATCGCCTCATGGAGCAGCACGCCGGGCCAGCCCGGCCCAAGCACCACCGCCATCGTGCCGGCGGGTGCCGGAACGGCCTCGAGATTCACGGTCGCCTGCCGTACGGCCTCGCGTGCCAGGCGGAGCGGACGTTCGCCGGCGACGAACTCCTCGAGCGAATAGCGTCCGCCAGTGCCCGCATAACCCTGCTCTCGCCGCCCGTTCTGCTCGACGATCACCGAGACGTTCATCCGTACGAGCGGCCGCACGTCGGCTGCAAGCGTTCCGTCACTCGCGGCGACGAGCACGATCTCGTGCACGGCGGCGAGCGTCGCGACCACCTGCTTGACACGCGGGTCGAGGGCACGCGCGTGACGGTCGAGCTCGGTCAGGAGCGCGACCTTGTCGACGTCGGCGAGCGACGCGATCGGATCGTCGACGGGATAGAGGCGATGCCCGGCCGTCGCGCGCCAGGCCTGGACCTGGCCGCCCCCGCCTTCACGCGCGATCGCGCGCGCCGCACGCGCGGCCTCCAGCAGCGCCGCCGGCACGACTTCGTCGGAATAGGCGAAGCCGGTGCGTTCCCCCGCCATTGCGCGGACGCCGACGCCCTGCTCGATGCCATGGCTGCCTTCCTTGACGATGCCGTCCTCGAGCGCCCAGTGCTCTTCGCGCGCGAGCTGGAAATAGAGGTCGCCCGCGTCCACGCTCGCGCCGAGCAGTGAACTAAGCGCCTGCTCGATGCGCCGCTCGTCGAGCCCCGACGGCGCCAGGATGCGGTCGCGTGCGCACTGCATCGCGTCCATGTTCAGCCGACCACGCGGTGTTTGAGTGCAGGAAAGCTCGCGCGAGTTGCGCGCTGGCCGTCGCGATCGAGTGGCGCCACGACGACGCCGCTGCCGCGCGGCTCGCGCACCAGCACGCGGCCCCAGTAGTCGGCGATCAGGCTATCGCCGTAGGTTTCCCGATTATTTTCGTGCAGGCCGCTCTGGGCCGCGGCGATCACGAAACACAGGTCCTCGATGGCGCGGGCCCGCAGCAGGATTTCCCAGTGCGCGCGGCCTGTCGGTGTGGCGAATGCGGAAGGCACGGTGAATATCTCGGCTCCCTCCGATACGAGTTGCCGGAACAGTTCGGGGAAGCGCAAATCGTAGCATACGGACAGTCCGAGCCGGCCCGCCGGCGTATCGACCAGCACGGGCTTAGCGCCGGGCGCAGCATTGTTCGATTCGCGATAGCCTTCGCGACCGCCGGGAAGGTCGACGTCGAAAAGGTGGATCTTGTCGTAGCGTGCCGCGCGCTTGCCTGTGGAGTCATAAACGACGCAGGCGTTGGCCGGCCGTGCCTCGCCCGAAACTTCAATCGGCTGCGTTCCGGCGACGACCCATAGCCTGAATTCGCGTGCCATCGCCGCCATCGCCTCCTGCGCCGGCCCGTCGCCGTCGCGCTCGACGATTTGCCGTCGCTCCGCTTCGTTGCGGCCCATGAAAGAGAAGTTTTCGGGCAGCAC
>CAYPQX010000089.1:0-10306 GCA_964412975.1 uncultured Steroidobacteraceae bacterium
GGACGGAGCCTTTTCTGCGTCGGCGACCCGATGCAATCGATCTACGCCTTCCGCGAGGCGGATGTCACATTGTTCCTGCAGGCACAACGAATCGGCATCGGAGCCGTTCCACTCATGGCGGAGCGCCTGGGCCGCAACTTCCGCTCGAGCGCGGCGATCGTCGACTGGGTCAACTCGACGTTCTCGGAATTGATGCCGCGGGCCGACGATTTCGAGCGGGGCGCCGTGCGCTACTCGCCTGCAGCCGCAGTGAATGAGGGCGAAGCCGCGGACGGTGTCCACGTGCACGCGCTCCTCGATGCCAACGAGCGGGCGATGGCGGCGGAAGTCACGGGCATCGTGCAGAAGGTGCTGGCCGCAGGCGGCGAACCGCCCTCGATCGCGATCCTGGTGCGAGGTCGGCCGTCGTTACCGCCAATCCTCGAGGCCTTGCGCGGAGCCGGCATCGAGTACCGCGGCGTCGAACTGGAATCCCTGCTCGATCGCCCGGCAATCCGCGACCTGGTCGCGCTCGCGCGTGCGCTGTTGCATGAAGGAGATCGCACGGCGTGGCTCGCCGTGCTGCGCGCGCCGTACTGCGGATTGACGCTTTCGGATCTGTTGCTGCTCGCGGGCGACGATTCCCGCGTTCCGCTGCGCGAACGCGTCGGCGAGACGGTCCTGCCCGCGGAGTTGCCGGCCGATTCGGCCGCGCGCGTCCGGCGGCTGCGCAGCGCTCTCGAAGCGGCGATTGCAGGCCGCGGAGAGCGCACACTCGGCGGCTGGGTGAAGTCGGCGTGGCTTGCCCTGGACGGACCGGCCACGATTGCGGACGCATCGGACATTGCGAACGCGGAACTGCTGTTCGGGGTGCTCGATCGCCTCGAACTGGAAGCGGGCTGTCAGCCGCCGGCCTCCGCGATCGACACGGCGGTGGCAGGCGTCATGGCCTCGCCGGTCGGCAGCGAGGGCGCGCGGGTGCAAGTCATGACCGTCCATCGCGCCAAGGGGCTTGAATTCGACGTCGTGATCCTGCCGGACCTGCAGCGCGGCGCGCGCAAGACCGAGCGACGCCTGCTGTACTGGACACCGGTTGCGACCGGAACCGGCGAACGCGGCATCGTGCTGGCAAGCCGGGCGGATGCTCTGGAAGGCGACGGCAGTGCGGATGCGCTCGAGCGCTGGATGCGCAGGCTTGGCGCCGAGCGCGAGGCGCTGGAACTCGGACGCATCGCCTACGTTGCGTCGACGCGCGCGCGGCGCGAGCTCCACCTGATCGGCGCGGCGCGCATCCGCCAGACGGATGACGGCCCCGTGCTGCGGCGTCCGCGGCCCACGAGCCTGCTCGCATTCTTCTGGCCGGTGCTGTCCGGCCATTTTGAGCAGGCGCTCGCGGCGCGCGCGGACGTGCCTGCACAGTCCGGCCAGCCGAGGGACGGCCGGCGACGGCTCACGGCACCGTCGCCGCGCCGGCTTGTCGCCGGATTCTCATCGCCTGCGCCGCCGTCACCACCGCGCGCAGCCGCATTGCGGATTTCCGGCGAACCGGAAGGCTCCATCCGTCCCGAGTTCGACTGGGCGGGCGCGATCGCGCAGGGGGTGGGCCTCATCGTTCACCTCGAACTGCAGCGCATTACGGATGGCGGCGCCATCCCGCAAGACGATGCTGCAACTGCGTCACGCTGGCGGCGACAGCTGCGCGAATTCGGCATTGACGACGCGCACCGGCCCGCCGCGCTCGAACGGATCGGAAGCGCCATGTCGGCGATTGCCGTCAGCGAACGGGCGGCGCAATTGCTCGATCCGGGCGCCGAGGACGGCGCGAGCGAACTGGCGCTGACGGCCGTCGTCGACGGCGTCCTGCAAAGCCTCCGGATCGATCGTACGTTCGTCGACGCCGAGGGCGTGCGCTGGGTGGTCGACTGGAAAACAAGCACGCACGAGGGCGGCGATCGCGAGGCGTTTCTCGACAACGAGCTTGCGCGCTATCGAGGGCAACTCGAACGCTACGCGCGCGTGATGCGCCTGTTCGACCCGGGTCGTCCGCTGAAAGTCGGGCTCTATTTCCCGCTGCTCGACGCCTGGCGCGAACTCTAGAAGCTGCCTTCGATGGTGAACGGCCGGCGGCCCTGGCTGTCGGGCGGGCCGAGAAAGGCGAGGGTGTCGAAGATGGTGGGTCCCGCGCCCGGGCCGGGCGCGGCTTCGCCGCTCATGAGGTAGCGGCCGTCGCGATCCAGCTCGATGGCCCCGCGAACGCGCAGCGGCCCACCCAGGTCCCGCAGGCGCCCGGCGAGCGAACCGGTACCGACGGCGCCTTCTCCGACCGTCAGCTCGAAGTCTCCCAGCACCTGGCCCCCGGAACCCGGTGCGCGCAAAGAACGCACGATGAGCGTGCCGGCGGCATCCGCCGGCCTGCGCTGCACGATACGGAGCTCCTGGACGTCGAGTTCGAGGACGCCGTTCCAGCCTTGCGGCGTGGCGAAGCCCTCGAATGCGGAAATTGGCACCTGGCCCGCGATTTTTCGGCCGACGACTTCACCGCCAAAATCGCCCTGGATATCCGCCGTCACTTCGCCGCCCGCTGGCCTCAAGGTGACACGGCAGGACCACTCGAGCAGCACGAGACGCCAGGGGCGGCAGGACCACTGGACTGCGCCGATCGCGCGTCCATTGACGGCGAGGCCGCTCGCACGCCCGGACCAGATCGTGCCGCCAACACCGCTCGCGACGACGCCTGGCGGCAAGCGGCCCGTCAGCTGGCCCGCGGGCATCATGGCGACCAGGAACACGAGGAATGCGGCAATGCCTGCCGCAACGAGCTTGCTTCGGCGAGCCATCCGCGTCAGGGGCCGCGCAACACCAGCGTGGCGTCGACGAGGCCGGGCACACCGGTCGCGGACACGCTCGCGGATTCGGTGACGACACCGCGTTCTTTTTGCAGCCGCGCTAGCAGGAGCGTCATCGCATCGAAGGAAGCTCCCGTGAATCTCGCGCGGAGCGCGCCGTTCGACGCGGGTTCGACCGAAGCGAGCTTGTCGGCCAGCCCGCCTTCACGTGCCATGCGGTCGACTGCGATCGTGAGCGGTTCGCCCGGGCGTGCAGCGGGCGCGGCCTGCAGGCGCGGCGTAACCGACTCGATCCAGGCGAGATCCTGTCGCCGCTGCTCGACCCGCTTATCGGCCGACACCACCGCATTTCCGAGTTGCCAGATCAACCCGCCGAGGAGCAGCACGGCCGCCGCTGCGCCGCCCCAGAGCACCATGCGCTGTTCGCGCTCGGCCAGTCCCGCATACCAGTCGCGCAGCTTCATTGCGGCGGTCCCGCGGTGATGAGCACCTGAGCCTGCATGCCTTTTTCGCTGTTGGTCGTCGAGGCAACATTGGCGGTGAAGCCCCGTGCATTGATGCCCTGGGCGAATCGCGCAATGGAATCGGTGTTTGGCGCGAGCACCTGCAGCTCGAGCGCCCGATCGCGCCATCCGAGCGATTCGAGTTTCGGGCCCGGCGCGCCCGCGAGCGCACCGCCGACCGCGGCGAGCTGGACGAGCAGACCGCCCGGATCGCCGGCACCGCCTCCGGCAAGGCGTTGCGCGACCTGGGCACGCGCATCCTCGATGCGTTCCACATCCGGCAATGCGATGCGCGCGGCCTGTTCGATCGCGGAGTCGAGCCGGCGCTGTTCGCTGTGTAGCCGGACCAGGTCGTAGCCGCGCACACCGACGTGCAATGCGAGTGCAGCAAGTGCCAGGAACGCCGCAATGCGCCAGCGCTGCCATTCGGCGCGCCAGCCGCTCCGCCTCGTAAACTCGCCCTGCATCAGCGAAGTCGTTTCCGGCTTGACGGCTGCCGACGCCAGGAGAGGCAATGCGCCGTCGGGAAGGATCTGCAGGTCGAGGCTGCCTGTCACTTCGCGGAGCGCCTCGATCATTTCACGCGAGTTCTGCCAGTCGTGCCGGGAAACGAAGAGCTGCACGTGGCGGTCGTCGCCCTCGAGCCCTGCCAGCGCGAAGGATTCGGTCAGCGGCTCGGCATCGAGCGCGACTGGCAGTGCGCCGGGCGCGCGCACGAGCAACTGTCCGGCGTCGATGACTGCAACGATCTTGCCCGGGTTGGCGGGCAGGCAAAGCGTGTCGGGAACGATTGCCTGTGGCTCGATGCCCGCGGCCGCGAGCGCGTCGAGCCAGCCGCGCATCTCTTCGCGCCGGAGCGCGGCGACGAGCGTCGCGCCCGCATCGTCCGTCGGGCCGATCGCGAAATGGAACTGCTCGACCTCGCCTGCGAGCGATTCTTCCATTGCGTAGGGAACGACCTGGGCGATACGGGTGCCGCTCTTTACCGGAAGTTCGGGGCGCGCAAGCGCGACGCTCGAACCCGGCGCAATGACGACAACGGCGCGCCCCGCCGCGACCGGCGCCGCGTCGCGGAGGTTGCCCGTTGAAACCGGGCCCAGCCGGCCGCCGTCCGCGCCGGTGATGACCCAGCTGATTGGTTCGGCGAGCCGCAGTACGAGGAATTGGTTCATTCGGATTACTCGGCGCCTGTCGAACGAAGCACGGTCCGGCTTGCTCCGGCCTGGTCGCGCCGCATGAGACTGTACAGCGTGAGTTCCGAGGTGCCAATACGCACGGCCGTCACGGCGCGGAACCAGTTCGTAGTTTCGGAAACCGATTCGGTCAGTGCCTGATAGGCGGCGGCGTCCAGCGTCGCCTGCAGGTCGGCAAGAGTCGGGAAACAGCCGTCCTTGCGGTTCGCAGCGAGGAGTTCCGCCTCGCCGAAGTCGGTGCCGCCCTCGACCAGGGCCGCGAGCACTTGCGCCTTGGCCGTGCAGATGTTGATCGGCGTGCCGGCGGGCAGCGCAGCGACATAGGGCCGGATACGCTCGAATTCGTCGCGCGTCATGCCGGGCAGCGCCATCATTTCGGTCGTCGTCGTCACGGGACCGTTCGCGGCGCGGTAGGGCGGATTCTGCGAAAGGTAGGTGCCGTCTTCGGCGCCATCCGGAATTCCAGGGACCGTGTCGGCATCGATCCAGTCCGCCATGATCCGCGCCCAGCGGCTGTCTGCGCCCACGAGCACGAGCAGGCGCTCGAATCGGTTGACCTCGCTGTCGATCACGACTCCGTCGATGGCCAGGTTGTTGAGATTGAACCGGCCCTGCATGTCCTCGAGCGCGCCCTTGACCTCGCCGCCGTCCACCGGCAGCGGCGGCAGCGGCTGGGCCCAGCTTTCGGCGAGGTGATCGACGTTCGGGTCGCCGTCGAAGTCGTCGCTCAGGACTTCGGCCGCCCAGGCCTCGGCACCCAGGGCGACGTGCCAGCCTTGGTCGAGCGCCACGAGCCCGGCTGTCCGACGGAGATCGAGCGCGGCACGCGTGCCGACGTGCACTGCGAGCACGGTCGCGATCGCGACGAGCACGATGGCCGTGATGAGTGCGACGCCCCGTTCTCTCATCCGGCCACCTCGACCAGGCGGCGCAGTTCGCCATAGTCCGCGAGGACGAGCGTGATCTCGACCGCGAGCGGCCGCTCCCGGAAGCCGAAGTCCTGCGTGTTGCCGAAGGGCGGCCACTCCTCGATCCATTCGCGGCTCGAGTTCATGTAACGGATCTCGATGCGCTCGACGCGATCCAGCAACTCGCGCTTGACCGGCGGCGTGGCGAGCGTCGGGTCCGCAACCGTCCAGTGCTCGCGGATCAACTTGCCTTCCTCGAGGCGATACGTGACGCGCTGCACCGTGCCGCGCGGCGTACCGGCGCCATTCGGCCAGCCCCCATGCGACAGCTCGACGACGGAGATCAAGTTCGGATCGCGCATGAGCGCCGCGCGGAAACCGTCGCCGATCGTCTCGCGCACGGGCCGCGGCGCAAGCGTGCGGAAATCCGTGACGAGCAGGTGCACGGCGCGTTGCGCCTCGCGCAGCCGGTCCATGTGGCCGTCCGCGGCGGCAACCGCGACCTGTGCCTCGCTGACCGCCCGGTAGGCCATCAGGCCCATGACGGCAAGGATAACGGTCGCGACGAGGACCTCGAGCAGGGTGAATCCGCGTTCCTGGAGTCGCGCCGTCATTCCTCGACTCCGCCGTCTCCGTCTTCGTTCTCATCTTCGTCGCCGGGGCCTCCGCCGCCGGGATCCTCGCTGCCATTCCAGTCGATCCGTGCCTGCGGCGCGGAGGTCGCGGTTGCGCCGACGAAACCCGCGAGACTCACGAGCGCCGAGTCTTCCGCATCGCCATCGCGCCTCACGCTGACGTCGATTCGCCTCAATCCTTCGACCTGGGTTTGCGAGACCTTCGTGATCCAGTGCCATTGGCGGCCCGCGTATTCGAGATCGCCCGCCGTTTCATCGACCGACGGCATCTCGCCCGACAGGCGGATCTCGGTGATGCGGTTGTCGGCAATCCAGGCCGCGAAGGTGCGGTCGCGCAGGTAGGAGACGTTGTTGATCGTATCGCCGATCGTCTTGAAGACGGCGAGCATGCCGATGGCGACGATCGCGAGCGCGACGACCACCTCGACGAGCGTGAACCCGCGGCACTCAGGGCCTTTCATCGCCGCGCTCGATTTCAATCGTCCCATCTGCGTTGCCGACCAGCGTGACGCGTCCGCCGCCCTTGCGCATGAGCGAGAGCCGGTAGGGCGTCATGTCTCCACTTGCCCAGGCCATGAGTTGCGGCTGGCGGCCTTCCGGCTGCTGCTGGCGCCGAAGCAGGATTGGCCGGCCTTCGATGACGAGTTCGAAAGCGAGATCCGCCGGCAGCTGCCGCGGGACGAGTACGGGATCGCCATCGACCTCGACCCAGCGTTGCTCGAACCCGTCGAAGCGCAGGAATTCGTAGCGTGTCGTCTCGAGCAGGATGCCGTAGTCGCGGCCCTCGAGCTGCGCCTGCTCCTGGAGGAGCGCAATGGCATCGGCCATGCGTCCGGATTCGCGCTCGATCTCGCGGTCCTCGCCGAGGAGTCCGACCGAAAGCGTGGCGATGGTTGCAAGGATGCCGATGATGAGGACGACAACCAGGATCTCGATGAGCGTCATCCCGCGCTCGGCGCGGCGCGAACGGGCGACGGTCATCGCCGCCATCCTCAGGAAGTCACTCGAGATTCCAGCTGCCGATGTCCGCGTCGGCGTCTTCGCCGCCGGTTTCGCCGTCGGCGCCCAGGGAATAGAGGTCGTAGCCGCCGCCGCGGGAGCCGGGCTCTAGGTAGCGGTAGTCATTGCCCCAGGGATCCTTCGGCACGGACCTGGCTTTCAGGTAGCCGTCCGGGCGCCAGTTCCGCACGCTCGGATCGTCGGGCTTCTTGATGAGCGCCTCGAGGCCCTGGTCGGTGGTCGGGTAGCGGAAGTTGTCCATCCGGTAGAAATCGAGTGCGGTCCCGATCGTCCGGATGTCCTGCTTGGCCGCCGTTACCCGGGCTTCGTCCACGCGGCCGAGAATCTGGGGTGCGATCAAGGCGGAGAGGATTGCGATGATCACGAGCACGACCATGATCTCGATCAGCGTGAACCCGGATTCGCGGCGAGTAATCAGCATGATGCGTCTCTCCTGCAAGGACCGGATGATAACAGAGCAGTTCCCCGGGCCCCGTCTGCGCGGCGCGCGTTGTGACGCTGCGCTCAACCTATAATCCATGCCGTCGAAGGGCGGGGAGGCCACATCGATGCTGGCGATGATGTTTCCGGGGCAGGGCTCGCAGTCTGTCGGCATGCTGGCATCGCTCGCTGCCGCGGAACCGATCGTTGCCGGGACGTTTGCCGAAGCCTCGGCCGTCCTCGGTTACGACCTCTGGGCGCTCTGCCAGGAGGGGCCGGAAGAGCGCCTGTCGCAAACGGAACGCACGCAGCCTGCAATGCTCGCCGCGGGCATCGCGGCCTGGCGAGCCTGGCAGAAGCGGGGAGGCCGCGCCCCCGGCGTTGTCGCGGGCCACAGCCTCGGCGAGTACAGCGCGCTCGTCTGTGCCGGCGCGATGGCGTTCGAGGATGCGATCGAGCTCGTCCAGTTTCGCGGTGAGGCGATGCAGCGCGCCGTACCGGCGGGCACAGGTGCGATGGCCGCGATACTGGGTCTCGACGATTCCGTCATCGAAGCCGCCTGCGCGGAGGCTGCACAGGGCCAAGTCGTGCAACCGGTCAACTACAACTCTCCCGGGCAGCTCGTGATCGCCGGCCAGGCCGCGGCCGTCGCGCGCGCGATCGATGCCTGCAAGGCACGGGGCGCGAAGCGCGCCGTCCTGTTGCCGGTGTCGGTGCCCTCGCACAGCGCCTTGATGAGACCGGCGGCGGAGGAAATGCGCGAGCGACTCCGCGCGTTGACGATCCGCGCTCCATCCATCCGCGTGCATTCCTTCGACGCAGGCAGCTACGGAGATGCGGAATCGATCCGGGATGGCCTGTATCGCCAGCTGTTCAATCCCGTGCGCTGGTCCGCTATCGTGGCTGCGATCATTCAGGCGGGCGCAACGCATCTCGTCGAGTGCGGTCCCGGCAAGGTCCTGATGGGACTTGCCCGGCGCGCGCCCGGAGGGCGCGATCTGGACCTGCAGGCAATCGAGTCGCCGGAAACTCTCGATGCGGCACTCGGCGCAACACAGGGGAGCGGGGAATCATGACGACACAGCCTCTGACTGGCGAGATCGCCCTCGTGACCGGCGCTTCGCGCGGCATCGGATACGCGATCGCGCTTTCGCTCGGCGCGGCAGGTGCAACCGTCGTCGGCACGGCGACGAGCGCGGCAGGCGCGGCCGCGATCGGCGAGGCGCTGAAATCGGCGGGCGTCACAGGCCGGGGAATCGTGCTCGACGTCGCCGACGGGGCCGCCAGTGACGCGGCGATCGCGGACATCGAGTCCCATGAGGGCGCCGTCACCATTCTCGTCAACAATGCAGGCATCACGCGCGACACCTTGTTGCTTCGGATGAAGCCTGAAGACTGGGACGCGGTAATCGGTACGAACCTGGGCTCGGTGTATCGGCTGAGCAAGGCCGTGCTGCGCGGCATGATGAGGGCGCGGAAGGGCCGGATCATCAATATCGCATCGGTCGTTGGCCTGATCGGAAATCCCGGGCAGGCCAATTACTGCGCGGCCAAAGCGGGGATTGGCGGATTCTCGCGCTCGCTCGCACGGGAGGTCGCCTCGCGCGGAATCACCGTCAACGTGGTCGCGCCAGGGTTCATCGACACCGACATGACCAAGGCGCTCTCCGACGCGCAGCGCGAGGGCCTTGCGGCGCAGATTCCGCTCGGGCGGCTAGGCCAGCCTCAGGATATTGCAGCGGCCGTCTGCTTTCTGGCAGGGCCTGCCGCGGCCTGGATCACCGGCGAGACGCTGAACGTCAACGGCGGCATGCACATGGCATGAAAAATGCCATGAGAAACAGCGTTTAAGAGAGTCTTCTGGTAGCCAGTGGGGGGTCCGTGGCATAGAATGGCGACCCCCGGCCGGCTCGACGCCGTCATGGGCATCATAAGGTGAGGGACATCAAACCGATGAGCACAGTCGAAGAACGAGTAAAGAAAATCGTTGCCGAGCAGCTCGGGGTGAAGGACGAGGAAGTCACCAGCGACGCGTCGTTCGTGGACGATCTGGGTGCCGACTCACTGGACACGGTCGAGCTCGTGATGGCGCTCGAAGAGGAATTCGAGACCGAGATTCCTGACGAGGATGCCGAAAAGATCACCACGGTGCAGCAGGCGATCGATTACATCGTCCAGCACCAGTCCAAGACCTGAGGACATTCGCGCGCGAGCCCCGGCCGCAGGGCCGGGGCTCGTTGCGTCATGGCGGTCTCCCAGCCTGAGGTTGATGCCTTGAGCAAGCGACGCGTCGTCGTCACCGGTCTAGGCATGGTCACCCCGCTCGGCAACTCCGTCGCCGAGACCTGGGACGGCGTACTGGCGGGCAAGAGCGGGATCGGCCAGATCACGCGCTTCGACACGACCGCGTTTCCGTGCACGATCGCCGGCAGCGTCCCCAACTTCGATGTCACCAAATACCTGCCTGCGAAAGAAGCGCGGCGCATGGATCTCTTCATGCAGTACGGTGTTGCAGCCGGCGTCCAGTCGATCGCCGATTCGGGTGTCGAGATCACCGATGCCAATCGCGCGCGCTTCGGCCTCGTCTTTGGCGCCGGCATCGGCGGCCTTGCGACGATCGAGGAAAATTACGCGAAGTATCTTGAAACGAAGACCCCGAAGAAGATCTCGCCGTTCTACATCCCGGCCAGCATCGTCAACATGACTTCAGGTCATCTGTCGATCATGTACGGGATCACGGGGCCCAACCTGGCCGTGATCACGGCCTGCACGACTTCGACACACGCGCTCGGCATCGGCATG
>CAYPQX010000090.1:0-7358 GCA_964412975.1 uncultured Steroidobacteraceae bacterium
ATGCGTTGATGCGGCTCGAGCTGCCCGCGGGCGTGGACGTCCAGATCAAGTTGAACTGATTCCGCGGGTCGCTATACTGGGCGGCTTTTTTCGCGGGGCGCTCTTGAAGGGGACGTTCACCTTAAACGAAGCGACGGTTGAGCGGGAAGTGACGTGGCGTTGAAGGTGAACGTCCCCTTCAAGAGCATGGGACAGCGTCGGCCAATTGCAGCCGGCGCGGTGAAAAAAGGATATAAATCATGACCATAGGTCTGGTCGGCCGCAAGGCCGGCATGACTCGGGTTTTCACCGAAGCAGGCGATTCCCTGCCGGTGACGGTCATCGAGGCCCTGCCGAATCGCATCGTGCAGGTGAAGGACTCGAAGGCCGACGGCTATCGCGCCATCCAGGTCACTTTTGGCACGCGTCGCGCCTCCCGGCTTTCCAAGCCGGTTGCGGCCCATTACGCCAAGCCCGGCGTGCTGCCCGGTGAAAAGCTCGTCGAGTTCCGCCTCGCCGAGGGCGAGGGCGCAGACCTCAAGACAGGCGGCGAACTCAAGGTCGACCTGTTCCAGGAAGGCCAGATCGTGGACGTGGCCGGCGCGACGATCGGCAAGGGTTATGCGGGCGTCATGAAGCGCCACGGATTCGCCGGCGGGATGGCGAGCCACGGCGCCTCGGTGGTGCACCGCTCCCCGGGTTCGATCGGACAGCGCCAGACGCCGGGCCGCGTATTGCCCGGCAAGCGAATGGCGGGCCGCATGGGCAACGTCAATCGCACGGTAGAGAACCTGAAGGTCGTCCAGGTGGATCTCGAGCGGAACCTGCTGCTGGTCAGCGGCTCCGTGCCGGGCGCACCAGGCGGCCGGGTTGTGATCCGGCCGTCGGTCAAGGCCGCGGCGCGCGGGCGGCGCAAGTCTGTCGCCGCGACGAAGAAGTGATCGAGGGGCACTGGCAATGAAGTTGAAGCTGGTGAATGGTGGAGCCAGGGGCTCCGAGATCGATGTCAGCGACGCGACCTTCGGCCGTGAGTTCAACGAGCCGCTGGTGCATCAGGTTCTGACCGCCTACGCGGCCGCGGGCCGCGCGGGCACCAAGGCGCAGTTGACGAAAGCCGAGGTGCGCGGCGGCGGCAAGAAGCCGTGGAACCAGAAAGGCACGGGCCAGGCGCGCGCCGGCTCGATCAGAAGCCCGATCTGGGTCGGCGGCGGCCGCGCCTTCGCGGCGAAGCCCCGGAGCTACGCTCAGAAGGTGAACCGGAAGATGTATCGCGGCGCGATCCGCTCGATGCTTTCCGAGCTCGCGCGCCAGGAACGCCTGGTCGTGACCGGCGACCGCGAGCTCGTGGCGCCGAAGACCAAGATGCTGGTCGGCAAGCTGGCCGAGCTCGGCCTGGACAGCGTGTTGATCCTGATCGAGGCTTATGACGAGAAGTTGCATCTCGCTTCGCGAAATCTCGTGGGCGTGGACGTTCGCACCGTCGCAAGCCTCGATCCGCTCGCGCTCGCGCGCTACCCGAAGGTGCTTACTACAGTCGGCGCGCTCCGGATGCTCGAGGAGAAACTGGCATGAGGACGCCGTCAAAGGACTGGCTTGCGGGCGTCGTCATCGCCCCGCACGTGTCGGAAAAGAGTGCCCGCATCGCGACCGAGGGCAATCAGTACGTGTTCCGCGTGCGACGGGACGCGACCAAGCCCGAGATTCGCGCGGCGGTCGAGTTCCTGTTCGAGGTGAAGGTCGACAAGGTCCGCGTCGTCAACCAGCCCGGCAAGGCGAAGCGCTTCGGACGTTCGCTCGGCCGCCGCCAGGACTGGAAGAAGGCCTATATCCGGCTCGTCGAGGGCCAGCAGATCGAGATGGGAGGCGCCGAGCGCGCCTGAGACGCGTAACGGGATGGCACCATGGCACTGAAGAAGCTGAAACCGACTTCGCCGGGAACGCGCTTCCAGCTGCGTCCGGACCGCTCGCACCTCCACAAGGGCGCGCCGGTGCGCGCGCTCGTGGCCGGTCACAAGTCGACGGGCGGCCGCAACAACGTCGGCCGCCTGACGACGCGGCACAAGGGCTCGGGCCACAAGCACAACTACCGGATGATTGACTTCCGGCGCGACAAGGACGGCGTCGTCGCGAAGGTCGAGCGGCTCGAATACGATCCGAACCGCTCCTCCTATATCGCGCTGCTCCTCTACCAGGACGGCGAGCGCCGCTACATCCTGGCTGCCAAGGGCATCCAGCCCGGCGACGAGCTGCAGTCGGGCGCCGATTCGCCGATCCGCGCTGGCAATGCGATGGCGCTGCGGCACATCCCGGTCGGGTCGATCATCCACAACATCGAGCTGAAGCCCGGCAAGGGTGGCCAGCTCGCGCGCGCTGCCGGCACGTCCGCCCAGTACTCGGGCCGCGAGGCCGGCAATGCAATCCTCCGGCTCAAGTCCGGCGAGACACGCAAGGTCAGCGTCGAGTGCCGCGCGACCATCGGCGAGATCGGAAACGACGAGCACAACCTGCGGAGCTTCGGCAAGGCGGGCGCCAAGCGTTGGCGCGGCATCCGCCCGACGGTGCGCGGCGTCGTGATGAATCCGGTAGACCACCCGCACGGCGGCGGCGAGGGCCGCTCCGGCCAGGGCAATCCGCACCCGGTTTCGCCCTGGGGCTGGCACACCAAGGGCAAGAAGACGCGCAAGAACAAGCGCACCGACGCATTCATCGTGCGCCGGCGCAAGAAGGGAGCGTAAGCGAGATGTCACGTTCGCTGAAGAAGGGCCCGTTCGTGGATCTGCACCTCGCGAAGAAGGTGCAGGTGGCCCGCGACAAGAACGATCGCCGCCCGATCAAGACCTGGTCGCGCCGCTCGATGATCCTGCCGGACATGGTGGGACTCACGATCGCGGTGCACAACGGCCGCCAGCACGTGCCGGTGCTCGTAACCGAGAACATGGTCGGCCACAAGCTCGGCGAGTTCGCCCCGACGCGGATTTTCAAGAGTCACTCCTCGGCCAAGAAAGTCGAGGCGGCTCCGGAGTAAGGCGATGCAGGTATCAGCCACCTTGCGCCATGCGCGTATCTCGCCGCAGAAGTGCCGCCTCGTCGCGGACCTCGTGCGCGGCCAGCCCGTTGGCAATGCGCTTGCGGTGCTCGCCTACACGCCGAAGAAGGGCGCGCGCATCGTGCGGAAGCTGCTGGAGTCGGCGATCGCGAATGCCGAGCACAATCTCGAGGCGGACATCGACGCGCTTTCGATTGCGCGCATCGAGGTCGATGCGGCGCCGGTGGCGAAGCGCTTCCACGCGCGCGCCAAGGGCCGCGGCAATCGCATCGTCAAGCGGCTAAGCCACATCAAGATTACGGTCGCCGACAAGGCGCGGTAAGGCGGGAGCGGAGCAGCATATGGGTCAAAAGGTCAATCCAATCGGCATTCGTCTCGGCATCACGCGCGACTGGACGTCGCGCTGGTATGCCGACACCAAGAGCTTCCCCTCTTACATCCTATCCGACTGGCAGGTGCGCGAGTTCCTGCGGAAGAAACTCGCCGATGCGTCGGTGAGCCGTATCCACATCGAGCGCGCCGCGCGCAAGGCCAACATTACGATCCACACCGCGCGCCCGGGGATCGTGATCGGCCGCAAGGGCGAGGACATCGAGAAGCTTCGCGTCGAGGTCGCCAGGCTCATGAAGATGGCGGTCGGCGACGTGCGCCTCAACATCGCGGAGATCAGGAAGCCCGAGCTCGATGCGAAGCTCGTGGCCGAGAGCATCGCCCAGCAGATCGAGAAGCGCGTGATGTTCCGCCGCGCGATGAAGCGCGCGGTCACGAACACGATGCGAAGCGGCGCCCTCGGCGTGAAAGTCCGTATCGCGGGCCGCCTGAACGGCGCCGAGATCTCGCGCTCCGAATGGACCCGCGAGGGACGCATTCCGCTGCACACCTTCCGCGCGGACATCGACTACGGCACGGCCGAGGCGCGCACGACCTACGGCGTCATCGGCATCAAGGTCTGGGTGTTCAAAGGCGAGGTCTTCGGCCGCGAAGAGGCGGAAGCGGAGGTCGTCGAAGCGACGGCGGAAGCGGCGCCAAGAGATGCCGAGAAGACTGCGGAGCAGCCGCCGGCAACGGAACCGGCGGCAGGCTGAGTTGAAGGATTCACGGACATGATGCAGCCCAAGCGGACCAAGTACCGCAAGATGTTCAAGGGAAACCTGGCGGGCAGCTCGCACCGCGGCAGTTCCGTCGCCTTCGGCGACTTCGGCCTCAAGGCGACCGACCGCTCGCGCATGACCGCGCGCGAGATCGAGGCGGCGCGTCGCGCGATGACGCGCTACGTCAAGCGCGGAGGCCAGATCTGGATCCGCGTGTTTCCGGACGTGCCGATCACGCAGAAGCCGCTCGAGGTCCGCATGGGCAGCGGCAAGGGCAACGTCGAGTACTGGGTCGCGAAAGTAACGCCGGGCAAGGTGCTGTTCGAGATCGAGGGCGTGACCGAGGCGACGGCGCGCGAGGCATTCAAGCTCGCCGCGGCCAAGCTGTCGGTCTCGACGGCATTCGTCAGGCGGCAGGTGCGCTGATGAGCAAGAAGAACATCAAGGAGCGCGGGCGGTTCCTGAAGAGCCTGCGTGGCAAGGACCTCAAGGGACTGCGCGCCGAACTGGGAGAGCTGCGCCGGGAGCAGTTCAACCTGCGCATGGCATCTGCCACGGGGCAACCGGCGCGGCCGGATCAGCACGCAAAGGTCCGCGGAAAAATTGCACGGCTCAAGACCGTGCTTGTCGAGTCCGAGCGCGCGAAAGCCGGCGGGAGCAAGTCGTAATGGTCGAAGCAAAGAAAATGAGCGCGGAAAAAGCGGCGCGCACGGTGACGGGCACCGTCGTCAGCAGCAAGATGGACAAGACGATCTCGGTCTCGGTCGAGCGGCTCATCAAGCACCCGACCTACGGCAAGTACGTGCGGCGCACGACGAAGCTGCTCGCGCACGACGAGAAGAATGAGTGCCGCGAGGGCGACACCGTGGCAATTTCCGAGTGCCGGCCGCTGTCGCGGCACAAGGCATGGCGGCTGGTGCGCGTGATCGAACGCGCGCCGGCGGAATAAGTTCGGGAGGAGAGGGCCATGATCCAGCTCAGGACGCGATTGCAGGCGGCGGACAATTCCGGCGCGCGCGAGCTGATGTGCATCAAGGTCATGGGCGGCACGCGGCGCCGCTATGCCGGCGTCGGGGACGTGATCAAGGTCAGCATCAAAGACGCGATCCCGCGCGGCAAGGTCAAGAAGGGCGAGGTTTACGATGCGGTCGTGGTGCGCACAAAGAGCGGCGTCCGGCGTGGCGACGGCTCGCTGATCCGCTTCGACGGAAACGCCGCAGTGCTGCTGACGCCCAAGCTCGAGCCGATCGGCACGCGCATCTTCGGGCCCGTGACACGCGAGCTCAGGAACGTGCAGTTCATGAAGATCATTTCACTGGCGCCGGAAGTTCTATGAAGAAGATCCGTAAGGGCGACACCGTCGTCGTGACGGCGGGGCGTGACAAGGGCAGGACCGGCACGGTCGTCGGCGTGCTGGCGAACAGCCGCGTGCTCGTCGAGAACGTCAACATGATCAAGAAGCACCAGCGGCCGAACCCGGCAAAGGGCGTGCAGGGCGCGATTGTGCAGAAGGAGGCGTCGCTGCACGCCTCGAACGTCGCGCTGCTGAACCCGGGGACGAAGAAGGCCGACCGAATCGGAGTCCGGAGCCTGAAGGACGGCCGCAAGGTGCGGTTCTTCAAGTCGAACGGCGAGCTGGTGGACGCGTAATAAGGTGGAGACCGGAGAAATGGCCGCAACAGCCAGGTTGCAAAAGCATTACCGCGAGAACGTGAGGCCGAAGCTCCGCACGGATCTCGGGCTCAAGTCCGACATGCAGGTCCCGCGCATCACCAAGATCACGGTGAACATGGGCGTCGGCGAAGCCGTGGCCGACAAGAAGGTCATGGACGCGGCGACCGGCGATCTGGCGAAGATCACCGGCCAGAAGCCGTCCGTGCGCAAGTCCAAGAAGTCGGTGGCGACCTTCAAGATCCGCGAGGGGCTCGCGGTCGGCTGCATGGTGACGCTCCGCGGCGCGCGCATGTACGAGTTCCTGGACCGCCTGATCAACGTTGCGATGCCCCGCATCCGCGACTTCCGCGGCGTCAACCCGCGCTCGTTCGACGGCCAGGGCAACTACAGCTTCGGGGTGAAGGAACAGATCATCTTCCCCGAGATCGCATACGACCAGATCGACCAGGTTCGCGGGATGGACATCACGATCACGACGACGGCCGGCGACGACAAGTCGGGTCGCGCCCTGCTCGAAGCGTTCAATTTTCCGTTCAGGAAGTGACCGATGGCGAAGACCAGCATGATCGAGCGCGAGAAGCGCCGGGCGAAGACGGTGAAGAAGTACGCTGCCAAGCGCGCGCGCATCAAGGAGCAGATCCGCGACCCGAAGGCGTCGCAGGAGGACCGCATGGCTGCGATCGAGGCGCTGCAGAAGCTGCCACGCGACTCGAGTCCGGCGCGGGCCCGGAGCCGCTGCGCGATCACCGGCCGCTCACGCGGCAACTACAGCAAATTCGGCCTTGGGCGCGTGAAGCTCCGCGAGGCGACGATGCGCGGCGACGTGCCGGGGCTTCGCAAGGCGAGCTGGTAAGGAGCGAACGATGAGCATGACCGACCCGATCGCCGACCTATTGACGCGGATCCGCAATGGCCAGGGCGCCGGCAAGGCGGAGGTCTCCGTCCAGTCGTCGCGCGTCAAGGAAGCGATCGTCCGCGTGCTGAAAGACGAGGGCTACATCACCGATTTCATGGTCAGCAAGGACGGCGGACGCTCAAAGCTCGTCATCGCGCTGAAGTATCACGCCGGAAAGCCCGTCATCGAGCGGCTCGAGCGCGTATCGCGGCCCGGGCTACGCAGCTACCGGTCCAAGGATGAGCTGCCGAAGGTGCTTGGCGGACTCGGTATTGCGATCGTCTCGACGCCCGCCGGCGTCATGACCGACCGCGAGGCGCGCCGCGTCGGCCAGGGCGGCGAAGTGCTCTGCGTCGTGGCCTGAGGAAGCAAGGATCATGTCCAGAATCGCGAAAATGCCGGTCAAGCTGCCAGCTGGCGTCAATGCAACGCTTGCCGATGACGCCGTGACCGTGAAGGGCGCAAAAGGCGCGCTGACGCTCAAGCTTGTCAGTGGCATTACGGTCGCGCAGAAGGAACAGGAACTTGTCGTCGCGATTTCCGACGGCAAGGGCACGAACGAACGCATCGCGGCGGCGGGCGCGACGCGCGCGAACCTCGCGAACATGGTCACGGGCGTGACGAAGGGCTTCGAACGCAAGCTCGAGCTCGTCGGTGTCGGCTATCGCGCCGC
>CAYPQX010000091.1:0-21748 GCA_964412975.1 uncultured Steroidobacteraceae bacterium
GAAGAGTGACCGCAATTGCTTTTTGCATCGAATCAAAAGAAGGGGATTCAAATGTCGAAGAGTCACGTTTCGTCGGCGATGGCAGCCCTGGCTGCGCTGCCCATGCTGTTTTCGGCAGCGCCTGCGTCCGCTGAAGAGCGCGTTTGCCGCGGAACGATCCGCGCGAAGACCGTCGACAACCTGCGCGTGCCGGACTACGCGAACTGCGTGCTGCTCGGCACGCGGGTCAAGGGCACGATCAAGGTCGAATGGAATGCAACGCTACGCGCGGAGGACGTCGTCGTGATCGGCAACGTACAGGCCGAGAACGCCAAGAGCGTGCGCGTGCTCGAAGGGTCGCGGGTCGGCGGTTCGGTGCAGGTGAAGCAGGGCGGTTCGGCGACCGTAAGCGACAGCCGGGTCGACGGCGACATCCAGTACGACTCGAACTCCGCGACGTTGAAAGTTCTGAGGAATGTCGTAGGCGGTAGCGTACAGGCCTTTCAGAACAGTGGCGGCCTGGAGATCCGGAGGAACACGATCGATGGCAACCTGCAGTGCAAGTCGAACAAGCCTGCTCCGGTCGGCGGCAACAATCGCGTCCAGGGGAACAAGGAAGATCAGTGTGCGCGCCTTTAGCAGCCATTCCGATGGAATTGTCAATTGCGGGAGCGTACAGACATGAACATTGTTAGAACGTTGGGCCTCTTCGTACCTATGTTGGGACTGGCGGGATTGCCAGGCTCCGCCTCGGCCGATGACGTGCATTGCCCGCCCTTCCTCGGGAGCGTGACGATCGACGGCAACGTGCTGGTAGCGGCCCCTTGCAGGCTCGAAGGCACCAAGGTAATCGGCAATGTGCATCTCTACGCGGGTGGATCGCTGGTCGCGCGCGGAGACACGCGGATTGGCGGGAGCATCCAGGCCGAGAACTCTGATTTCATCGATATTTCGGGGATTCGCGTCGACGGAAACATCCAACTCGACAACCTAGTCGGCGATCGCAGCATCATCGATCACAGCACGATTGGTGGCAGCATCCAGCTCAAGAGCAACCGCTCTCGCCTGGAGGTCCTGGGAAACACGGTCAATGCTGATGTGCAGGCATTTAGCAACTCGGGTCTGGCGATCATCGCGGACAACCGGATCGACGGAAATCTGCAGTGCAAGAGCAATGACCCGGCGCCGGCCGGCGGCAATAACCAGGTCCAGGGCAACAAGGAAGACCAGTGCTCGAACCTGTTGCCCGAGAATACCGATCCGGCTCCGGCTCCGGCGCCCGCGCCGGGGGCTCCTTTGGCATCCGCGGATGGGGGCGGCGGCGGCTTCGACCTTCCTGCATTGCTGCTGATGGCATTGGTCTTCGCTGGGCGGCGCGCATTCGGCCGCCAGTCGCATCTCCAGAAGGTCTGATGGATTGCCTGCGCGATTCCCCGGTGTCGGCACTCCGCCGACCCGGTTGCCGGTTGCTGATCGTCGATGACGAAGAGCACATCACGGCAGCCATCAGCGACTATTTCACGATGCTGGGATACGTTGTCGACAGGGCCCCGGATGAGGCGGCAGCACACACGATGCTGGAGACTTTCAACTACGCGGCAGTCGTCACGGACTTGCAGTTGGGTTGCAGTTGCCGGATCGAGGGACTGGATATCATCGAGCACGTTCGCGCTCGACACCCACAGGCTGCCTGTATTGTGTTGACGGCTTACGGCGATGTGCAGAATGAGAGTGAGGCGTTGCGGCGCGGCGCGGATGCGTTGTTGCAGAAGCCGGCGCCACTGCGGCTGCTTGCCGAATGGCTCGCGCGGCTCCTGGACAGCGGTCCGGACTCCCGAATGGCGCCAGACGGTTTGTCGGAAAGTTGTGCCTGATCCGCACTCGGGGCTGTGTAACGGTTCATCAGAATTCGTAAGTAAACAAGACCTGCCCGAAATACGCGCGGTCGGCTTCAGGCCCGAATGCTGCACCCGGCGCGAAGCCCCCAAAGATGAGATCGAGATACGCGCTATCGTGGAATTCATGAGTAGCGGTGATGTCTAGCGCCTGGCCCAGATCGCGACTTTGACCGTTTGGATACTTTGAGATCAAGGCGTCGCGAAGTGTGCGGCGGCACGGTGCTGGCGGTAGTGGTGATACAGGACCCGAATCGATGTGCGGCCACTGGAATCGAGTTCAAATCCGATCGTGTGGATCCACATGTTGCTAAGTTCTGGCGCCAGCACTTCGCCGTAGTAGAAATAGCTGCTCTGCAGACCGGTCTGACGGAAGGCAGAGTCCACCTCGTCCTTTGGATCCCGGTCTCCACTTCCGAAGGCGAGCCCCAGGTGCAGGGATGGCTGAAGCGGCGCTTCGAACAGATAGTCTATCCCGACGTCGAATCCATAGGCGCGAATGTCCCGTCCGGCATCAGTTCCCTTGACGATCGCGGCGTCGATCCAGTGGCTGATGCTGGAGCCGAACATGCCGATTGACCGCAGGCCGACGAACAAGGGCTTTTCATCGACTTCGGAGCTGGCATCCTGGGCGATCGTGTAGACGCCCAGTTCCGCCTCGTCGGCATACGCATAGCGGCCCACTGCAAGGATATTCTTGCCTGTTTTCGTTCGATCACGGTTCAAGGCATCGCGTGAAGGATTCTCGTTGCGGCTTGCTGCGAGTTCGAATCCGAAACGCCCGCGTTGATACCGGACGCGCGCGGCATCCAGGTCCTCGTCATACCACCAGTCCCGTTCGTCTTCGAATCGCTGCCGGCCGATCTGGAATGAAAGGCCGGGTACTGATCCATCCATCAAAACGTAGGCCTGCCGCAGTTCAGCCCTTGCGTTTTCATCGCTGTCCCCGTTGCCACCCTGGAGAAAGATGCTTTTGGACAGTTCGAGCTGTGCGTATAGACTCATGCCGCCTTCCGGAGCGTAGGCAAGTGCAAGCTCGAGACGCGGTTCCAGTGTCAAGGTGTCCGAGCTTCCCGATTCAAGGTCGAAACGACTTTCCGCCATCGATTCGATCTGCAGCGCGCCACCAAATCGCCGATCTTCTCTCAGGCGGTGACTGAGCTCCGCTACCTCCCCGCCGTCAATCTCGAGAAGCGGGGATTCCCAATCGGAATTCTGGCTGCGCGCACTGCCTGGCTGCATCAACAGGCTCGCGAAAAGGAAGGCGCCGCAACGAGCTCCGCCGTGCCCATGCTGGCTACGACACCCTCACCGCAACCGGGCGCTACCAGATCGCCGACCTGGTCAATCCGCGCGAAGTGGCCTAGTAACGAACGCGCTCGACGCCGCCCTCAGGAGCGGTGTGGCCGTGCAAGGTACTTGCGTCCCTGCATCTCGTGCAGTCGGCTCGCCGTCCGGCGATACTCGAACGCAAGCCGCTCGCCGCCGTAGAGCGTTTCGGGCGCGTCCGCGGCGGCAGACAGGACGAGCTTTACGCCGCGGTCATAGAACTCATCCACCAGTGTGACGAAGCGCCGTGCGGCGTCGTCGGCAGCGCCGTCCATCAGGGGAACCCCGCTCAGGAAGACCGTCTGGTAGCAGCGTGCGATCTCGATGTAATCGGCGGCGGAGCGTGGTCCCTCGCAGAGCTCGCGGAAATCGAACCAGACCACGTCTTCCGCCTCGCGCCGTGCGCGCACCGCGCGGCCCTCGACCTGGACGCGCACGTCCTTGTCGCCGCGCCCGTCGGCGAGCCGCTCGAACTCCGTCGCCATCAGTATTTCTGCATCCGGATCAGCCGGACCCAGGTAGAGCCTTGCGCGCTCGAGCTGACGCAGCCGGTAGTCGACGCCGGCGTCGAGCTCCATCGTGCGGCAGTGCTTCTCGATCAACGCGATCGCCGGCAGGAAACGCGCCCGTTGCAGGCCGCCCCGGTAGAGCTCGGAAGGCGGGAGATTCGACGTCGCGACGAGCGTGACGCCCCGGCGGAAGACTTCCGCGAGCAGAGTGCCGAGGATCATCGCATCGGCGACGTCGCCGACCACGAACTCGTCGATGCAGAGGATACGGGCCTTGGCTGCGATGTCAGCGGCGACCTGGGCGAGCGGATTCTGGAAATCCCGGTGGCGCCGCAAGCGGGCATGCACGTCCTGCATGAATCGGTGGAAGTGCTCGCGGCGCTTTTCGCGCACCGGGAGTTCCGCGAAAAACTCATCCACGAGGAATGTCTTCCCGCGGCCGACGCCACCCCACAGGTACAGTCCACGCAGCGGCGCCCGCGCGCGCGGGAGGAGGCTGAGTCCGCGTCCGAGGACGGAATTCCGCGCGAGCACGCGTCGCCTCAGGTCTTCGAACCGCCCGAGGATGACCCGCTGGGGCTCGTCGAGGACGTGGCCGTGAGCTGCGAGGACGGCTTCCGCCCGCGCCATGACCGGCGATCTTTCCGCGGTGCGGCTCAGCGCAGCTCCGGCCGATCGCGGAAATGCTCGAGCGCCGCCGGATTCGCGAGTGCGTCCGTATTTCTCACAGGCCGCCCGTGGATCGTCTCGCGCACGGCGAGCTCGACGATCTTGCCGCTGATGGTCCGCGGAATCTCCGGCACCTGCAGGATCTTTGCCGGAACATGCCTCGGAGTCGTATTGGAACGGATCTGGCGGCGGATGCGTTCGCATAGCGCCTCGTCGAGCGCAACGCCCTCGCGCAGGCGCACGAAAAGCACGACACGCACGTCGCTTCCGACGTTCTGTCCGACGACCACGCTTTCGAGCACTTCGTCGAGCTGCTCGACCTGCCGGTAGATTTCCGCCGTGCCGATGCGCACGCCACCCGGGTTCAGGACCGCATCGGAGCGACCGAGTATCACGAGTCCGCCGCGCGGCGTCAGGAGTGCATAGTCGCCGTGGTGCCAGACTCCCGGGAAGCGCTCGAAGTAGGCCGCGCGATAGCGGCTGCCGTCGGCATCGTTCCAGAAACCGATCGGCATCGAGGGAAACGGCGCCGTGCAGACGAGCTCGCCTTTTTCGGACGTCACCGGCCGGCCCCCGTCGTCCCAGACTTCGACTTGCATGCCGAGGCCACGGCATTGCAATTCGCCGCGGTAGACAGGCAGCAGCGGGTTGCCGAGTGCAAAACAGGAGACGATGTCGGTGCCGCCGGAGATCGAAGCGAGCTGGACGTCCGGCCCGATTGCGTCCGCGACGAAGTCGAACTGCTCTGGCGCGAGTGGCGAGCCGGTGGAGAGGATGGTCCGCAGGACGGCGAGGCCGTGGCGCTCGCGCGGCCGGTATCCCGCCTTTTCGATCGCCGCGAGATACTTCGGGCTCGTCCCGAAGACGGTGACGCCTTCATCCGCCGCCATGTCCCACAGGACGCCCGCGCCCGGGTGCAGCGGAGAGCCGTCGTACAGCACGATCGTCGCCTCGGCGGCGAGCGCGCTCGCGAGCCAGTTCCACATCATCCAGCCGCAGGTCGTGAAGTAGAAAAGCCGGTCTCCAGGCTTCAGGTCGGTGTGGAGCCGGTGTTCCTTCTGGTGCTGCAGCAACGTGCCACCGGCGCCGTGAACGATGCACTTCGGGACGCCCGTCGTGCCGCTCGAGTAAAGCACATACAACGGATGGTCGAACGGCAGCCATTCGAAGCGGAGCGGAGCGGCCCGGTCGCCGTACTCGCCGAAGGCGACCGACAACGGCAGGCTTACGGTCGTCGGTGCCGCGTAAGGAACGACGACGACCTTTCTGACAGTGGCTAGTGCCTTCAGCACTCCGGCGATCACGCTCGTCGAGTCAATCGTCTTGCCCGCGTAGAAATATCCATCCGCGGTGAACAGGACCTTCGGTTTCACCTGCCCGAAGCGGTCGAGTACGCCCTGGATGCCGAAGTCCGGCGAACAGGACGTCCAGGTGGCGCCGATGCTCGCGGTGGCGAGCATCGCGATCACGGCTTCCGGCAGGTTTGGCAGGAAGCCTCCGACGACGTCGCCAGGGCCGACACCGTCGACTCGAAGCCCGGCGGCCACGCGCGCGACCTCGCCGCGAAGCGCCTTCCAGTCGATCTCGCGGCGCTGACCGCGCTCGTTCCGGAAAATGACTGCCGGCTCTGCGTCCGGGCCGCGCAGGAGATTCTCCGCAAAGTTCAGTCTCGCACGAGGAAACCAGCGCGCGCCGGGCATGCGATCGCCGTCTTCGAGCGCGGGCCCGTCGCCGCGCTCGCCGACGACGCGGGAAAACTCCCAGAGCGCGTCCCAGAACGCGCCGGGTTCTGCGACCGACCAGCCGTAGAACGCGTGGTAGTCCGACGTCGGAGCCCCGCGGGTGCCTGCAAATGCCATGAATCGCGTGAGATTCGCGTCAGCAATACGAAACAGCGAAGGCGTCCAGATCGGCTGTTCGGCGCTCATCTAGAGGCTCTGGTAATTCGGTCCCGAGCCGCCCTCAGGTGTCGTCCAGGTTATGACGCCGTAGGGATCCTTGATGTCGCAGGCTTTGCAATGCACGCAGTTTGCGGCGTTGATCTGCAACCGTTTGCCACCCGAGCCGTCGTCCACCATTTCATAGACGTTGGCGGGGCAGAAATTCTCGCAGGGATTCCCGAATTCCTCGATGCAGCGCGTGGCGCAGATCGTCGTATCGGCGACGATGAGATGCACGGGCTGGTTCTCGTCATGGACGTTGCCGGCGTGGAACACGGCCGCGAGGCGGTCGCGCGGGGCAAGCTCGCGCTCGACCCAGGCCCGGTCAACGCGAGACGCTGTTTCCAGGCGGTGCAGCGCGAGGTGGTTCTCGTGGTGGGAAAGTGTCCACGGACTCAAGCCGGCAGTCGCGGTCTCGAATGCGGCATTTGCAAGTCCCCACCACAGGCCGCGGTGGAACCCGGGCTTGATATTCCGCACGCGTTTCAGTTCGCGCCCACCCGGCGATTGCCGCCAGCGTGCCTCAAATCCGTCCGTGCCGCCGCGCTCGGTCAGGTGTTCCGCGGCAAGCGCCCCGCAGCGGATCGCCTGGTGCACGCCCTTGATCTTCGGGACGTTCAGCGTGCCCGCCGCATCGCCGATCAGCATGAGGCCCGGCGCCTCCATGCGTGGCAGGCCCTGCCAGCCGCCGGCGGCGATGGCGCGCGCGCCGTAGGAGAGGAGCTCGCCGCCCTCGAGCAGCGCATGAATCCGCGGATGATGCTTGAATTGCTGGAACGCCTCGAACGGCTTGAAGCGCGGATCCGCGTAGTCGAGCCCGATGACGTAGCCGACGTACAGGCGGTCGCGATCGAGATGATAGAGAAAGCTTCCGCCATAGGTCCTTGAGTCCACGGGCCAGCCGACGGAATGCTGGATCAGCCCCGGTTCGACACGCCCCGGCGGAAGCTGCCACAGTTCCTTGATGCCGAGTCCGTAGGTCTGGGGACCGCGGCCGTCGGCGAGGCCGAGCTTTGCGAAGAGTTGCTTCGTCACGCTGCCGCGGCAGCCCTCGGCGAGAATCGTCGTGCCGGCCCGGATATCGGCGCCCGGTGCGTAGTTAGGTCCCGGCTTGCGTTGCCGGTCGAGGCCCATGTCGCCGATGCGGACGCCGACGACCCGGCCATTTCCATCCAGCAAGGCCTCGGACGCGGCAAAGCCCGGAAAGACGTCGACTCCAAGTGCCTCGGCGCGCGCGGCCATGAGCGGTACGAGTTGTCCGAGCGAGACGATGAAATTGCCGCGATTGTGCATCTGCGGCGGATTGGGCAGGCGCAGGGCGCCGGCCTTCGTGAAGTACCAGAATTCATCGCGCGTTGCAGGAACGAAAATCTCGGGCGGCGAGTCGCGCCAGCCCGGCAGCAGGGCATCGAGCGCTTCCGGTTCCAGTGCGCAGCCGGAAAGCATGTGCGCGCCGATAGTCGAGGCCTTCTCCAGCACGCAGACACTGCGGCCCGGCTCGAGCTGTTTCAGGCGGATGGCGCAGGCGAGGCCGGCGGGTCCGCCGCCGACGATGACGACGTCGTATTCCATGACGTCACGATCCGTCACGGCATTACAGCCCTTTCGAGCTGCGGAAGCTTCCGCACGCTGTCGCCGATCGTCGCAATATCGCCGGCAACCACCACCGTCATGCGCTCCGGCCGGATGAACTGCCGCGCCATCTCGCTGATCTGCGGAGGCGTCACCGCGTGGATATTCGCGACCCAGTGCGCCAGGAAGTCGTCGGGCAGGCCGTGCAGGTTCATGAATGCGAGCTGGCTGAGCACGCCGTTCGGCGATGAATTCGTGATCACGAAAAGCCCTGATCGATAGTTCTTGACCGGATCGAGTTCGGCCATCGTCGGTTCTTCACGCTGCAGGCGGTCGATCTCGCGGAAGACCTCCGTGATCGCCGCGGCCGTGTGTTCGGAAGTCACCTCGGCGCTCAGGATCCAGAGGGCACCGCCACGCCGTGCGCTGATCGAGGAGCCCGGCGAATAGCTGTAACCCTTGTCCTCGCGGATGTTCGTCGTGATACGCGAGCCGAACGTCCCGCCGAGCAGGCTGTTCATCAGGGTTGTCGGGAAGTAGAGGTCATGCGACGGATCGGGGACGGGCATGGCGATGCGCACCGATGACTGCGGGGCGCCCGGGCTGTCGATGAGCGCGAGCTGCAGCGTCTCGGCGACGCGGGCCGGCAGTTCGCTCGGCGGCGGGCCTGCGTGCCAGTCCCCGAAGGCCTTGCGCAGGGCCGCCTCGAGCCCGGCGCGATCGTAGCGTCCGGCGACATAGACGTGCGTGCGCCGCGCGCCGAAATTGCGTTCGTAAAATATGCGCAGGTCGTCGATTCCATAGCCCGCAAGCTGCCCTTCGCGCGGCAGCACGCGACCAAAGGGATGATCTCCGTAGACGAGCCTTGCGAGCGCCTCGTCGGCGAGCGATTGCGGATCGGAGCGGGCGACCGCTAGGTTCCGCTCGAAGTTTGCGAGCACGCGCGGCAGTTCGGAATCCGGGAATCGCGGGTTACGCAGCACATCGGCGACGAGTTCGACCGCTTCAACCGCATGGTCCGAAAGCACGGAGATGCCGGCCGTCGTCTGTTCCGCTCCAACGCCGATGCCCAGTTCGCCGCCCATCGCGGCCGCGGCCCTCGCGATGTCGGCCGCCGTGCGCGTCATCGTGCCTTCCTTCAGCATTTCGACCGCGACATCCGGCAGCCAGGTGTCTTCGCCCTCGTCGATGTTTCCCGTGCGGATGACGGCGAGCACCGTCACCTTCGGCACGCTGCCGTAATCGATGAAGGTGATGGCAAGCCCGTTGTCGAAACGGAGCGTCTCCTTCGCGGGCAATCGGAATTCATGCGGCGTGCCGGCCGGCGGCGGCGATTCGCGCGTCGCGGCGACCGCCGTTGCTGCGGCCAGGCAGGCGAGCAGGACGGTGGCCCGCTTCATGGCGCGGCGCCCATCGCGGGCCGGCCGGGCACGACGACCTGTATCGTTCGGCGGGCCGGCGTCAGGTACTTGCGCGCGACTTCGCTGATCAGCGCGGGATCCACGGCACGGAACTCGGATTCGATGCGGTTGATGCGGGCCGGGTCGTCGTCGAACAGGGCGAAGGATGCGAAAAGGTCGAGCAGCCCGAATCGCGTACTCGAACCTGCAAGGCCGTAAAGCGCTGCGCGGATCTTCGTCAGGGCACGCTCGAGTTCTTCGGCCGTCGGCGGCGCATTCTGGATCCGGGCGATCTCCGCGTCGATGTCCGCCACGATCGCATCGGGCGTCACGCCGGGATCGTGAATGAGATAGAGCATCCAGAGCATCGGACCGTCGTAGGTGAACTGGTTGCCGAGCAGGTTGATTCCGCCGCCGACGCCGCTCGAATAGCCGCGCTGCTGCACCAGTCGCTGCCAGAGGACGCTGTCCTCGCCCTGCAGCAGGATCTGGTCGAGGAGGCCGAAGGCGGCATGTTCCGGCGTCCCGCGCTCGGGCACCCGCCAGGCGAGCGCAAGCGCCGGCCGGGGCGCCAGCCGGTCCGTGAAGGAATCCCGTTTTTCCGCCCGTTGCTCGGGTTCCGAAAGGTCCGGTCGCGCCGGATGTGCCCGAGCAGGGATCGCCGCGAAGTACTTCCCGACCCAGGCGCGTGCGGTCGCCGGATCGAAATCGCCCGCGACGACGAGTACGGCATTGTTCGGTGCGTAGTACGTGTCGAAGAACGCCCGCGCGTCCTCGAGCGTCGCGGCGTCGAGATCCGCCAGGTCGCCGTAGAAGTTGTGCGCGTTGTACCAGTTCTCGTTCGCGACCTGCGGCATCGACAACCACGGGAATCCGCCGTAGGGCTGGTTGATCACGTTGTCGCGAACCTCGTTCTTCACGACGCCCTGCTGGTTCTCGAGGTTCGCCTGGGTGATCGCGAGTGCCTTCATGCGGTCCGCTTCGGCCCACAGCACGGACTCGAGCGTGTGTGCCGGCACGATCTGGTAATAATTCGTGTAGTCGAAGCGGGTCGAGCCATTCACGATGCCGCCATTGCCCTCGATGAGCCGGACGAACTCCATCTTCCCGAGGTTTCCCGAGCCCTGGAACATCAGGTGCTCGAACAGGTGCGCGAATCCTGTGCGACCGCGCGGCTCGATGCGGAATCCGATGTGATAATAGACGCCGACCGTCACCGTCGGCGCCGTCGTGTCGCTCGAGAGCACGACCTTCAATCCGTTTTCCAGCTTGTAATACTCAATCGGGATACTAATCCCGCTTGGTGCGGCCGCTTGTAGGTCCCGCGCGCCGTTGGGTGGCTGCGTGGCGCACCCAGCAATTGCCGCTGCAATGATCAGTCCGCCCCAGCGGCGCGCCACTTTATCTCTCATCGCGGCGCCATTCTGATAGCGCCATCCAGTCGTATTGTTTCGCCATTGAGCATGTGGTTGATGCAGATCGCGGCGACGAGTTCCGCATACTCCTCCGGCCGGCCGAGCCGCGGCGGGAAGGGAACCTGCTTGCCGAGCGACTCCTGCGCCTCCTGGGGAAGGCCCGCCATCATCGGCGTGCCGAATATCCCCGGCGCGATGCCCATGACGCGAATGCCGAAGCGCGCGAGTTCGCGCGCGAGCGGAAGGACCATGCCGGCGACCGCCGCCTTCGACGTGGCGTAGGCGACCTGGCCGATCTGTCCTTCGAATGCGGCGACCGACGCGGTGTGCACGAGCAGCCCACGCTCGCCGTCGGAATCGGGTGTGTTGCTCTGCATGATCGCCGCGGCCGCGCGATCCAGCAGGAAGGTCCCGAGCAGGTTGATGTTCAGTACGCGCTGAAATGCTGCTACCGGCAGCGGGCCGTCGCGGCCGAGCAGCTTGCCCGGCGTCGCGACGCCGGCGCAGGAGACCGCGACATTGAGGCCGCCCATCCGGGCAGCGGCCGCCTGGACTGCCGCGTCGACGTCGGCTTCGCTGGTGACGTCGCAGCGGTGGAAGCTCGCTGCGGCGCCGAGGGCAGCCGCCGCCTTGCGGCCCGCCTCATCCTGTACGTCGAGCAGTGCGACCTGGCCGCCGCCTGCGACGAGACGCGCTGCCGTCGCATGGCCGAGCCCCGAAGCGCCGCCGCTGATGACCGCCCGCACCCGATCGAGATTCATGGGTTCCTCCGGGCGTCAGTCTACAGCCTCAGGCCCCCATCCACCTCGACCACGCGTCCGGTGACAAAGTCGTTCTCGGCGATGAACACCGCCGTAGCGGCAATTTCAGACGGTTCGCCCAGCCGGTGGAGCGGAACTGCCGCCTTGACCCGCGCCAGCATCTCCGGCTTCATCGCAGCCAGTATCTCGGTCGCGCAAAATCCTGGCGCGATTGCGGCGCTGCGAATCCCATAGCGTGCGAGTTCCTTGGCCCACACGACAGTCATTGCGGCGACGCCCGCCTTTGCCGCCGAATAGTTGGTCTGCCCTGGGTTGCCCTCGCGCGAGATCGACGAGATGTTGATGATCACGCCGCCGTTGCCGAGCCGGATCATCCGTTCCGCGCCTTCGCGCCCGCAGAGGAACACGCCCGTCAAGTTGACGTCGAGGACCGCCTTCCACTGGGCCAGCGACATCTTGGATTGGATCGCCCCATCCTGCGCCTTGACGAGCAGCGCATCCCGCGTGATGCCGGCGTTGTTGACCAGAACGTCCAGCCGGCCCAGGTCCGTCACGACCGCATCGAGACTCCGCGCGACCTTGTCTTCATCGACCACATCGGTCACGTAAGCCCGGGCGCGCACGCCCTTCGCCTCGCATAAGGCACAGGTTTCGTCGGCTGCCGCGGAGTCGAGATCGAGCACCGCGACATCCGCGCCGCGTTCAGCGAAGGCGAGGGCGATGGCACGCCCGATGCCCCGGCCCGCGCCGGTGATGACCACGACCTTCTTTGTTAGCTGCATCGGTCCCTTTACTGCACTGCAATTATAAGTGCAGAAAACGTTATTGGGTCAGGACCTTAGCGATTATTGCGACGCAACACAACTGTCAGGCAGGCGCTATGTCAAACAGGACCGCCTCGGCCTCGACCAATTCGCCTGCGCGCGCAAGCACCTCGGTCACGCGGCCCGCGCGTCCGGCGCGAATTGCATGCTGCATCTTCATGCCTTCGACGACCGCGAGCACATCGCCGCGGGCGACCGTATCGCCGCTCTTGACGCGCAGTTCCACGACGCGACCGGGCAGCGGCGACGCGGGATGTGCATCGGCATCTTCGACACTTCGTTCATACGGCCAGGCGGGAGAGAGTGCGAGCTCGATCGCGCGATCGCCGATGACCTGCAGACGCTCGCCCTCACGAATCAATGCGAGTTCGCGAGTTCCATCGCCCGCGTCAACGGAAAATCGGTCCGGTGCGAGAGCGGTGACGGTCCCCTTGAACTTCGACTTGCCGTCGTCGAGCTCAATGCTCGATTCCTGCCGGCGCGCGCGAAGGCGCAGGAAGCCGGGTGTTCGCAGGCCGAGAGTCTGGGTGGGCATGCCACCCGCACGCCAGCCATCGCCCTGCGCCCACGGCGATCCGCCGCGTCCGCCGGCCGCGGCACGCTCATCGAGCGCAAGGGCGGCGACGAGCACGAGCGCCTCCCGCGACGGTGGCGGCACCTCGGTCAATGCCGCATGCTCGCGATCGACAAAGCCCGTGTCCACGCTGCCTGCCGCAAACTCGGGATGCGCGGCAATCGTGCGAAGCAGCGGCAGGTTGTTTGCCACGCCGAAGACCGCGGTGCGATCGAGCCCCTGCCTCAGGTTTGCGAGGGCGTGTGCGCGGTCGCGGCCGCTCGCGATGACTTTCGCGATCATCGGGTCGTAATGGACGGTGATCGAATCCCCGTCCGCGATGCCGCTGTCCACGCGCCATTCGCGGTTCTCGGCCGGATGCACGAAGCGTTCAATGCGCCCGATCGAAGGCAGGAATCCACGCCGCGGATCTTCGCTGTAAAGCCGTGCCTCGATCGCGTGGCCGTGCCGCGAGATCGCAGATTGAGAAAGCGGCAGGCGCTCGCCGGACGCCACGTGCAGTTGCCATTCGACGAGGTCGAGGCCCGTCACGGACTCGGTGACGGGGTGCTCCACCTGGAGCCGTGTATTCATTTCCATGAAGTAATAACTGCCGTCGGCGTCGACGATGAACTCGACCGTGCCCGCATTGACGTAGCCGACGGCCTTTGCGGCGCGCACCGCCGCGGCCGTCATTGCCGCGCGCGTTTTCTCGTCGATGAAGGGCGAAGGCGATTCCTCGATGATCTTCTGGTAGCGGCGCTGCACCGAGCACTCGCGCTCGAAAAGATGCAGACAGTCGCCGTGGGCGTCGCCGAAGACCTGCACTTCGACATGCCGCGGCCGCTGGAGAAAGCGCTCGAGCATCAGCCGGCCGTCGCCGAAGGCGTTTTCCGCCTCGCCGCGCGCGCCGCGGATCGCCTCCTCGAGGGCCGCCGCGTCCGGCACGACTCGCATGCCCTTGCCGCCACCGCCCGCGACTGCCTTGACGAGCAGGGGAAAGCCGATCCGGGCCGCCTCTTTTGCGAGCCGCGCCGCGCTCTGGTCCTCGCCCATGTAGCCCGGCACGATCGGGACGCCCGCAGCCGACACGATCGCCTTCGCCTCGTGTTTCAGTCCCATCGCGCGGATCGCCGCGGCAGGCGGCCCGACGAAGGTGAAGCCCGCCTTGTCGCAGGCCTCGGCGAAGGCCGCGTTCTCGGACAGGAACCCGTAGCCAGGATGAATCGCATCCGCGCGCGATTGACGGGCGGCTTCGAGGACCGCCGGAACATTCAGGTACGAATCGCGCGCGGGAGCCGGACCGATGCGATGCACTTCATCCGCAAGTCGCACGTGAAGCGCGCCGCGATCCGCATCAGAATACACGGCGATCGCGTGGATGCCGAGACGTCGGCAGGTCCGGATCACGCGGCAGGCGATCTCGCCGCGGTTTGCGGTCAAGAGCCGCCTGATCTTCATTCGTCGCGAATCCAGCCGGGCTTGCGCCGTTCGAGGAATGCCGTCAGGCCTTCGCGTGCTTCTTCGCCCGCACGGACCCGCGCGATCCAGCGCGTGGTGTCGATCATCATGGATTCGTCGACGGCGGACTTGCGGCCCGTCACGCGCTGTAGCAGCAGTTTGATCTCGGCCTGCGCTTGCGGGCCGCCGGCGAGCAGGGCATTCACGATCGAATGCGTCGCATCGCCAAGCGACGAATCGTCCACGGCCTCATGCACGAGGCCGATCCGCAGCGCCGTCGCCACGTCCATCGTCTCGCCGGTCAGGAACCAGCGATGCGACTGACGCGACCCGATCGCGCGGATCACGTACGGTGAAATCATTGCCGGGACCAGTCCGAGACGGACCTCGGAGAGCGCGAATCGCGCGCTCGCGCCCGCGATCGCGATATCGCATGCGGCGATGAGGCCGACGGCGCCGCCATAGGCCGCGCCGTTCACGACGGCGACGGTCGGTTGCGGCAGTTTCTCCAGGCTTTCCAGCATCAGCGCGAATCGGCGGGAATCGGCCTCGTTCTGTTCGACCGGCGCGGCGCCTGCCGCGCGCATCTCGCCGATATCGGCGCCGGCGCAGAACACGCGTCCCGCACCGGTCAACTGCACGATACGTACGGCAGAATCGGCCGCGAGCGTGGCCAGGGCGTCGGTGAGACGCTGAACCATCTCCGCCGAGAGTGCGTTTCGCGCCTCCTCGCGGTCGAGCGTCAGCGTCGCGACGCCGCGGTTGTCCCGTTCGATGCGAAGCATCAGGAACCTTTGATTTGCCCCCGCATGGAGCGCGTAACCCTTCGGGACCGGGCGATATTCGTCTCTGGCGGCGTCGCTCGTCGCTCATGTATCGCTTGATACACGTTGCTCCTCGCTTCTTGCCAGAGACGAATATCGCACGCGGTCGCGCCCATGTGGGGGCAAATCAAAGGTTCCTTCACATCCGGAAGACGCCGTAGGACTCAGGCAGCGGCGCCGGTCCGCGTGCGACGACCTCGAGGGCGAGGCCGAGCACGCGCCGCGTGTCCAGTGGATCGATGACGCCGTCATCCCACAGCCGCGCCGTTGCGTAGTAGGGGTTGCCCTGGCGCTCGTACTGGTCGCGGATTCCATTCATGAATTCCTCCTGTTCGGCTTCGGGCCAGGTATCACCCCGGGCCTCGACGCCGTCGCGGCGCACGGTCGCGAGCACGCTCGCAGCCTGCTCGCCCCCCATGACCGAGATCCGCGCATTCGGCCAGGTCCACAGGAAACGGCCGCCATAGGCCCGGCCGCACATTGCATAGTTGCCCGCGCCAAAGGATCCGCCGATCACGACCGTGAGCTTCGGCACGGTGGAGCAGGCGACGGCCGTGACCATCTTCGCACCGTCACGCGCGATTCCGCCGCTCTCGTAGCGCTTGCCCACCATGAACCCGGTGATGTTCTGCAGGAACAGGAGGGGTACCTGCCTGCGGTTGGCGAGCTGGACGAAATGCGCGCCCTTCAGCGCCGATTCGGAGAACAGGATTCCGTTGTTGGCGAGGATTGCGACCGGATAGCCCCAGAGGTGGGCGAAGCCGCAGACGAGTGTCTTGCCATAGAGTGCCTTGAACTCGTGGAATTCCGACCCGTCCACCAGGCGCGCGATCACCTCCCGGACGTCATACGGCTGGCGCAGGTCGCGCGGAACGATTCCGTAGAGCTGATCGGCAGGCCAGGCGGGATCGATCGCCTCGCGGCGCCCGAGCCACGAGACGGGTCGGTGATTGAGGCTCGCGACAATCTCGCGCGCCATTGCGAGCGCATGCGCGTCGTTGTCGGCGAGGTGGTCGACGACGCCCGAGGTCCGCGCGTGGACATCGCCGCCGCCGAGGGTTTCCGCATCGACGATCTCGCCCGTCGCGGCTTTCACGAGCGGCGGCCCGCCGAGGAAGATCGTCCCCTGGTTGCGCACGATGATCGATTCGTCGCACATCGCGGGAACATAGGCGCCGCCCGCGGTACAGGAGCCCATCACGACCGCAACCTGCGGGATGCCCGCGGCGGAGAGTCGCGCCTGGTTGAAGAAAATGCGGCCGAAATGCTCGCGGTCGGGAAACACGTCGTCCTGCAGGGGAAGGAATGCGCCGCCTGAATCGACGAGATAGATGCAGGGGAGGCGATTCTCGAGGGCGATCTCCTGCGCGCGCAGGTGCTTCTTGACCGTGACCGGATAGTACGTGCCGCCCTTCACGGTCGCGTCGTTCGCGACGACCAGGAGCTCGTTGCCGTGAATGCGCCCGATCCCGGCGACGAGTCCCGCGGCCGGCGCATCGTCCCCGTACATGCCGCCCGCGGCGAGCGGGGCGATCTCGAGGAAGGCGCTGCCCGGGTCGAGGAGCGCCTCGATGCGATCGCGCGGCAGGAGCTTGCCGCGTGCCAGGTGTTTTGCGCGTGCCTCGTCGCCGCCGCCTGTGGCAGCTTCGCCCTGCCGGCGGCGCAATTCAGCGACCAGCGACTCCATGTGCGCGGCGTTGTCGCGGAAATCGTCGCTGCCGGCATCGACCCGGGATGCGATGCGCGTCATGGGGCGGTCGCCCGGAGCAGCTCGCGGCCGATCAGCATGCGGCGGATCTCGTTGGTTCCGGCGCCGATCTCGTAGAGCTTGGCGTCGCGCAGGATGCGGCCGGCGGGATATTCATTGATATAGCCGTTGCCGCCGAGAACCTGGATCGCCTCGAGACCCGCGCGCGTCGCATGCTCCGAAGCGGAGAGCAGGCAGGCGGCTGCGTCGTAGCGTGTCGTGCGTCCCGCGTCGCAGGCGCGCGCCACCGAGTAGGCGTAGGCGCGCGAGGCGTTGCAGGCGGCGTAGAGGTCCGCAAGTTTCGCCTGCATCAGCTGGAAACTGCCGATCGGGCGGCCGAACTGCTCGCGATCGTGCAGGTAGGGAACGATCAGGTCGAGGGCGGCGCGCATCAGGCCGAGCGGCCCGCCCGTCAGCACGAGGCGTTCGTAGTCGAGGCCCGACATCAGGATCTCGGCGCCTCCGCCGACTTGTCCGAGCAGATTGGCGTCCGGCACGAAGCAGTCCTCAAGCACGAGCTCGCAGGTGTCGGAGCCGCGCATGCCGAGCTTGTCGAGTTTCTGGGCCGCGCGAAAGCCCTTCATGCCGCGTTCGACGACGAATGCCGTGATGCCGCGGGAGCCACTGCCGGGTTCGGTCGTCGTATAGATAACGGCCGTGTCCGCTTCCGGCCCGTTCGTGATCCACATCTTGCTGCCATTCAGGACGAAGCCGCCGGTCTTTCGTTCGGCCCGCGTCCGCATCGAGACGACGTCCGAACCGGAGCCCGCCTCGCTCATCGCGAGCGCACCGACATCCTCGCCGCTCACAAGCCGTGGCAGGTAGCGCTGCTTCTGCGCCTCGGTGCCAAAGCGCCGCAGCTGGTTCACACAGAGGTTCGAATGCGCGCCATAGGAGAGGCCGATCGAGCCGGAGGCACGGCTGATTTCCTCCATGGCGACGACGTGCTCGAGATAGCCGAAGCCGAGCCCGCCGTATTCCTCCGGCACCGTCATGCCGAGGAGGCCCATGGCGCCCATCTCCGGCCAGAGTTCACGCGGAAACCGGTTGCTGCGGTCGATCTCGTCAGCCTGGGGCGCAATGCGGCGGAGCGCGAAATCACGCACTGCCTGCCGCAGCTCGTCTACCCGTGGACCCAGTTCGAAATCGAAATCGATCGGGAACATCGATGCCTCCGTGTGGGCGAGCCTGGCTTGCCATGAGAATCATATTGTCGGACAATCCGACAAGCAAGGGCTTTGCCCGGAAAGGTGATCCATGTTCGAGGCGCTCCCTTACGCACCGGCCTACCTCCGGGTTTCGGAGGCCATTCGCGCCCGAATCCTGCGGAGGGAGCTCCTGGAGGGCCAGGCACTCCCCACCGAGACCGAGCTCGCGCGCCTGTTCGAGGTCAACCGCTCGACGGTGCGCGAGGCGCTCAGGAAACTCGAGAGCAATGGACTGCTGGGCCGGCGCGGTGGGGGCAAGCGGCTCTACGTGACCCGCCCGACACGCGAGTCAGTCGGAGGCGGACTTTCGCAGGCGTTTGCGCTGCATCGCGCGCGTGTCGTGGATGTCTGGGAAGCCTTGCAGGCGGTACAACCGGGCATCGCAACGGCTGCGGCGGAACGGCGCTCGCCGGCGACGCTCGCGCAACTCGAAGCGGCCGCCGTGCGCTACGCGGCGCGGAAGGGAGATCGCGAGCTTGCGGTCGTCGATGTCGCCGGATTCTTCGACGCGCTCGGTGAAGCCGGCGCCAACCCCGTCTTCATGCTCTTGAATGAACCGCTGCTCCTGCTCCTGAAGCCGAGCCTCGCGGTGATCATCGACCGCGTGCCGCAGGCCCGTTCGCGCATCGAGTCGGCCCAGAAGCAGATTGTGGCGGCGGTCAGGGCGCGCGATGCGAAGGCGGCGGCCGAATGGATGGCCCGCCATATCCGGGATTTCCGGCGTGGCTACGAGGTCGCCGGAATTCCGCTCTCGACCGAGGTCGGCGAGAAACTCGATGCCGCCGCGCCCGGCCTCAGCTGAGTTCGATCGCGATTGCCGTGGCTTCGCCGCCGCCGATGCAAAGGGCGGCGAGCCCGCGTTTCTTGCCTTGGCGCTTCAATGCATGAATGAGGGTCGTGATGATGCGGGCACCCGTCGCCCCGATGGGATGGCCAAGCGCGCAGGCACCGCCGTGAACGTTCACGCGATCATGCGTGATGCCGATGTCCTTCATCGCCGCCATCGTGACCACGGCGAACGCTTCATTGATCTCGTAGAGGTCGACGTCCGCAGCCTGCCAGCCGGCGCGTTTCAGGACTGTCTTGATCGCTCCACTCGGGGCGGTCGTGAACCATTCCGGCGCGTGCGCGTGGCTCGCATGGGCGATGATCGTCGCGAGGGGCTTGAGTCCGGCCTTGGCCGCGGCGCTCGCGCGGGCGAGCAACAGGGCCGAGGCGCCGTCTGCGATCGACGAGGAACTCGCGGCGGTCACCGTGCCGTCCTTGCCGAAGGCGGGCTTCAGGTTCGGGATCTTCTCGAGGGAGACGGTGAATGGCGTTTCGTCGCGCGCGACCACTCGCTCACCCTTGCGGTCGCTGATCGTGACCGGCGCGATCTCCGCCTCGAATGCGCCCGACTCGACGGCGGCCAGGGCGCGTCGTACCGATTCCGCGGCAAAGGCATCCTGATCCGCGCGCGTGAAGCCGTATTTCGCCGCCGTCGCATCGGCGAAGCAGCCCATCAGCTTGCCGTCCCAGGGACTCTGCAAGCCGTCGCAGAACATATGGTCGATGATCTCGCCATGACCCATGCGATAGCCGGCGCGGGCCTTGAGCAGCAGGTAGGGCGCGTTCGTCATCGACTCGAGTCCGCCGGCGATGACGAAATCGGCGCTGCCGGCGGCGATCTGGTCGGCCCCGTACATCACCGCGCGCATGCCGGATCCGCACATCTTGTTGACGGTCGTGGCGGGGACAGCCTGCGGCACGCCGGCCGCGAGCGCGGCCTGGCGCGCGGGCGCCTGGCCCTGGCCCGCGGGGAGGACACAGCCCATGATCACTTCGTTCGCAATGCCGGGCTCGGCACCGGCGCTCTGGAGTGCCCCGCGGATCGACGCAGCACCGAGGGCGTGGCCGGGAACGCTCGCAAACACGCCGAGCATCGCTCCGGTGGGCGTGCGGCGGGCGGCGAGAATGACGACGGGATCGCTGGCCATGGGATTCGTCCTGAACGACTGGGTGGGGTCTATTTTGCCCTGCAAAAGGGCGGTTGTCGCGCCGGCTCAGCCGGCAGCGGGACGCTGCCAGAGTTCGAGCAGCTGGCCGAGGCGCAGCCGAAGGTCCGCGAAGCGCAGGGGCTTGTGGAGCACGGTGACACCCGGGGGCAGGCCGCCGCGCTCGTTGATCGTGTGCTCGCTGAGCGCCGTCACGACGATGATTTCGAGGTCACTGATTTCGCCGGAGGCGCGCAGCGCCCTGAGCATCTCGAAGCCGTCGATGCCCGGCATCCGAAGGTCCGTAATCAGGAGGTCCGGCCTCGATGCGCCGATCTGCAGCAGGGCGTCGAACCCGCTCGGCACGCTTTGCAGGTCGATCGGCAGGCCCCAGGAGCGCAGATGCAATTCAAAGAGATGCCTGAAATCCGACTCATCCTCGACGATCAATACCTGGTAATTGCCGCTGGGCGCTCGGCGGGAAGTTTCGCCGGCGCGGCGCCGCAGCAGTTCATCCACCGACGCCATCAGGATGCGGCGGTGGCCGCCCGGCGTCTTCCAGGCGCGCAGCAGGCCCGCTTCGGACCAGAGCTGGACCGTGCGCAGCGAGACGCCGAGCCGGTCGGCCGCTTCCCGCGTCGAACACACTTCCTGTCCGGTCTCGACCAAGTCGCTTCCCCGTTGCCACTCCCGACGTCCGGAACGACAGCATCGCAGGTCCGGGATTGCAACGCTAAACTGTCGACCCGGCGCGCTGGAGATTCCCGATGAGCAGCCCGGCCGAACGAATCGAAAAAGCTGCGGACGCCGCGCGCGGACCCTTGCGCTTCGTGAGCGCTGCTTCGCTGTTCGACGGCCACGACGCCGCGATCAACATCATCCGCCGCATTCTCCAGGCGCACGGAGCGGAAGTCGTGCACCTCGGGCACAACCGGAGCGTCGCCGACATCGTGCGCGCGGCGATTCAGGAGGACGCCGACGGCGTCGCGGTCAGCAGCTACCAGGGCGGTCACAACGAGTATTTCCGCTTCATGGTGGACATGCTGCGTGCGCAGGGTGCCGGCCACGTGAAAGTCATCGTCGGTGGCGGCGGTACGATCGCGCCGCACGAGGTCGAGGAGCTCGAAGCCTACGGCGTCGAGAAGATCTACACGCCGGACGACGGCCAGCGGCTGGGCCTCGACGGCATGATCGAGGACGTGTTCCGCCGCGTGCGCGCGACGCCGCGTACCCCGTTCGACGGTGGCCCTCTATCCGCTGACGACCCGGTGAATCTCGCGCGCGCGATCACGCTGCTGGAACTGGGCGGCGAAGAAAGCGCGGTTTCACGTGTGAGGAGCCTGGCGGCGAAGACCCTCTACCGCCCGCCGGTCCTCGGCATCACGGGCACGGGCGGGGCGGGGAAATCCTCGCTTACCGACGAGATCCTGAATCGCATCGTGCGGTTTTTCCCGGATCGGCGCGTGGCCGTCGTCGCGATGGACCCGACACGGCGGCGCTCGGGCGGCGCGCTGCTCGGCGACCGCATCCGCATGAACTCCCTTGCGAACGAGCAGATCTTCATGCGTTCGCTGGCGACCCGGCGACAGCACCTCGCGACGAGCGCCGTGCTGGCCGACACGATCCAGCTGCTGAAATCGGCGGGATTCGACCTCATCGTCGTCGAGACGGCGGGCATCGGCCAGAGCG
>CAYPQX010000092.1:0-24593 GCA_964412975.1 uncultured Steroidobacteraceae bacterium
AGCGCAATATCCCGCATTTCGCCTACGTGGAGGAAGTGGACGTCACCGAGCTCGAATCTCTGAGGCAATACCTCAACTCACGCCTCGCGAAAGGCGCGCCGTCGCTGACCTACCTGCCATTCCTGGTCGCGGCCCTGGTGCGCGTGCTGGAAAGTTTCCCGCAGTGCAATGCGACTCACGATGCGGAGCGTAACCTCATTCTGCGCCACGCCGCCGTGCATGTCGGCATCGCGACGCAGACGCCCGACGGCCTCAAGGTACCCGTCGTGCGCCACGCCGAGGCGCGCTCGCTCCACGACCTTGCCGCGGAAATCCGGCGGGTCTCGGAGGCCGCGCGCAGCAACAAGGCGACGCGTGACGAGCTTGTCGGTTCGACGATCACGGTCACGAGCCTCGGCCGCCTCGGCGGCATTGCCTCGACCCCGGTCATCAATGCGCCCGAAGTCGCAATCGTCGGCGTGAACAAGGCCGTGGACCGGCCGGTCGTCGTCGACGGCGCGATCGCGATCCGCCGCATCATGAATCTTTCCTCGTCTTTCGATCACCGTCTCGTGGACGGCTTCGACGCCGCCGCGATGATCCAGGCGCTCAAGGAACGACTTGAGCATCCCGCCGCCATCTTCATACAGGACTGAATCCAATGAATGCACAGGCCATGCCGCAGACGAAAGCTCCCGACTCCACGGCACGCCCGGCCTTCGGGACCGTGCTCGCAAGCACGATGGCGGTCGCGACCTGGCGGGACGGCAAGTGGTCGCAGCATGAATTGCGCAAGTACGGGCCGATCGAGCTGTCGCCCGCCAGCCACGGGCTGCACTACGGCAGCAGCTGTTTCGAGGGCTTCAAGGCCTATCGCTGGGCGGACGGCAGTGTGAACATTTTCCGTATGGAAAAGCACATCGCCCGCTTGCGCCAGAGCGCGGCTTCGCTCGTTCTGCCGCAGCCCGATGCTGCTCAACTCGCGACGATGATCACGGCGGTCGTGGATCGCGTGCGCGACGAGGTGCCGGAAGCGCCTGGCGCGCTCTACCTGCGTCCCACACTGTTCGGGACCGGCGAGAGCATCGGTGGCGCAACCTCACCCGTATCCGAGGCGATGCTCATCGTGCTCGCAAGCCCGGTGTGGGACTACTTCGCGAAGGGCGTAAAGCCGCTTCGCATCTACATCGAGGAAACGGCAACGCGCACCGCCTCGCTCATGGGCATGGTCAAGGCCGGCGGCAACTACGCGGCCGCGCTCGGGCCCACGATGGCGGCGCGCCAGCAGTACCAGGCCGATCAGGTCGTGTTTTGCCCGGGCGGCTCGGTCCAGGAAACCGGCGCGGCCAATTTCCTTCTGATCCGCGGCGGGAAGATCCTGACGCGCAGCCTCGACACGACCTTCCTGCACGGCGTCACGCGCGATTCGCTGCTGACGATTGCCCCGCAGCTCGGCTACCAGGTCGAGGAGCGCGTATTCACGGTCGACGAAATGCTTGACTGGGTCAAGGACGGCGAGGCGGCGCTCTGTGGCACGGCCGCGGTGCTTTCGGGCGTAGGCACCCTCGTCCGTTCCGGCGGGCGGGAGTACAAGGTCGGCGGCGGCGAGGTGGGGCCGAACACCAAGCGGCTGCGCTCGGCGCTCATCTCGATGCAGCGCGGCGAGATCCCGACGCCCGCGGGCTGGATCACGCGGGTCTGAACGGCGCGAGGCCCGGCGGACTGGTATGAAGGGCCGCACGCGCGTCAATCACCCGCCGGAAGTCGCGCTGCCGGCGGACAATCGTCCGCTCGTCGCACCGATCCACCAGAGCGTCAAGTTCGCCTTCGAGACCCTCGAAGAGACGCTTCGGGCGAGCCGCGGCGAGCGCGAGGGCTACACTTATACGCGCGGGTCGAACCCGACGACCCGCCAGCTCGAAAAGCTGCTGGCGGAGCTCCAGCAGCGCGACGACTGCATTGCGCTCGGGTCAGGCGTTGCTGCGGTTTCCGCCTGCCTGCTCGCGCTCCTGCGGGCGGGCGATCACATGCTCTGCTTCGTCGAGACCTACGGGCCGAGTCGCCACCTGATCCAGGGGCTGCTCAAGCGATTCGGCGTCGAGCACACGATGCTCTCGACCGAGGACGACGCCGGCATCGAGCGCACGCTCGCCGGCCGTCCGACCAAGCTCGTTTATTTCGAGTCGCCGACCAATCCAATCACGCGCATCGCGGACATCGCGCACATCACGCGGAGCGCTCACGCTCACGGCGCGCTGACCGTGCTTGACAACACCTTTGCGGGCTTTCACAACCACGGCCAATACGGGATCGACGTCTTCGTGCACAGCCTCACGAAATACGCCTCGGGCCATGGCGACGTCATGGGCGGGGCGATCATCGCCCGCACGGAGCTGGTCAAGGCGATTCGACGTGAGGCGATCCTGCTCGGTACGGTGCTCGACCCGCATGCGGCCTTCCTCATCATGCGCGGCATGAAGACGTATTACTTGCGTTATGAGGCGCAGGCGGCGAGCGCGGCGCAGATCGCCGCCTTCCTGGAGGACCATCCGGCGATCGAGCGCGTGCACTATCCGGGCCTGCCTTCGCATCCGCGGCATCAGCTCGCCCGCGGACAGATGCAGGATTTCGGCTCGATCGTCTCGTTCGACCTGGCCGGCGGTGCGGAAGCCGTTCGTGAATTCGCCGATGCGCTTGAGTTTTTTGCGATCGCGCCGAGCCTGGGCTCGGTCGAGTCGCTCATCATGCCGCCGCAACTGCTGCGCGGGCGCGGCCTGACTGCGCAGCAGGTGACCATCAGCGGAATCGGCGACGGGACGATCCGGCTCTCGATCGGGATCGAGGATACCGACGACCTGATCGGGGATCTCGACGCGGCGCTAAGTCGCGCCTAGAACTGGGCGCCCCGGGGGTCCCCAGGCGGACGCTCGTACCGGTTCCCGCTTCCGTCAGTTGTTCGCCAAGGCGCAGGCACCGTTTCGGAACCTTCCCGGCCCCGCCCGGTCACTAGATTGGACAACACGCTAGCACCAGGACCCATGCTAGGACTCGGTGGCCGGCTCCACTGACGCCACCCGCCCGCAGATCCAGTCCTGCTGATCACTCGGGAGGCAGTATGAACATTCGTCGCACGACGTTCGCATGCGTTGCCACGGTACTCGGCGCCGGACTGCTGATCGGCTGCGGGGGGGGCAGTTACGGTGGCGGGAGTTCCAATCCTGTCGCAACGCTGACAATTTCTGTTTCACCAGCAACGATCACGCTCGGCCAGAGCGCCACGGTTTCGTGGACCTCGAATGCACCCTGCACCGCTAGCGGGGCGTGGAGTGGGACCAAGGCCGCAAGTGGCAGCGAGACGGTGACACCCACTCAGACCGGAATGCTCACCTATACGCTGATCTGCAGTGGCGGCGGTTATCGTGAAAGCGAGAGCCGCTCGGCCACCCTGACGGTGAATCCGACGGCGCTCGCCGGACTCTGGGTTGGCGATGGCTGTTGCGTGAATTCGGTTTCGTTCCCAGTGACTGGAATGACGAACGATTCCGGTGACTACCGGTTCCTGGTCCTCGGCACACACTATGTGGGCAAGGCCGGGGGGGCGCCGGTCGCCTACTCGACCTGCAGTTCGTGTCTGGCCGGCCAGCGAAAGTCCGACGAGCGTGAATTCAGACTGCTTGCCATCTCGCCGCGCGTGTCGGCACACGAAAGCATCAGTTCACCTGGCCTCACATCCCCGCGGCAGATCGTCGAGTTCTCCGTGCCGTACGACCGGGCATTCGAGCGATCGTCCGCCGTCGAGGATCTTGAGGGCATCTACACGACGCACCTCGGGACCGGTTACACGCTGACTGTCGTGCTTGATGCGGCCGGCCAGGTCTCCGGGATCGACACGAACGGATGCAGCTTCCAGGGCGAGGTATCCGGTCGTCACCCCCGGTTCGATTACTACGATCTAGTGCTCGACGTGACCAACTGTGCCGATCGCAACGGCCGATATGTTGGCAACGCCGCGTGGATCGGTGACGCTGCCGGACGGACAACGGAGTTGTTCCTTTCGACGTCGAACGCTGAAGCGGCGATAGGCTGGCGCCTGAGCCGCTGACGGCGACTCGCCCGCCACCGACTGCTCGCCACGCGTACACGGTGCGGGTGATAGGGGAGCACCGCCACGACCTCGCTTGCGGCGAGGCACACCTGAAGTACACGCTACCAGCCAGCTTCGAGGATTTCGAGGCGGCGCTCAGCCACGCCTAGGTCAGGGCGCGAGGCTTGAGGGCGAAGCTTTGCGAGGAACCATCGTGAGGCGATCGCTGCCCGGAAAAGTCGGTTTCCAGCCGACCGGTGTTTCCTGGAAAAGCGTGGTTTCGACATGGCCGTTGGCCAGCGCGCGGAATGTCTGGCAGAAGATTCCGGTCGATCCGTCCGGACGCGTCAGGATAACCTCGCGGATGATCTCGCCGTCCTCCGCGATGCGGAACTCGCCTTGTTCCTGGGTCAGCGAACCCGGCTCGACGGCGAAGAGATAGTGGAATCGGCGCGTGGCGCCATTTCAGATGATGAGTCCCTCGAAATGCACGTGTTCTTCGCCGGTGGCGTTGAGCAAGGAGACACTCGCCCAGACGTAGGCGCGCTTGGGACCCCAGGAGAACCGCTCGCTGAAAGAGGGCGCGGTTCCCGGTAGCCCGACGTCCCATTCCCTGATCAATGGGGCAAGCGGATCGTAGGCTGTCTGGGATTCCGGGGCCGCAAGCGCAAGCTGACCAGGAATCGATGCGGCGAGCCAAGCACCCACGAGCAGGAGATTTCCAAGTTTCATGGTCCGGAACATAAGGCCCGGATCCGGTGAGCGCCAGCCGGGATCGACAGGGCGAGGGGAATAGACGCTGGAGCGTAGGAGGGGACTGTCCCCTATAGGCTGCTGGCGACCCGCACCCGGTGCGGGTGATAGGGGAGGACTTCCACGACATCGCTCGAGGCGAGCCGCTCCTGGAGCGCGCGCCACCAGCCGGCCTCCAGGATTTCACCGTGCTTCTCCAGAAAGACGTCCTGGATCCGGCCCTCGAATCCCAGGAACTTCAGGAAGGTCTCCGGGAAGACGTCATTCTCGCCGACGAAGAACCAGCTTTCGGCCCGCATCTCATCCTCGTCGGACGTCGCCTGCGGCACGTCGCGGAAGCGGCAATCGGTGACGCGGCAGAGCTCGTCATAGTCGTAGAAGATCACGCGGTTGTGGCGGGTGACGCCGAAATTCTTGAGCAGCAGGTCGCCCGCAAAGATGTTCGTGTAGGCGAGGTCGCGGATCGCCTGGCCGTACTCGATGACGGCCATCTCAGCCTGCTCCGGGGCCGCCGAGCGCAGGTACAGGTTGAGCGGCGTCATCCGGCGCTCGATGTAAACGTGGCCGACATTCACGTCCTCGCCGTCGAGTTGCACGTTCAAGGCGCACTCGCCGAGGAGCTCCTCCAGCATGTCCGGCGCGAATCGCCCGCGCGGCAGGCGGATGTCGCGAAACTCCTGGGCATCCACTAGGCGGCCTGCGCGGTCGTGGCGGAAGACCATGTCGTACTTTGCCATCACCTCTTCGCGGTGCACGTTCTTGACCGCCGGAAAGCGGTCGCGGATCACCTTGAAGATCACGTCGGCGTTCTCGAGCGTGAAGCAGGCCATTACCATGCCGCGCTCCCCGGGGGCGCGGACGAAGCGGTCCTCGGTCCTCGCGAGATGGCGGAAGATCTCTCGGAATCGCTCGGTCTTTCCCTGCTTCGCGCGGCCGAGTACCGTGAAGAGTTCCGATACGGGCTTTAGCGGCAGGATCGAATGCAGGAACAAGACGGCTTCGGCGACCCGCTCGAGATCGACGTGGAAGTACGATCGCGTGAAGCTCAGGAGAATCGACACGTCGCTCTCCTGGAGCATGACTGCGTCCACCAGCACGCCGCGCGGCGAGTTGCGGAAGGCGATTGCGAGCGGCAGCTTCCAGCCCTCGCCGTGGATGCAGCCGACGACGTAAGCGCGGCTCATCTGGTAGAAGACGGGCTCGATGACCTCGACTTCGCGGAGTGCCCGCATTTCACCCATGCGCTTCAGGTGCAGCTCGACGTCGGCCGTCACGTGGCTGACGCTGCCTTCGAAGTCGCGCCATGGCGTGCGGAACCGGTAGTCGGAGAGCAATTCCTCGAACAGCAGGTCGAGCGAGCCGCGATTCACGTAGCGGTTCGTGACCACGGTCGAGCCGGAACCGCGCAGCGGATCCACCTCGAGAGCGAAAAATTCGATCTCCGGGTTTACGCCGACCGTGCCGAAAAGCCGCCGCGTAATCGAGCTGAAGAAGGTCTTCAGGAATTCCGGGTCGGCGAGCGCCGCGATGCGGCGCGCATAGTCGGCCTTGATTGCCGCCCACAGCGAAGTGTCCAGCGCGGACTCGCCGAGACGCTTCTGCATCTCGGCGACGGTCTGGTTGACCATCGTGGAATAGAGCTCCAGGCGTTCGACGACGTCGGACTGGCTGCCGGCCCAGTCGCGGTTCTCGAATCGCTCCGGGGCGCGCCGCGTAATCGCGCGGTACTCCGCGTTGTAGCGGGCAAACGCCGCCACGATGGCGGCGGAGCACTCTGCGGCGCGCGTGTCGCTCAACGCATGTTGCGGATCAAGGCGTCGCCGAACTCGCTGCACTTGACTTCGGTCGCGCCGTCCATCAGCCGAGCGAAATCGTAAGTGACGACCTTTTCAGCGATGCTTCGGTCCATCGCCGCGAGCACCAGATCGGCGGCCTCGGTCCAGCCCATGTAGCGCAGCATCATTTCGCCTGACAGGATCACCGAACTCGGATTGACCTTGTCGAGATTGGCGTATTTCGGCGCGGTGCCGTGAGTCGCTTCGAACACGGCATGGCCGGTGAGGTAATTGACGTTGCCGCCCGGCGCGATGCCGATGCCACCGACCTGCGCAGCGAGCGCGTCCGACAGAAAATCGCCGTTCAGGTTCATCGTGGCGATGACGTCAAACTCCTCGGGCCGCGTGAGGACTTGTTGCAGCGTGATGTCCGCGATTGCGTCCTTGATCAGGATCTGTCCGCCCGCGAGCGCCTGCTTCTGCTCGTCGTTCGCCGCGGCATCTCCCTTGGAGGCGCGGGTGCGTTCCCACTGGTCCCAGGTATAGACCTGCTTGGAAAATTCACGTTCGGCGAGCGCGTAACTCCAGTTCCGGAACGCGCCCTCCGTGAACTTCATGATGTTGCCCTTGTGCACGATCGTCACGCTCTTCCTTCGATTCGCGATCGCATATTCGATCGTCGAACGAATCAGGCGCTCCGTCCCTTCGCGCGAAATGGGCTTGATACCGATCCCGGAGCTGTCCGGGAAGCGGATCTTCCCGTACATCCTGGGAAAGTGTTCCTTCATGAGCGCCAGGAATTTCGCGTTCTCCGCGGATCCGGCCTCGAACTCGATGCCGGCGTAGATGTCCTCCGTGTTCTCGCGGAAGATCACCATGTCCACCTTCTCGGGCGAACGTACGGGTGAGGGCACGCCCTTGAACCAGCGCACTGGCCGGAGGCAGACATAGAGGTCGAGCATCTGGCGGAGCGCGACGTTCAGCGAGCGGATGCCGCCGCCGATCGGGGTCGTCAACGGTCCCTTGATCGAGATCAGGTATTCGCGACAGGCCGCAACCGTCTCGTCGGGCAGCCAGGTGTTCTTCAGGCGGTTTGCTTTCTCGCCCGCATAGACTTCCATCCATTCGATGCGCCGCTTCCCGCCGTAGGCATTCATCACCGCGGCATCGAGCACGCGTACGCTCGCGCGCCAGATGTCGGGGCCCGTGCCGTCGCCCTCGATGAATGGAATGACCGGATTGTCCGGGACTTGCAGCTTGCCGCCCGCGATCTTGATCTTTTCGCCCATGGGCGAATGCTATCACGGCATCGCGTAGAATCGCGGCCATGAAAGGCCGGGAAACAGCGACGGCATTGCACGGCACGCCCGCGAATCACGGCTTCCGTATGCCCGCGGAATGGGAGCCGCACGCAGGCACCTGGATGCTCTGGCCCGAGCGTCCCGATAACTGGCGTGAATCCGCGAAGCCCGCGCAGCGCGCCTATGTTGCGGTCGCCACGGCCATCGCCCGGAGCGAGCCCGTGACCATGGCTGTCTCGGCGGAACAGTTTGAAGCCGCGCGCCGCGCATTGCCGGCGGGCGTGCGGGTCGTCGAGCTATCCGCGAACGACGCGTGGATGCGCGACGTCGGCCCGACCTTCGTCGTCGACCGGCGGGGACGGACGCGTGGCATCGACTGGATGTTCAATGCCTGGGGTGGGAAGGCAGGCGGGGTGTATTCGCACTGGGAGCTCGACGACCAAGTCGCGGCGAAGGTGCTTGAAATCGAGACCTGCGCGCGGTATCGGGCACCCTTCGTCCTCGAGGGCGGCTCGATCCACACCGACGGGCAGGGTACGCTGCTGACGACGGAAGAATGCCTGCTGGACCCGAACCGCAATCCGACGCTTCGCCGCGGGCAGATCGAGAGCCTCCTCGAGCGCTATGTCGGCGTGCGCGAAATCATTTGGCTGTCGAGGGGTGTCTTCAACGACGAGACCGACGGTCACGTGGACAATCTTTGCTGCTTCGTCCGCCCGGGCGAGGTCGTGCTCACCTGGTGCGATGATCCGGAGGACCCGCAGTACGACATCTCGCACGCAGCGTTCGAGGTGCTCCAGCAGGCGAAAGACAGCCGCGGCCGGCACCTGAAGATCCACAAGCTGATGCAGCCGGGACCGCTCTACATGAGCGAGGCCGAAGCGGCCGGCATCGAGCGGTCGGCCGATTGCAAGCTGCGCCGTGCCGGCGAGCGGCTCGCGGGATCGTACGTAAATTTCTACATCACGAACCGGCACATCGTCATGCCGCTGCTCGATCCCCGGACGGATGGGCGGGCCAAGGCCGCACTCGCGCGCCTGTTCCCGCGCCGCAAGGTCATCGGCGTGCCGTCGCGCGAAATCCTGCTGGGCGGGGGCAACATCCACTGCATCACGCAGCAGCAGCCGCGCGGAAAATAGGAATCAAAGGGGACGCTCACCTTTAAAGGGGACGTTCACCTTTAGTTCCAGGATCTTGAGCGTAGAAGCCCGCCTTTGGCTAATGGTGAACGTCCCCTTTAAAGGTGAGCGTCCCCTTTGTGTCCCCTTTGTTTCAGTCCTTGCGCCAGCCGAATTCGAGGATGTATGCGCGGTCGCGGCCCGGGAAGTAGCGGTAGTCGCCGAAGGCGAAATCCGCCCGGTCGGCATAGGCGGCGTCGAGCAGGTTGTTGACCCGGAACGTCAATGACCAGGTTTCGCTCGGGCTCACGCTTAAGCGCAGATTTGCAAGGTCGTGCCCTTCGTAGCGCGCGGTATTCGAAGCATTCGCCCAGTAGCTACCGACGTACAGCCATTCGAGCTCGGCCGCGAACCGCTCGGTTTCGCGGCGAAGTCGCAGGGCATGAATATTGCGCGGAGCCGTATCGACGTCGTCGCCGGCCGTGATCTGCTCTCCCTGTTCGACCGCCGCCGTGAAGCGGTATTCATGCCTCGCAAACGTGCCTGCCGCCGACAGAGTCCAGGCGTCCGCGAAAGACCAGTCGCCCTCGTATTCGAGACCGGCGTGGCTGGTGCGGCCGCCGCTGACGTTGAAGCCGGCGGAATCCCGGAGGATCACGTCGTCCTTGTCCATGTGGAAGAGGGCGGCATTGAGTGCGAAAGCCTCGGAGCGCCAGCGAAAACCCAGTTCAGCCGAGTCCGCCTGCTCGGAATCGAGGTCGGCGATCGTTTGCTGGCGCTGCAGCCGGTAGAGCTCGGTCGCTTCCGGCGCGCGGAATCCACGCGCGAGCGAAAAATAGGCCGTGGTCGCCTCCTGGATCTGCCACACGAGCCCGACCCGGGGCGCAAGGTTCGTGAAATCATCGGAGCGGTCCGCCGGTCGCGAATAGAGGCAGGCTCCGGGGCAGGGAACGCCGTTCTCGTCCGTGTTCCCGTCGATCATGCGATTGTCGTAGTCGTAGCGCGCGTTTTCGAGGCGGAGTCCCGCCTCCAGCGACCAGCGCGGCGCAAGCTCGCGCCGCCATTGCGCGTAGCCCGCGAACACCCGCGAATCGACATCGTAGTCGTAGTGTTTTCCTGCCGGCCGGATCGCATTGGCGGCGGGCGATCCACCGGTCGTCGGCCCGATCTGGAATTGCAGCAGGGAACTTTTCGCGACCTCGGCATCCAGGCCAAACATCAATTCGCCGCCGGCGAACGGCGGGCCTGCGGCTTTGAACATCAATCCGCCGCTGTCCTGGCCGTTTTCCTCGACGGGCTGCCCGAGCAGGAAATGCTGGAGGAAGTCCATGCGCGAGCTTCGAAGGTATATCCGCAACTCATGGCCCTCGTCATCGAGATACTGCGTCGCGAACCTCAGGCTCGTCGCGTCGCGATACGCATCGGGATCGGGATTGGAGCGCGCAAAGGCCGGGTCGCGATACGAATCTTCGCCGATGATGAATCCCGCGGTCTGCTGGTTGAGATTGGAGCCCGCAAGGCGGAAGGTCAGCCCACCGTGCCCGAGCGGTCGCGCCCAGACCGCATTCAGTTTCTGTTCCTGGAAACCCGATGAATCGCGCCAGCCGCCGTCGTCCGTCGCATGCATCGCGAGTCCGAGTCCGCGCTCGTTGGAGCCGCTGGATGCCGCGAGCCGCGCGCGATAGTAATCATCGCTGCCGGCCTCCAACGCGATCCCGAAGTCGGGTATGTCGTCGGGCAGTGGCGGCAGCACATTGATGATTCCATGCACGGCACTCGAGCCGTACAGGACGCTTCCCGGCCCGCGGAGAATCTCTACGGCCACCGCCTGTTCGACATTCACCTCGAAAAGCTCATTGACGTTGCAGGTACCGACCGGCCGGATCGGGATACCGTCCTCCAGCACGAGCACGGCCCCGCAGGCGCCCGCGCCCGTCAGCACCGGCGAGCGCAGCGCAGTAAGCGACTCCTGGCCGCTGCCACGCTGGATCATGGTGCCTGCGGCGCGATTGAGAAGTTCCGCGGAGTGTGTCGCGCCAGTCAACTCGATTGTCGCCGCGGTGACGCGTGTCGCGCTGCCCGGATAACTGGTCAGCGCGACGGGACTGCGGGTCGCGGTGACGATGACCTCCTCGAGCGCCGATGCAGGAATTGGCAGGACGCAGAGGACTGCCGCCGCAGCGACTCTCAGGGGCAGGCCGTGATTCGCGATCATCCGGCCGATTATAGGGTCGCGCGAACGGCGGGCTCATTTGACCGTGCTAACATCCCGCTGACTCGATGAATCTCCCTATGCTGCGCTTTCCGGCTTGTTTCGCCTGCATCCTGGTCTCCCTGCTCGCCGGGCCCGCCACGGCCGCGGAACCCGCCGTAGCATCGGCGCGTCCCCGTATCGGACTCGTGCTTTCCGGCGGCGGCTCCCGCGGCCTCGCGCATGTCGGTGTCCTCCAGGCACTCGAAGAGCAGCGCATTCCCATCGATGCGATTGCGGGAACCAGCATGGGCGCGGTCGTCGGCGGCCTTTACGCCTCCGGCATGACGGCGGCCGAGATCGACAAGATGATGCGCGGAATCGACTGGAATGTGGCATTTCGCGATCGACCGGCCCGCAGCACCCTCAATTACCGCCGCAAGGAAGACGATCGCGAGTTCCTGGTCCGATTCCCGCTCGGCATCCAGTCGGGCAGTTTTCGCGTTCCCCGCGGCCTGATCCAGGGTCAGAGACTGACCCAGGCGCTCCGGCTCGAAACCTTGCCGGTCGCCGCAATCGAGGATTTCGACGAGTTGCCGACGCCATTTCGGGCGATCGCCGCGGACCTCGAGACCGGCGAACGGATCGTGCTCGAGGGCGGCGACCTGGCATCGGCAATGCGTGCGAGCATGTCGTTGCCCGGCGTCTTTGCGCCGGTCGAAATCGAAGGACGCCTGCTGGTGGACGGTGGCGTGGTCGAGAACCTGCCCGTGGACGTCGCGAAGGCGATGGGTATCGATATCGTGATCGCCGTCGACGTCGGCTCTCAGCCGGTCGGCCGACGCGAACTGACCTCGGCGGTTGCGGTCTCCAACCAGGCGATCACGATCATGATGCGGCGCGAGACCGCGCGTCAGCGTGGCTTCCTGACTGCCAACGACCTTTTGATCGAACCGGATCTCGGGAATCTCCAGCCCACGGACTTTGCGGCTGCGGATCGCACGATTGGCCTCGGTCTCGCCGCGACCCGCGCCAACGCCAGCCAGCTTGCGCGGCTCTCCCTAGACGAGGCTCCATGGCATCAATACCTCGCCGCGCGCAGCGAGACGGAGAAAGAGGGGGCCGTCGTGCATTTCGTGCGGACGGACCGGCGTTCCGAGCGCTATAAGGAGCGGATCCAGGCGGAGCTCGGGCCCGTTATTGGCCAGCCCCTCGATCCGGAGGAAATGAATGAGCTGCTTTCCCATTTATACGGCTCCGACAATTTCGAGACGCTCGATTACGGCCTGGTCCACGAAGGGACGCTGACAGGCATTGAAGTCAGCGCGCGGCGCAAGAGCTGGGGGCCGAACTTCCTGCGATTCGGACTCGAATTGCAGGACGACTTCGAGGGCGGGAACAGCTTCAATGCAGGCGTGCGCGCGCAGGTTATCGAGGTCAACCGCTACGGCGCGGAATGGCAGACCGACCTGCAGGTCGGGGAAAGTCCGCGCTTCGCGACCGAGTTCTACCAGCCGATCGCCTACACGTCGGACTGGTTCGTGGTGCCGAGCCTGCTCGTCGAGCGGGAGAACTTCGACATCTTCGAGAACGGCGATCGGCGCGCGACCTATCGCGTCCACAATCGCGAAGTGGAATTCGACGTCGGCCGGGAGTTCGGCAGCTGGGGCGAGCTGCGTGCCGGCTTCGTGCGAGGTCAAGGTGATCGCGACCTCCTGGTCGGCGACCCGGACGATCCAAACCTGCCGCCGCGCGACCACTTCGATCGGGGCGAAATGCTCGCGCGCTTCAGCGTGGACCTGCTCGACAATGTGTATTTCCCGCGGGATGGGGAGCTCTTCATCCTCCAGTGGAACGGGGCGCGCAAAGGGCTCGGCGCGGAGGCGGACGCGGACCGCCTGTCATTCGAATGGACTCATGCTCGCTCGAGCGGCCGCAACACGCTGATCCTGTCGGCCGCGGGCGGCGCGCACGTGTCCGGGCCGACCGACCAGGTACAGGACTACTACAGGCTGGGCGGGCTCTTCAACCTCTCCGGTTTGTCGCCGGACGCGGTCAGCGGACCGCATTTCGGCATCGCACGCGCCATTTACAACCGGCGCATCGGCAGCGGGCAGGACGGGCTATTCGACGTGCCGATGTATCTCGGCGCCTCGCTCGAGCTCGGCAACGTCTGGGACGATCGCAGCGACATCAGCGCAAGCTCGGCGCTCTTCAACGGCGCCGCGTACCTTGGATTCGATACTTTCCTGGGGCCGATCTACATCGCGGCCGGATTCGGAGAGGGCGGCGACAGGAGCCTGTACCTGCTGCTGGGCCGCGTGCGCTGACGCCCCATGGAATCCGTCGTCGGCCCGCTGCTGCCTCTCTTTGAACGCGAGCGCGCTGCCCGACGCATGCTGGCGTTCGGTGTCGTCATCGGCACCGTCGGCTCAACCTATCGCAAGCCTGGCGCCATGATGGTCATTGCCGCGAACGGCGACTATGCGGGTCTGCTATCCGGCGGCTGTCTCGAATCGGACCTGCGAGAGCATGCGCGCACCGTCATGGAAAACGGACAGGCTCGCACCGTGAGTTACGACCTGAGCGATCCCAAAGACGTATTGTGGGGAGTGGGCGCCGGTTGCGAGGGTGCGATGGAGATCCTGCTCGTGCGTGTGGGGCGCGAGAACGACTGGCAGCCGCTCGCCCATCTTGCAGACAGCGTCGCTGCGCATCGCCCAACGGCCGTCGGAATCGTCACGGCGAGTCGCGATCCGCAATGGCCGCCCGGCACGATCATCCTGCCTGAGACGCCTGCGGCGTCGGGCGATGCTGACGTGTTCATCTTGACGCTGACATTGCCGCCCCGCGTGCTTCTGCTGGGTGGCGGACCCGATGCGGTGCCGGTCGTCGACATCGCGGCGCGTCTTGGTTGGAAACTAACGGTGGTCGATCATCGGCCTGCCTATGCGCAACAATCGAATTTCCCCGCGGCCGAGCAGGTCCTGCTTGCCCGTCCGGACAAGCTTTCCGGCATGGTTGATTTCTCGCACTACGCCGCTGCGGTGATCATGAGCCACCACCTGCCTTCGGATCTTGCCTACTTGCGCGCGATCTCGGACTCGCAGATTCCCTATGTCGGCCTTCTGGGCCCGGCGGTGCGGCGCGAGCGCTTGCTCGACGAACTCGGAGCGCAGGGACAGGCATTGCATGCGCGCCTGCGCGCGCCCGTCGGCCTCGCCCTGGGCGGGCGAACCCCCGAATCGATTGCGCTCGCGATTGTGGCGGAAATCCATGCGTTCCTGCACGGGGCCAGCGGCGGCCCCTTCGGTGTCCGGCCATGACCGGGATTCGGCAACGGGGTCCTGTGCTGCATGCCATTGTTCTCGCGGCCGGCGCATCTTCACGTTTCGGCTCACCCAAACAGCTCGCGAGTATCGACGGCAAGCCGATGCTGAAGACGGTGGTCACCCGCACAGTCGAAGCCATCGGTATCTCGGTCACGGTGGTGCTGGGTGCCAACGCCGCAAAGTCAGTGGCCCAGCTCGCGCGTTCCCCGGCTTCAATTTGCATCAACCGAGGCTGGAAGGAAGGAATGGCGAGTTCAATCCGCGCCGGCGTGCAACAGCTGCCGGCCTCCTGTCGCGGCGTCATGATCGTGCTCGCCGATCAAGCGGCCGTGACGGTCGAGGACCTTGGACGTCTTGCCAGCACATGGCGCCGCCAGCCCTTGTCCATCGTTGCAGCCCGATATGGCCGCGTGGTGGGGGCTCCGGCGATATTTCCGCGTTCGACATTCGGGGAATTGGCTGCATTGCGCGGCGATCGCGGCGCACGCGCCGTCATCCTGCGCCATCCCGATCGCGTCGCGCATGTGCCGATGGCCCGCGCCGCGATCGATATCGACACGCCCGAAGACCTGCCTGCCGCCCGGCACACGGATGGTGCGTAGCGGCGCGAGCGGAATCAGCTCAGCGCCTGGGGCCTTCCGCAATCTTTTCGAAGAGGACCGACGGCACGTCGCCACGGCGCGAATAGCGGTGGCGACCCGACATGTCATCGAACGCCTCGTCACGCTCGTGCTCGGTCGCGAACCAGTGCCGTTTCTGCCAGTCCGCGCCGACCAGGCGGGTGAACGGATCCCGCGGGCGCAGGCTGACGCGTATCCCGAAAGGCTTCTGCGCCGGGGGAAGGGAATTCAGGTTGTGCTCGTTGCTGATGGCCATGCGGCAACGATAGCGAAACCCGGCGCGCCATCCAACCGCCTTGTTCATAAGCGGCGGTCGCCGGCCCCTTCGCGGTCGGCCCAGCCGAACAGGCGCCGCGTGACGAAGGTATAGACCGGCTTTCCGGTCGCCATCCAGAAGCGCGAAAAGGCCGCGGGCTTCGCGAGTATCCCGCGTTCGCGCGCCGTCAGCCGCTCGCGGCAATAGCTCCGCTTGTGCTTGAGCAGGTGGCGGAGATCCTCGCGGGCAAGCGCGCGGAAGAGTCGGCCACGCCGCGGTGCGACGAAGGCGAGCTGGAAATCCACGAGTGCCGGGCCGCCTGTCGGAGTGACGAGCCAGTTTGGCTCCTTGGCCAGGTCGTTGTGCGCGATTCCGCGCCGGTGCATGGCCGAGAGCAGCCGGCGCGCCGCGCGGAAGTATTCGGCGTTCCGGGGCCTTGCGACCTGCATTGGTCGTCCTTCGATCCACTCGCGGCGGAGACTCCGCCTGTCTGCAGAGAGGAGACGGGGTGTTCCGGTCAGGCCGTCGAGCCGCGCGAGCGCTTGCGCTTCGCGGCGGCAAAGCCTGCGCGCAAGCCAGGCCGTCCACCAGCGCGCCCCGCTCGTGTCGCGAAGCACGAATTCGCGCCCCGGCTCGCTGCCTTGCCAGACCGTCCCGAACAGATCCGACTTGAGCTCACGCATGAGCGGGCATTGTAAGATAGGCTCATGGCCAGCAAGCTTCGCAAGACCACGATGCCGTCGCCTGCGGAGGCGCTGCCGGGACGCCCGCAACCGTTGCCGGTCGCGCATAAGCACCTCGTGAACGGCAATCGCCTTTCGCCGCCGTTTCCGGCGGGCCTCGAGCTCGCACTGTTCGGCCTCGGCTGTTTCTGGGGCGCGGAGCGGCTCTTCTGGGAATTGCCGGGCGTCTGGTCCACGTCCGTGGGCTATGCCGGCGGTTTTACCCCGAATCCGACTTACCAGGAAGTCTGCACGGGCCAGACCGGGCACACGGAAGTCGTACGCGTGGTGTTCGATCCGAGGCGGATCGGTTATTCAGATCTGCTGAAGACGTTCTGGGAGTCGCACGACCCGACGCAGGGCATGCGCCAGGGCGGCGATGTCGGAACGCAGTACCGTTCCGCGGTCTATGCGATCGGCGAGCAGCAGCTCGAGCTTGCGGAGCAATCGAAGGCTGCGTACCAGCGCGCCCTCGCGGACGCGGGCCACGGCGGCCCGATCACGACCGAAGTGCTGCCAGCGCCGGAGTTCTTCTACGCCGAGGATTATCACCAGCAGTACCTGGCGAAGAATCCCGACGGCTACTGCGGAATCGGCGGAACAGGCGTTGCCTGTCCCGCTTCGACCGGGATCCCCACGAGCGCGAGCGGCTGAATCGGTTCAGTTCCCGCCTGGCTCCGCACCCGGCTCCGGGTCGGGCAATGGATAGGTTTTTGCCTCGGTAGCCGGCGTCGCCGGATCCGCGGACTTTGCCGTGTCGCTTGCAACACTCGGCGCTGCGCCGGAGGTGATGCGCGTCACTTCGGCGACCAGGTCGGGCGCCGGGGCGGGCGGAGCGGTCTTGCTCGCAAGTATCGCGGCCGCGCTTGCATCGCCGTCATAGAAACGCCTGTTCGCCTTCTTCCAGATAAATATGCCGTTGCCCTCGAGCGAAACGCCCGCGAACAGTCCCTGCGACTTCGAGTAGGCATAGACCTCGGCATCGAGCGTCAGGCTGGTCGAGGCCATGGCCGTGCGGCCGACCGGACCCGCCGCAACCGACGCGTCCGCACCGAGGGTCAGCTTGCCGTCGGTGATGCCCTCGATGCTGTCGCGCGTCGTCAGGACCAGCACGATGTCGGACACCTGGCCCCCCGCCTGGAAGCCCCAGCTGCCGCCGCCCGTCGAGACGAAGACCGGATTGCTCCAGCTGCGATCGGTATTACGCACCAGCATCACGCCGTTGCCGAAACGGGCGCCGAAGATCAGCCCGACCTTCACGTTGGCCGGCAGGATGATGATGCCCTCGGCACGGGACAGCAGCAGGTCGGGTATCCGCGTGTCCTGGATCGCCTGCAAATCGCGCAGGACGGCCAGCGTCTTGTCGATCATCGCCTCTTCGTCCGTGACAGCCGCGGCGGGCGACGTCAGGAACGTGGTGGAAAGGATCGTGGCCAGGACCATCGAAAACAACTTCATGGAGGTATTCCTGTTCAGTTTCAGTGCCCACCCGGACAGACCGCACGCATCGTGACAGGTTCCGGGCATAGCGAAGCGTACGCCCAGTGTATCCATTGTGCGACGCTTTGATTCTCGTTCACACTGCGTCACATGATGCGCCGATTCGCATTCGCGGTCACGATTCTCCTCCTGTCCATGACCCCCGCGCGCGCCGAATGGCACGCTCGCGAGGAGGCGGTCATGGGCACGCGGATCGCGGTTGAGGTCTGGCACAAGGACCCTGCGGTGGCCGCGGCGGCGATCGACGCGGTGATCGCCGAAATGCATCGGATCGACGAGTTGATGTCGCACTACAAGCCCGAAAGCCAGCTCTCGGGGGTCAATCGCGACGCCGCGACCGCGCCGGTGAAGGTGGACCCGGAGCTTTCCCGGCTGATCGCCCGGGCGCTCGAGTTCTCGGAGATATCCGCGGGCGCGTTCGACATCACCTATGCGAGCGTCGGCTATCTCTATGACTACCGCGAGCACCGGCACCCGACCGAGGCCCAGATCCAGGCCGCGCTGCCCACGGTGAACTGGCGCCACGTCGTTGTCGATCCCGTGGCGTCGACCGTGCGCTTCCTGAGGCCCGGTGTCCGCATCGACCTCGGCGGGATCGCCAAGGGGCATGCCGTGGACTCCGGCATCGCGATCCTGCGGGCCCGGGGGATCACGAACGCCACGGTGACGGCCGGGGGCGACAGCCGGATCCTGGGCGATCGTCGGGGGCGGCCCTGGGTTATCGGCATCCGCCACCCGGATGACCGCAATCGCGTGATCGCGCGCATCCCGCTCGAGGACTCGGCGATCTCGACGTCAGGCGATTACGAGCGATATTTCGACGAAGACGGCGTTCGCTACCACCACATCATCGACCCGAAGACAGGCAAGAGCCCGCACGGCGTGCGAAGTGTCACGATCATCGCCCCGACGTCGACGCTTGCCGAGGGCCTGACGAAGAGCGTCTTCATCATGGGAACGGAACGGGGTCTGGCGCTGGTCGAGGCCCAGCCTGACGTGGATGCGGTAGTCGTGACCGCCGAGGGGCGGGTGCTCTACTCGAAGGGGCTTTCGCCGCCCTAGAACCAGCCGGAGAAGAAGAGCCGGATGACGTCGGCGTCGAACTGGTAGAGCGGCTCGGTGCCCGGGGCGACCCCGGTCACGCGCAGGTCCCGGAAGTTGTCGTAGTCGAAGCGGATGCGGTCGTACTTCAGGTTGATCGCGGCCTTGCCGAGGAAATCAGCCCACGAGGGCTTGAACTCATAGGCGACGCCGAAGCCGAGCGTATGGCTCTGCATCGCGGCGAGTTCCTTGTCGCGGGCGAGGAAGTTCTGGAAATCCTGCCGCGGGAACAGGTCCGAATAGAATTCCGCCTCGTTCTGCGTGTTGAAGCGGTAATGCACGTCGAAAGTCCACTCGTCGTCGAGCGGGTGGGTGTAGGCGATTTCCGCCATGTGCGAGCGCAGGTCCCAGGTATCGGTGTAGAAGCGGTAGCCCGCCTGGATTGCCGCGCGGTATTGCAGGTACCAGCGCGCCCGCGCCGAGAATGCGTTGCCCGTGCGTGTCCGCGGGTAACGCTCGGCCTCGTAGGAGTAGCCGAGGGCCGCGTCCGGGTCCACGTGGCGGACCTGGCGGTAGGGGTTATTCAGGAATCCTTCCTCGGCGATCGTCTCGAAGGAAAAGCCGAGCACCAGGTTCTTCGTCGCGACCTGCGAGACGTCGACACCGTAGATTCGCCGGTCGATCTCGTCGGCGAATGTGGCGTCGCCACGGCGGGTCACGTCGTCCCAGCCGCGGGTCAAGAAGAGCGAGACCGTCGTCAGGTCGCCGAACATGTCCTGGCTGATCGACAGGCTCGCCCTGTCGGCCTCGTAGTCATTCTCGCTCGAGTTGCTGAACGAGGCCGCGTACGTCACCTTGCCGCGCAGGTACTCGAATCCGGCGCCGTACTGCGTGCGTTCCTCGTCATAGGGGCTCGCGGTCGTAATGACGTCGATCGACGCGGAAGAAATCATGTCGACGTAATAGCTCGCGCTTACGGCGTACTTCTCGGCGAACTTCTTGCGCACGAGGAGCGACGGGCCGTCGATCGTCACGCCGCCGCCGTCGTAGTAGTGGTACATGAGGTCGGCACGGTCTTCCGGCAGCACGCCGGCGACCGCCGTGAGCGGCAGCAGGAAGAAGGGCGCGATCCTGCGGATCAATTGCATCCGCAGCCGCCGCCGCTCGCGCCCGCGCCGCCGCGCGCGCCCGCGCGCGCTTCATAGACATGACGCATATAGGACGATGAGACCGGGTCGCGGTCCCAGGCCATGATCGGATCCGCGATGTTCTCGCGCTCGTAGGGTTTCACCCAGGGCTCGAGGCGCGAGCAACCGGTGGCCGCAAGGAGCAGGAGGGCGACCCCGAGAAGGCGAAACGGGCTCACGATTTCTCCCGCAGCATCAGGCGGATCTGCTCGATGTACTTGGCTTCATCGCCCGGCTTGTAGGCGCGGTGCTGCCAGCGCAGGCGGCCCTGGCGGTCGACCAGGAAGGTGGTCGGCATCGCGCTGACGCCGTAGCTGCCGCTGACCTTGTTATCCGGATCGAAGAGGATCGGGAAGCTCACGGGCGTCTTGCCGAGAAAACGCTCTGCGTCCGCCTTCTCGGTCTCGACGTTGATGGCGACCATCTGGAAGCCCATCGGCTTGTACTTGCGGTAGATCTGGTCGAGCGCCGGGAACTCCTGGCGACAGGGACCGCACCAGCTTGCCCAGAAATTGATCATGACGACCTGGCCCTTGAGGCCGGACAGCGACATATCGCCGCCTGCGCGGTCCGCGAGCTTGAACTCGGGTGCGGGCGGCGATCCGTCGGTGGCTGTTGCAGGCCAGGCGACCGCGACGAGTGCGGCCAGCAGCGCCGCGAGCGGAAACCTGAGAATCTTCTTCAAGCTGCCTCCTCAGAAGAACGCGGTCAGACCCAGCGTCGCTTCGTAGTTGTGCGTCGACTTGTTGGCGCCCAGTACGTCGACGTCCATGATGAGATCGCGTATGTCGAGGTGCACGGCGAGCCAGTCCTTGATCAGTACGCGGACCCCGGCACCCGCCGTGATCGTGAAGCGATCGGCCCCGGCAAACTGCGTGGCGCCTGCGCCGAGCGTCAGGTAAACAGCGCTGTTGTAGGACCGTTTCCCGCCGAGGAATATCTCACCCGGTAGCGCATTCCAGCCGAATCCGAGGCTGTAATAAGTGAATTGCCTCTCACTGTCGGTCAAAAGGGGTGCCCCGCCCGACAGTCGTTCGAAGCTCGAGAGGCCCGCGTCGCTCGTCCCGGCGATGGCCTCGGCAAAGAAGTCCTCGTTGATGTGGTAGGCAATGCGCGCACCGTAGACCAGGTTGACCTCGAAATCCTCGACCGAGAGCGACCCGACATAGGCGCCGGCTTCCCAGTTCTCGGTGTCGATCTTCGCAGGCTTGATCTCGCGGCGCTCCACCTGCGGGTCGATGACGACGGGCGTCTCACCCGACTGTTCGGGGGGAGGGGGACCCTCCGCAGGCTCGCCGTCGCGCCATGGCATGTGCGAGCAGCCCGCCGCCAGGACCACGGCGCTCAAAAGAAGAATGCGAATCCGATTTTCCATTCGATGTCTTCCTCGTTCTCGTCGCGGTCCGTGAAGACCACGTATTCCTTGAATTCGGCGCGGACGATGAAGCGCCGCGCCAGGTAGGCGCGGACGCCAATGCCGGCATAGGCGACCTGGTCGGTTCGCTCCGGCGTCCCGACGAGCGTGCCCGCCGGCTTGATCCGGATCACGCCAGTGCCAATCGAGAGAAAAGGCTGGATGCGCCACTCCGGCACCGGCACATGGGTCACGCCGATCGTGGCGTACTGGCCGTCCGAGAAGTTGCCGAGAATGTGCGCGAGCGCGAGTTCGCCGGAGAGGTGCTCGTTGAATGCGTAGGCGCCGTAGACCGCCACGACGTTGGCGCCGCCGTAGTCGCCGAGCAACATGCCGACCTCGCGCCGGTGCGCGCCGAAGTCCTCGCGCGCAGGATCATCGATGTCCATCTTCACGCCGGTCGGGACCAGCGTCTCCGCCATCTGGCTCTTGTGGACCCAGCCCTCGCGGCCATTCGCGTCGATCACCTGGAACCAGTCGGTGCGCCGGGTTTCGACCTTGACGGTCTCGCCGCGCTCGACGACGTGAACGATCGGGAATCCGCGGCCGGGGCCCGTGCGCAGCTCGAGATACGGATCGGCGACAGTGACCTCGAGCCCCTCGGCCCATGCCGTCGAAATCGCTGCCAGAAAGAACAGCAGCCCGCAGGCCGCGAGCCGCCCCATCGCCTTAGTTAACCGGTGCCATGAAGGGGTCGTTGTAATACTGCCCACCGATGTCCAGCCACTCGGCGATTAGCCGCAGTTCCGCCGGCGTCAGCCAACCCGCGTGCGAACCGCCCGTGTCGAAGCGGCCGAAGAACGGCACCGATGCCCTCGCGCCCGCGGCGCTCATTGAAGGGGACACCGGAACCGGTACCAGCGTCGGCTGCCCGGTCACCGGATCCGGGGGTCCCGGCACCAGGATGTCCTGCAACGCGCCCATGTTAACTTCCTGCGCGTTGTCCGTGAACAGGAGTTCGCGGTACGAGACCAGGTGATCGGCCTGGTCGGGCGACGCGCCACCCGACAAGTCGAGCTGGGATGCCGGCACGCGCACGGCGTTTGCGGCATCGATCGGGCTGTGACAGGAGATGCAGGTGTTGTCCGCGATGACAGCGCCGCCGGCGTCCAGCACCTGCCGCGGCATGGACCACAGCGGATGAATGTGGTCCGGATAGTGGATCGTGATGCGGCACAGCGAGGACCAGGAAGACTGGCAGGTAGCGCTCGTCGGAGCCGGGCTTGTGAGCACGTTGTAGCGATAGCTGAACGGCAGGTCGGCCGTGCGTCCGGCCGCAACCTCATCGGTCCACACGTCTTCATAGATCACGTCGACTGATGGCAGTTGCGCCGCGCAATCCGTCTGGCAGCTGCCGCGTGCGCGCGCCTCCGCCATGGTCTCGCCCTGGTTCGCGAAGATCGCCGGGTTCGAATTGGGGAAGGGCAGGCCGGTGGTCGCTGCGCCCGGGTTGGCCGAGACGAACAGATCGCGGCGCCCGTGCGAAATCGCGGGATCCCCGCCGGGCTGTGCGACCGCCGGCACGTGGCAGCCGTTGCAGGTGAGCACTTCACCCGCGCGAAGCTGCAACCAGTTGAGGTGCCGCGGCGTGAGCCGCCGGCCATTCGCATCGAGCACGCCGACCGCGAAGGGCACGCCGGCGGGAACCTTGATCTGCACCGAGCCATCCGGCTCGATCGGGGCGTAGCCGAGGATCTCGCGCATGCCGAGCCCGCCCGCCGCCCCAAACGCGGTTCCGCGGAAATCGCGTACCTCGTCGTCCGGCAGCCCGACGGCTTTCTCGATGCGCAGGAACCGCGCCGGCCTTTCGTCGGCCGTGGACAGCACCGGGTCGATGAGCGCTGCGATGCCGCCGGGAGCCGTATCCGCACCGTCGAAATCGTAGACGCTGCGGATGTTGAGGATGCCGACGTTCTCCGAGGCCAGGACGGGGTCGTAGTCCACGCCGGCTACGGCGTCGAGGATCACGGCCGGCAGCGGTATGCGCGGCGCGAGCGAGATGACCTCCGAATAGCGCGTTCCCTCCCGAGGCTGGAGGACGGGCCGCTGCGTCTGGTCGCGCGGGTCGTACAGCCATACACCATATAAAGGAGGAGCAGGCACGAGCGTCGCATCCGCCAGGTTCTCCGGCGTGCAGGGCAGGGTGCGGCCGACGGTGTCGTTCAGGCGGCACATCGTCCAGGTCGAGAGCAGCCGGCCGGTGCCGTCCCGCAGCGGAAACACGGACGAGTAGCGCCCGCCCGGCGACAGGCCCGGGTCGGTGCGCACGTCGTTGATCGAAAGGCGCGCCTGCGCAGGACCGGCGAGGCCCGCGTTCGCCAGGTTGGGCTGCTCGATCTCGACGAAGGCCGCCGTGTCGATCGCGACGGGATCGCCACCCAGTTCCGTGCCGCTGAACGGCATCAGGAGCGCGACGATCCGTCCGTCCTCGGCGGGGCGCGGCGCGAGGAACTGGATGCTGGTCGTGCCCGTGCCGGTCGCGTGGCTGTTGGCGCCGTAGAGGAGTTCCAGTCCGCTGCCGTCCGGGTTGACCGTATACAAGTGTATCGAGCTGCCGCTAGCGTTCTCCCAGCGGCTGAATACGATGCGACCGTCGTCGAGCACGGACGGGTCCATGTCGTGGCTCTGGTTGTACGAGATCTGCCGGATGGCCGAGCCGTCGGCGCTCATCACGTGCAGCACGAAGGCATGCTCGTTGCGATCCTCGTCCTCGGCCGCGAACTGCGGCTTGCCTTCGTCGATCAGCACCGCCTTCGACTGGCGCTGGCGCGTCGAGGTGAAGACGATGCGGCCGTCCGGGAGATAGTGCGGTGCGGTGTCGTGTCCTTCTTCCGCCACGACGTCGGACGCGATCACGCGCCGCAGCACATCGGTCGCGCGGTCGTACTCCCAGATGTTCCAGGTCGGCTGCTCGCTGTCCATCGCGCCGGGGATCAGCGGCATACGCATCGCGAACACGAGCTTCGTGCCGTCGTAGGAGCCGTCCACGTCGCGCACGCTCCACAGGCCGCCGGTCACGCCGAACGTGATATTTCGCTCCGGCACGTCGGGCGCGGCGCGATCGCGCAGCCACAAGTCGGATCCTTCGACGAAGGTCTCGAGTTCGCGCACTTCATCGTCGTCTTCGATCGCCACGGGCAGTGGTCCCTTGATGTAGGCGACCGGAATGTCGAGCACGACGGGATCGGGCGACTGACCGCTGCCGATATTGATGTCGCCGTCATGTCCGGTCGCACAACCGACGTGCGAGTCGGCCGCAAGTGACTATATCCATGTTGTCGGATTCGTGATACGCATCTCAATTCACTCCGGCTCCGACA
>CAYPQX010000093.1:0-3907 GCA_964412975.1 uncultured Steroidobacteraceae bacterium
TCCAGCGGAGTCCGAACAACGTGGCAAGCTTGCCCGACAATGGTCTCCGGATGGACCAGTAGATGGTGCGGCGCTTGATCGTAGGGCACGACATAAACGCCGCGCTAGGCAAGCCCCGCGGGTGTCGTAAGTCGTCGGGCATACGTGTCCCAGTTCTCCAGTTTCCAGGCATCGTGTGGATTCCTGCGTTCCTCGATCCGGGCTTTCAGCGCTTCGATGGGCCGATGTAGATAGACATGGGCAAGCCGCACGGTGCCCGGGAACCCCAGCGCCTCGGTATCAAACAGCGCGCCGGACTCGAGCGCCTGAGTCCGTGGCGGGAAGCGCGACATTGATCGCAAGTTTGAGCTGCTGGGCGGCAATGACCCAACAGGATCGATAGTCGAGATCCCGAATCTGTCCGCGGTAGTCTGGGCTGTCGCCGCCCAACGGGTCGGCGTTCAGAGCACTCATCGGCGCAGGGGCAATTACCGCGCTGACCTTGTCTTTGTCGATCAGCGACCACGGGTCCTGGACAGCAAGTTTTCGCCTGATCCAGGCTTTCGCGGTGTGGGTCTTGCCCGCGCCTGCAAGTCCAGAAGAAATTGTGCAGTGGGCATCCAGGAGGCGGGTCGAAAGATACGCCTTAAGTATTAAGTATAGCGGTCGCCCTCGGCGACGAATTTGACGGCAGCTGCGACTACGCAACACGCACAGCGCGGTAGTTGTCCCTTACGCGTCCGGTCTGGGTTGCGGGTCGTGGGGTCATGGTGTCGTCTGTCCGTCGGCGTAGGCTCCATTACATTGGACAGCCGGAGCGATCTGGGGGAAAATTCCCCGCCGTGGTCGGCCGGTTCGGAACCGGCGCAGCAGTACGACGAAGAGCGTACTTATATATTGCTCGTAAAGCCCCATAGGAGAAATCCATGAACATCCAGCCCCCTCCGCAGGAGTACCTTGCAACGGCGAAGTCTTTGGCTCCGGAAAAAGCTACTGAGTTGCAGAAGCGGTTTGACTTGCGTTTCTTGAACAATCCGAGTGCGCGACGATTTAGTGCTGATGAAAAGGTCGCGTTTTGGTTGCACAAGGAAGACCAGGACCTGAGCGCGTGGCGTGAGAATGTGGCCGCCTGCGACCATCTTTATGCGATGTGAGTTGCTAAGTTGTACCGTGCGCCCGACCCGGTGATGCCACTTAAAACGCCGGTGGCACTACCGTATCCGTACCTGGATCGGATCGTATTCGGCACTTGTCCTGCTTTCCGGACCTAGTCGCGGGTCCGGGACTCCCTGCCTCCTCTTGACCGGTCAGCGCCGCCTGACCAGCCAGTCGAGCAGCGGCCTCCAATGAGCTTGCTCAATGGCATCGAAGCCATTGCCGTCGAAAATCGTTGTACTGGTTTCTACCGCATGTACGTACCGCTGAGCCTGCCGTATGCATGTGACGAGCGGAAGGTCAAATTGCCGTAGGAACTCCATCAACTGGCGGAAGGCATGGGTGCGCGGGGTGACCCGCATCCCGACGACGCCTATATCGACCCGGTCTTTGCGCACCGCCTTTGTCTCCGCGAGTTCCTCGAAGAATTCGCTGCTGGCGAGCATGTCGAATCTTGAGGCGGAGACGGGTACGACCACCCTGTCGGCGTCGTTCAAGGCCTGCTTCAGGCGCTTTCCATGCAGCCCCGCGGGCGTGTCCAGTATCGCGACATCGCAGTCCTTGGGGGGCGTCTCGTCGCCCTCGTCGGATATCGCCCAATGCCGGATACGAGGAAGGTGGCTGGGGCGCTGCTCAAGCCAGTGGCGGCTCGAACGCTGCCGGTCCAGGTCCCCCAAGTAAACAATCTCGTCATTCCGGGCGAACCAGCTGCCGAGATGTACGGCAAGTGTTGACTTGCCACTCCCGCCCTTGGGATTGGCCACCATGATTCTGCGCATTGCGATTGCCCTGAGGAGAAGAAGAATATAAAGTGTTTATATAGTTTATACCCATCAAACCTGCTCGGGAGAGTGAAATGACCGAAAACGTCAAAGTGAAATCGGCCGAAGCGGACGTTGCGCCGGTTGAGGTTCAGCAGCCGGACATGGAGGCCGTAATCGTGTCCGAAGGCGTGGAACTTTCCAACACCAAGGTGGGGTCTGCGAAGAAGGCGGCCGCGAAGACCAGGACGTCTATTGCCGCCAATGCAGACACAAAGGACGCGGGCGAAAAATCGGCTCCTGGCAAGAAGCCATCCGCGAAACCGGCGAAGAAGGCGCGCACCGACGTACAAGTCGAAGCCGTGACGGCCACTGAAACGGACAAGGCCACCAAGGCAAAAAAGCACGCCCCACGCAAGCCCAAGATGGTCCGTGACAGCTTTACTTTCCCTGAGAACGACTACGCACTGTTTTCCGCCTTGAAGCAACGCGCGCTTGCGAGCGGAACTGACGTCAAGAAGAGCGAGTTGTTGCGAGCCGGTTTGGCGCTCTTGGCGAGTCTTGAGGATGCTCAGTTCAGCAAGGCACTAAGCGACGTCGAGCGCATCAAGACTGGGCGCCCCAAGAGCTAATCCATCGTTAGTAATTGGTCGGTGTGAGGCGTTGTCGAAGGAAGGTGCGTAATGAAATTCAGGGCGGGGCAACGACGTTGACACGGGAGCGGTGACGCGGTTGCCCGCAGCGTAGGCACTGCCCGATCGGTTCAGATGAAGCTTCCCACGTTCAGCCCGGGATGCTGTCACCCGCAGGGCACGGCCGGCTATCGGGCTGGCCTGAAGGCCGGAATGGAACGCAAAAGGGCAGTGGGAGCGGAGAACTCTTGGCGTTTCGGACTGAAAGGGCGCAGGATTTCGGGCTGGCGGCGAGGGACATTGGCTATTCGTAGCGCCTCGCAACCCGTGATTTTGTGTTGATCCGCCAAAGAAAGTGCGTTTACGCTTCCGATACTCGACACGATCAGACCCAAGCCCGTGAGCCACCCCGACATTCCCCGAACCGGCATCAAATCCGGCCGCGTCGCCCGTCCCGCCCGAGGCTCCGACCAGGCCGGCTGGATACGCTGGATGCCGGGCCTGCAAACCCTGCGCAGCTACGAGGCAGCCTGGCTGCGCCACGACCTCGTCGCTGGTCTGGCGCTGGCGGCGATGCTGGTGCCGGTCGGCATCGCCTATGCGGTCGCGTCGGGTCTGCCGGGTATCTACGGCCTCTACGCCACGATCGTCCCCCTGCTTGCCTACGCGCTGTTCGGCCCCAGCCGCATCCTGGTGTTGGGCCCCGACAGTGCGCTGGCAGCACTGATCCTCGCGGTCGTGCTGCAGCAGTCCGGCGGCGACCCAATGCGTGCGGTCGCGCTCGCGGGCGCGATGGCGGTGGTCTCCGGCTTGGCCTGTATCCTGTTCGGACTGCTGCGCCTCGGCTTCGTCACCGAACTGCTGTCCAAGCCGATTCGCTATGGCTACATGAACGGCATCGCGCTGACGGTGCTGATCAGCCAGCTGCCCAAGCTGTTCGGCTTCTCGGTCGACGGCGGCGGGCCGCTGCAGGATCTGTGGGCGATCGCCGTGGCGATTGTCGAGGATCGCAGCAACTGGACCACCTTCCTCCTCGGTGCGGGCACGCTGGCGATCGTGCTGCTGCTGAAGGGCCACAAGCGCATACCCGGCATCCTCGTCGCAGTCGTCGCGGCGACGCTCGTCGTCGGCGCGCTGGATCTCGGCGAGAACGCGGGCGTCGCAGTGCTCGGCTCGCTGCCCCAAGGCCTGCCCGCCTTCGCCATTCCCTGGATCACCTGGGCCGACCTCGGCACCGTGCTCATCGGCGGGCTTGCCGTCGCCCTGGTGTCGTTCGCCGACACCAGCGTACTGTCGCGCGTCTACGCGGTGCGCACGCGCACCCACGTCGACCCCAACCAAGAAATGGTCGGGCTCGGTGCCGCCAATCTGGCGGCGGGA
>CAYPQX010000094.1:0-7101 GCA_964412975.1 uncultured Steroidobacteraceae bacterium
CGAGCAGCTTCCGCGGCGTAGCCGCTTCCGCTGACGCGGCACTCATCGGGAAGCGGCGCGCGCCTCCAGCACCGCCACGGCCGGAAGAGTCTTGCCCTCAACGAACTCGAGAAAGGCGCCGCCGCCGGTCGAAACATAGGAAACATCGTTTTCGATCCCGTACTTTTCGATCGCGGCAAGCGTATCGCCGCCGCCTGCGATCGAGAAAGCCGGGCTCTTTGCGATTGCGGCGGCGAGCGTGCGCGTGCCCTCGCCGAACTGATCGAATTCGAAGACGCCGAGCGGGCCGTTCCAGATCACGGTACCCGCCTTTTCGACGATCACGGCAACGGCCTTCGCCGATTCGGGGCCGATGTCGAGGATCATTTCATCCAGGCCGACCGCGGATGCCGCACGGGTTTCTGCCTTCGCGGTCGCCGCGAACTCCCGCGCGACCACGACGTCGGTCGGTATCGGGATGCCGACTCCGCGCTTCTTCGCTTCCGAGAGGAGCCGCTTCGCGACGTCGACCATATCGGGTTCATGCAGGGACCTTCCGACGGGCATCCCGGAGGCAGCGAGGAACGTGTTCGCGATGCCGCCGCCGACCACGAGCTGGTCGACCTTGGCGACCAGGTTCTCCAGCACGGACAGCTTGGTCGAGACCTTGGAGCCGCCCACGACCGCGACAAGCGGACGCGCCGGCGCGTGCAGGGCGCGTTCGAGCGCGTCGAGTTCGGCCGCAAGCAGCGGCCCGGCACAGGCGACCGGCGCTTGAAGCGCGACGCCATGCGTGCTCGCCTCCGCGCGATGCGCGGTTCCGAATGCATCCATGACGAAGACGTCGCAGAGTGCGGCCATGCGCCTCGCCAGCGCCTCGTCGTCCTTCTTCTCGCCCTTGAGGAAGCGGACGTTTTCCAGGAGAACGACTTCACCGGGCTCCGCCGTCACGCCACCGATCCAGTCCTCGACGAATCGCACGGGCCGCCCGAGCAGTTGCGACAGCGACTTTGCGACGGGCGCGAGCGAAAGCGCGGGGTCGCGTTCCCCTTCCTTCGGACGGCCAAGGTGCGACATTACGAGCACTCGGGCCCGGCGTTCGATCGCGTCACGGAGCGTCGGCAGCGCCGCGCGGATCCGCGCATCGCTCGTGACCGTGCCGTTCGCGATGGGCACATTGAAGTCCTCGCGGATCAGCACGCGCCGCCCCGCGAGGTCGAGGTCCGCCATGCGAATCGCCTTCATCGGCCCCCGTCAGCCCGCACGCGACCAGGCGAGCGTCGTGTCGAGCATGCGATTCGAGAATCCCCACTCGTTGTCGTACCAGGCGCAGACCTTGACTAGCGTGCCGTCCAGCACCTTCGTGAGCTGCGCGTCCACCGTGCCGGACGCGGGGTTGTGGTTGAAGTCGATCGAAACCAGCGGCTCCTCCGTGTAGTCAAGGATGCCTTTCAGCGAACTCTCCGAGGCCTTGCGCAGGATGCTGTTGACTTCTTTCGCCGAAGTCGCGCGCTTCGCAACGAACGTCAGGTCGACGATCGAAACGTTGATCGTCGGCACGCGCACGGCGAAGCCGTCGAGCTTGCCCTTGAGTTCCGGCAGCACGAGCCCGACGGCGGCTGCGGCGCCGGTCTTGGTCGGGATCATCGACATGGTCGCCGAGCGCGCCCGGCGCAGGTCGCTGTGGTAGACGTCAGTCAGCACCTGGTCGTTCGTGTACGAATGCACCGTCGTCATGATGCCGGAGACGACTCCCAGGCCATCGTGCAGCGGCTTCACGAGCGGAGCGAGGCAATTCGTCGTGCAGGAGGCATTCGAGATCACGGTCATCGAGTTGCGAAGCGTCTGGTGGTTTACCCCGTAAACGATGGTCGCATCGACCCCGTCAGCCGGCGCGGAAATGATGACTTTCTTCGCTCCGCCGGCGAGGTGCTTCGAAGCCTTCTCCTTGTTCGCAAAGAGGCCCGTGCATTCGAGCACGATGTCCGCGCCGAGCTCGCCCCAGGGCAGCTTCGACGGATCCCGTTCGGCGAGCACACGGATGCGGTCGCCATTCACGACCATGTGATTTCCGTCGACGGCGATCTTCCCGGGAAACGGCCCGTGGGCCGTGTCATGGCGCGTCAAGTGCGCGTTCGTGTTCGCATCGCCCAGGTCGTTTATCGCGACGATGCTGATCTCGCCCGTGCGCTTCGCTTCGTAGAGTGCGCGAAGGATGTTTCGCCCGATGCGGCCGTATCCGTTGATGCCTACCTTGATCGCCATGGTCAATTCTCTCCGTTTAGCAATGACTCCGCAGCCTCGACGACGGCAGCGGATGTGAAACCGAAGTGCCGGAAAAGATCCTTTCCGGGTGCTGAGGCGCCAAAACTCCGCATGCCGATTACGCGGCCGCCGGGCCCGACGTAGCGCCACCAGCTGTCCGGAACGCCGGCCTCGATCGCGATGCGGCGCGTGACCTCGACCGGCAGCACAGCCGCGCGCCAGGCATCGTCCTGGGCGTCGAACACGCTGGTGCAGGGCATGGAGACGACGCGGACGCGCCGACCCCGCATCGCAAGAGCCTGGGCCGCCTCGATTGCGAGCGCAACTTCCGAGCCGGTCGCGATGAGAATGCATTCGGGCCGGCCTTGGCAGTCCGCAAGCACATATCCGCCGCGCCGGATAGCGTCCAGCTGCGCGACATCGCGCGGCTGCGGTGGCAGCGACTGGCGGGTCAGCGCAAGGACCGTCGGCGCGCGTCGGCGTCGTATGGCCGCGCCCCAGGCGACCCAGGTCTCGGAAGTATCGCAGGGCCGCCAGACTTCCATGCGCGGGATCATCCGGAGCGACGCAAGGTGCTCAACGGGCTGGTGCGTGGGCCCGTCCTCGCCGAGTCCGATGGAATCGTGGGTGAGCACGAAGATGCTGCCGGCCTCCACGATCGACGCCATGCGCAAGGAGCTTCGCGCGTAATCGGAGAACACGAGGAACGTACCGCCAAAGGGGATGAAACCGCCGTGCAGCGCGAGGCCGTTCATGATCGCGCCCATGCCGAACTCGCGAACGCCATAGTGCAGGTACGCGCCGTCCGGCTGCGATTTCGAAAAGGCCGCCGCGCCCTTGATCCGCGTGTTGTTTGAGCCCGTGAGGTCGGCCGATCCCCCGAGGAGCTCCGGCAGGCGCGTGGCGAGCCCGTCCAGCACGGCCTGGGAACTCTGGCGGGTCGCAAACGGCTTCGCGGCGGCCTGCGCGGCGGCCGCACCCTCGCCGATCCAGGCATCGAGCGCCGGCGGCAACAGGGAGTCGACGCGACGTCGGAACTCAGCGGCAATTTCCGGGTGCGCCTGCTCATAGGCCTTGAAGCGCCGGCGCCAGCGGCCCTCCGCGCGCTTGCCTGCGGTGCGCGCATCCCATGCCGCGCGAATCGCCTCGGGCACGACGAAGGGCTCATGCGGCCAGCCGAGCGATTCGCGCGCGCGCGCCACTTCGTCGGCGCCGAGCGCCGCCCCGTGGCATTCCTCCTTGCCCTGCTTGTTGGGCGCACCGTAGCCGATGATCGTCTTGCAGCAGATCAACGTCGGTTTCGACTTCTCGCGCTTCGCCTTCCGTATCGCCCGCGCGACCGCATCCGGATCATGGCCGTCGACGGCGCGGATCACCTGCCAGCCGTAGGCTTCGAAACGCCTCGGCGTGTCGTCCGTGAACCAGCCCGCCACTTCGCCGTCGATCGAGATGCCGTTGTCGTCGTAGAAGCAGATCAGCTTGCCGAGTCCCCAGGTGCCGGCGAGCGAGCAGGCTTCGTGCGAGATACCTTCCATCAGGCAGCCGTCGCCCAGGAACACCCAGGTGTGGTGATCCACGATCTCGTGGCCTGGCCGGTTGAACGTGGCGGCAAGCTTTTTCTCCGCAAGGGCCATGCCGACGGCGTTCGCAAGCCCCTGACCCAGCGGGCCCGTAGTCGTCTCGATGCCGACGTCGATCTCGTGCTCGGGATGCCCGGCCGTGCGCGATCCGAGCTGGCGAAAGTTCCGCAGTTCGTCCATCGCGAGCGGATAGCCGGTCAGGTTGAGCACCGAATAGAGGAGCATCGAGCCGTGGCCGTTCGACAGCACGAAACGGTCGCGATCGGCCCACCGGGGATTGCCCGGGTTGTGCTTCAGGAAATCGCGCCAGAGGACTTCCGCGATGTCCGCCATGCCCATCGGCATTCCCGGATGGCCCGAATTGGCGCGTTGCACGGCATCCATGCTGAGGGCACGGATGGCATTGGCGAGCTCGCGGCGGCTGGGCATTCAAACGCTCCGGCGGCAAACCACCATTGTCTCCGATGCCGTATAATTTTTCGATGTCTGGCGAATTCCTGTTCACATCCGAATCGGTCTCCGAGGGCCACCCCGACAAGGTCGCGGACCAGATCTCGGATGCCGTGCTCGACGCGCTGCTTGCGCGCGATCCGCGTGCACGCGTGGCCTGCGAGACCCTCGTCAAGACCGGCATTGCGGTGGTCGCCGGAGAGATCACGACCGGCGCCTGGATCGATCTCGAGGCGCTCGTGCGCGGCGTCATTTGCGACATCGGCTACACGTCCTCGACGGTCGGTTTCGATGGCCACACCTGCGGCGTTGTCAATGTCATCGGCAAGCAGTCCGCCGACATCGCCCAGGGAGTCGACCGGCGGAATCCCGAGGACCAGGGCGCCGGCGACCAGGGCCTGATGTTTGGTTATGCGACCGACGAGACGCCGGCCTTCATGCCGGCGCCGATCCATTACGCTCACAAGCTCGTCGAGCGGCAGGCTAAAGTCCGCAAGGGCCGCAACCCGAAACTGCCCTGGCTTCGCCCCGATGCAAAAAGCCAGCTGACCTTTGCCTACGAGGATCACAAGCCGGTCGGCATCGAGGCGGTCGTGCTCTCGACCCAGCATGCCCCGGAGGTCCGCCAGAAGGACCTGCACGAGGCCGTCATGGAGGAGATCATCAAGCCGGTGCTGCCGGCGCGCTGGCTCGGCAAGCGCACGAAGTACCACATCAACCCGACCGGGCGCTTCGTGATCGGCGGCCCCGTAGGCGACTGCGGCCTGACAGGGCGCAAGATCATCGTCGATACCTACGGCGGCATGGCGCGCCATGGCGGCGGCGCGTTTTCCGGCAAGGACCCGTCCAAGGTCGACCGATCAGCGGCTTATGCAGCACGATATGTCGCCAAGAACCTGGTTGCGGCCGGTCTTGCCAGCCGCTGCGAGATCCAGTTGTCCTACGCGATCGGCGTCGCGCGGCCGACTTCGATCTCAGTGCAAACCTTCGGGACCGGCCGAATCAGCGACGAACGTCTCGAAAAGCTGGTGCGCGCCCACTTCGACCTGCGCCCCTGGGGCATCATGAAGATGCTTGACCTCATCCACCCGATGTACCGGGCGACCGCGGCTTATGGCCATTTCGGGCGGGAACCGGCCGAGATGAACTACGATTGGCATCAGGAATCGAATGGCGCGAAGGTCCGGCGCAGTTCGACGTTCACAGCCTTCAGCTGGGAACGCACCGACCGGGCGAAAGCGCTCAGGAAGGCGGCGGGACTTTAGGAGGGGACCGTCACCTTTTGCCTGAAGGCTAAAGGTGGCGGTCCCCACGATCTTCGAGGAGCGTTGCAACAGGCCGAGGCCTGCCAGGCTCGAAGATCGCGACAGGAAACGGCGCTCTCGCTCGCAAAGGAGAGGTACGACCATGAATGCCGTGATCAATACAAAGTTCAAGGATTTTCGCGTCGCCGATATATCGCAGGCCGAATGGGGCCGGCGCGAGATGGCGATCGCAGAAACCGAGATGCCCGGCCTGATGGCGGTGCGCGCCGAATTCGGCAAGAGCCGACCGCTTGCAGGCGCCCGCATCGCGGGCTCGCTGCACATGACGATCCAGACCGCGGTCCTGATCGAATCGCTCGCGGCGCTCGGCGCGGAAGTGCGCTGGGCATCCTGCAACATCTTCTCGACCCAGGACCACGCCGCCGCCGCGATCGCCGCGGCCGGCATCCCGGTGTTCGCGACCAAGGGCGAAACGCTCGAAGAGTACTGGGAGTTCGCCCACCGGATCTTCGACTGGCCCGCCGGGCGCCAGGCCAACATGATTCTCGACGACGGCGGCGACGCGACGCTTCTCCTGATGCTCGGCTCGCAGGCCGAGCGGGATGCGTCGGTCATCGCAAAGCCTTCGAACGAGGAAGAGCAGTTCCTGTACGCCTCGATCCGCAAGCGTCTCGAGTCGCAGCCGGGCTGGTATTCCGCACGCCTCGCCGAGATCAAGGGTGTTACCGAGGAAACCACGACCGGCGTCAAGCGCCTGTACCGGCTCGCCGAAGAGGGCCGCCTGCCCTTCCCCGCGATCAACGTCAACGACTCGGTGACGAAGTCGAAGTTCGACAATCTCTACGGCTGCCGCGAATCGCTCGTGGACGGCATCAAGCGCGCGACGGACGTGATGATCGCCGGCAAGGTCGCGCTGGTCGCGGGCTACGGCGATGTCGGCAAGGGCTGTGCCCAGTCGCTCCGCGGGCTCGGCGCGACCGTATGGGTCACCGAGATCGACCCGATCTGCGCTTTGCAGGCCGCGATGGAGGGCTACCGGGTCGTCACGATGGACGAGGCCTGCGCCTCCGCCGACATCTTCGTCACCGCGACCGGCAATGTGAACGTGATCAATCACGACCACATGCGGCGGATGAAGCACCAGGCAATCGTCTGCAACATCGGTCACTTCGACAGCGAGATCGACATCGCGTCGCTCAGGCAGTACCGCTGGGAGAACATCAAGCCGCAGGTGGATCACATCATTTTCCCGGACGGAAAGCGCATCATCGTGCTGGCCGAGGGCCGGCTCGTGAACCTCGGCTGCGGCACCGGCCACCCGTCGTTCGTCATGTCGAATTCCTTCACGAACCAGGTGCTCGCGCAGATCGAGCTCTTTGCGCACGGCGACCGCTATGAGAACCGCGTCTACGTGTTGCCGAAGGCGCTCGACGAGAAGGTCGCACGCCTGCACCTCGGCAAGATCGGCGCCCAGCTCACCGAGCTGACCGATCGGCAGGCAAAGTACCTTGGCGTCGAGCGCGACGGACCCTACAAGTCTGATCACTACCGGTACTGAGTCT
>CAYPQX010000095.1:0-3469 GCA_964412975.1 uncultured Steroidobacteraceae bacterium
GGAATTTCGAGAATGACCCGGCCCGGCTGGAGCTCCCAGCCGCCGAAGGCGTCGATGAGAAAGGGCCGAACGCGCTCCGGCACATCGACGAATCCGTCTACCGCCATCGCCGGTCGGATCTGAAGCACGGCGGCAGTAACGAGTCCGCTGCCGGTGAGGCGCAGGAACCCGCGGCGGCTCCAGGGCGAGGGGGAGATCGATATCATGGATGACTTAAAATATGGCCGCCGCGAACTTCGTTCAAGGTTGGCGCTACAAGGTGGTGATTCTCATCGTGAAAGCCGTCTTTAGCGTGGAGTGAGGCTCTGATGCAGGCGCGCAAACAGCCGGATCAGCTGGGACTGGCGGTTAGTGTGGGTCTTCATGAACAGTGCCTTGAGCTGACTGCGGGCTGTTTCCATCCCAATTCCCAGGCTCTTGCACGCGGCCTGAAGGTCGCTGCCCTCGCCGAGCTTTTTGGCCAACCGGCCCTCCGCAATGGTCAGCCCGAACGCAGACCGCAACAGGCCCTCCGAGGCCGAAGTTTGCTGGTCGAGATCGGTGATGACAAGCAGCGCGGCGATCGAGGGGCCGATTTCCGGACACGCCCGCGCCGTCGGCAGGAGTTCCACGATCAGTGCGCGCTGGCCGCGGCGCGGGATGACGATCGGAGACGCTCCGATGAGGCTGGCGCCGGCGGGGGTGGAGAGCACTCCGAGAAGACGCTGGAGCTCAGCGTCCGACTGGCGGTCTTCGCTGAACAGCCGGCCATTGCTGACACGGAGGCCGGACTTGACCAGCGTTTCGGCGGCGCGGTTCAGCGCCCTGACCCGGCCGCTCTTGTCGATAAAGCCCGCCGCAACATGCCGGGCCGCCAGCGCAAAAAGAGCAAGGCTTTCCGGCGCCGTTGATGCAGGTGCAATCGGGGAGTCGGGAGATACGTCCGGCGTCACCATGGGCCGGGCACTAAATCCCCGTCCGCGCCGGCCACTCAACGCCCGGCTAGGCTGGATACCCACAACCTCGGCCTGATCAGGCCTGAACGGCCGATCAATGCCCCCCTCACGATCCGCCACCCGCTCGTCTCCCCACGATCGGATTTGGTTCAGGTCATGCTTTTCGCGATCTCCTCCCACGAGATCGCATCTACACGCCCCGAAGCTACCAGGGCTGTGACATGCAACACACCTCAGATCGACACGCCTTCAACGCTTCGGCGTCACCCGTACGGGTGATGATCAGCGCCAGTGCGGTCTGTACGTCTTCTAAAGTGTCCTGAGGGAGGACACCAGCAAAAGGGGGAGCACCATGGCGATCACGCTGAATGTGAACGGCCGCGAGTACACGGTCGATGTCGAGGCGGATACTCCGCTCCTCTGGGTTCTTCGCGACAACGTCGGCCTTACCGGCACGAAATTCGGCTGCGGCATCAGTCAGTGCGGCGCGTGTACGGTCCTCATTGACGGCCAGGCACAGCGCTCCTGCCAGCTTCAGGCAAGCCGGGCCGTCGGCCGCGAGGTCACGACGATCGAGGGCCTTTCCCCCGATGGCACCCATCCCGTCCAGCTTGCCTGGATCGAGGAGGACGTCCCGCAGTGCGGCTACTGCCAGTCGGGCCAGATCCTGACCGCAGTCGCGCTCCTGTCGCGCAACCCCGCTCCGACCGATGCGGACATCTCCGCCGAGATGACCAACATCTGCCGCTGCGGCACCTACAACGGCATCCGCAAGGCGATCCATCGCGCGGCTGGCCAGGGCTAAGGGGGCACACACATGACCAAGATGGAAGTTTCCCGTCGTCAGTTCATCGTCACCACCGCGGCCGTCGGCGGCGGCATGGTGCTCGGTTTCCATATTCCCGCTGCCCAGGCAGCGGTCATGGCCGCGAATTCGCCCTGGTATGGGGCCACCGAACCACCCGGCACCGAGGTCAACGCCTGGATAGTGATCGCTCCTGACAACACCGTTACGATCCGCGTCGGTCAGTCGGAAATGGGCCAGGGCGTCTTCACCTCGATGCCCATGATCGTCGCCGAGGAGCTCGAATGCGACTGGTCGATGGTCCGGGCCGAATACGCTTCGGTGAACCGGAGCATTCGTGAAGGCAACGTCTATCAGCGCATGGGCACCGGCGGCTCGGGCGCCGTCCGCATGTCGCGTCCTTTCCTGCAGGCCGCCGGGGCATCCGCGCGTGAGCGCCTCAAGGAAGCCGCCTCGCAGATGTGGGGAGTGCCGCGCGCCGAACTCGCCACGGCAGCCGGCGTCGTGAGCCATGCTGCATCCAACCGCAGCGCGACCTACGGCGAGCTCGCCGGCGCTGCAGCTGGCGTCACGCTGGCGGAAGAGCCGGCGGTCAAGCAGCCGGGCCAGTTCAGCCTGCTCGGCACGCCGCTGCCACGTCTCGACACGCCGATGAAAGTCAATGGCAGCGCCATCTACGGGATCGACGTAAGGGTCCCCGGGATGCTCTATGCCGCCGTCCGGTCGTCCCCGGTCACCGGTGGCCGCGTCGTCAGCTTCAATGCTGACGCCATCCGCGGTCTCGCGGGTGTCGTCGATGTCGTTGAGATCGGCCGGGCCGACGAGTTCGAAGCGCTACAGGCTCCTGCCGCCGGCCTCAGCCGCGCGGGCTTCCGGAGCGGTGTTGCCGTGGTTGCCGACACCTGGTGGCATGCCCGGACTGCTCTCGACCAGCTTCCGATCGAATGGGACCTGGGCGCGGGCGCAACGCTGAATTCGGACGAACTCTATCAGCAGGACCTCGCAGCTCTCGATCGGCCCGAACCGGGCGCGGTAGCTAATGGCGGTGCCGGCGATGCGCTCGCCGATCTTGCTGCCGCAACCAATATCGTAGAGGCGATCTACTCGGCGCCGTATCAGGCGCACGCCCCGATGGAGCCGATGAACGCGACCGCAAGCGTTACCGCGGACCGTGTCGACGTCTGGATCGGAACGCAGAACCCGCCAAACGTGCTCGCTCAATCAGCCGAAGCAGCGGGCATGGCGCCCGAGAACGTATACGTCCACACCACCTTCCTTGGCGGTGGCTTCGGTGGCCGTATTCGTCCGGAGGCTCGCCAGGCGGTCGAAGTTGCCAAGGCTGTCGGAGCACCGGTCAAGGTTCTCTGGAGCCGCGAAGACGACATGATGAACGACTGGTACGACCCGCGTGCCGTCGTGAAGTTCCGGGCAGGCATCGGCTCGGACGGCTATCCGACCTCGCTCTATTCACGGCTGGTCGGCGACTCGATCCAGGGCTGGACGCGTCCGGATCTTCTCGCCGCGGCGGACAATGCCAACGGCGCTGGCGTCGATGGAACCGTGGCGCAGGGGCTTCGGATCATTCCGTACCTGATCCCGAACCGGCGCATGGAATTCATCATGAGCCAGATCCACAACCCGGTGTATTTTTGGCGCGCACCTGGTCACAGCCACAATACCTTCTTCGTCGAGGGCTTTGTCGACGAGCTGGCCATCGCTGCAGGGATCG
>CAYPQX010000096.1:0-36292 GCA_964412975.1 uncultured Steroidobacteraceae bacterium
ATTCGAGGCGTTTTTCAACGCGGACTTCGCGCGCGTGTACCGGTTTGCGCTGCCGCGCCTGAATGGCGACGTCGAGGCGGCCCAGGAAGTCGTACTGTCCACCCTGACCAAGGCGCTGCGGCGCCTCTCGGATTTCCGCGGCGATTCAGCGCTCTTCACCTGGATCTGCCAGATCTGCCGGCACGAGGCTGTCGATCACATCCGTGCGCGCCGGCGATCGCGGCATGTCGTGCTGATCGACGACCAGCCGGAATTGCGGCAAGCCATCGATTCGATCGAGGCGCCGGAGGAATATGACCTTGTCAAGAACTACGGGCGTGGCGAAACCGGCCGGTTGGTGCGAGTCGTCCTCGATCGCCTGCCGTCGAGCTACGGCGACGCGCTCGAATGGAAATACATCGAGGGTGAATCGGTCGAGGTCATCGGCGAACGGCTGGGCATCGGCACGACCGCGGCCCAGTCATTGCTGGCGCGGGCGCGCATTGCATTTCGGGAGGCCCTGGAGAAGGTATTCGGCGCGGAAGCGGCTGACATCGCCTCGAGCCTGGGCGCATGAGGTTTTTACATGAATGACAAAGACATCGGAAAGCTGTTGGTCTCCGCAGGCCTGCGGGAGAGACCACCGGTTGACGTCGAGCGGACCGTGCGTGAGCGTCTACGGGCGGAATGGCTTGGCGTCGTTGCAGGCAAGCGCCGCGACAATCGGCGGCAAACGACCTTTGCGCTCGCAGCCGGCATTCTTGCGGCCGCGATCGGCCTGTGGTTCGTCGCACCGCAGCTTCGCGATCCGGCGAGTCCGGTCGGAAGCGTGACGCTGGCCTCGGGCGAGGTGCGCGTGAATTCCAGCTGGTCCTTTGGATGGAGCGATATTGTCCCGGGTCAGTCGCTGGCCATGGGCCAGTCCCTCAGGACCGGCCGATCCGGGCGCGCCGCGCTCTCGCTGCCCGGTGGGGTTTCCGCGCGCCTGGACCACGATACGCAGCTGGATGTCACAGGTGACGATCAGCTGAACCTCGTGCGCGGGGCACTGTATGTCGATGCCGGCCCTTCGGCTTCGCCGGTGTCACGGCTCGCCGTGATCACGCCATCAGGTTCCGTGAGACACATCGGGACCCAGTATGAGGTCCGCCTGATGGGAAGCGGCGTGAGGCTTCGCGTGCGCGAGGGACGTATCGAATGGCGGGCCCGGTCCGGCAGCACCGAACAAAGCAAGACCGGCGAACAGCTCTCGATTGCCGGCAACGGCACCGTGGAGCGCCGGGCCATGCCTCTTTATGGGGAAGCCTGGGACTGGATTGCAGACACGGCCCCTGCCATCGAGATCGAAGGCCTGCCGCTCACCCGGTTCCTGTCGTGGGTCGGCCGCGAGCTCGGGCGGGAGGTTGTCTATGCAACTCAGCAGACCGCCTCCGATGCCGCAGACATCGTCGTGCACGGCTCGATTGCCGGCCTGACACCGGCACAGGCACTGGATGCGGTGCTTGCGACGACCCGCGTACGAGCCGCCGTCCGGGGAGATCGCATCATCGTAGGCAGCAACGAACCGGTATCGCGCCCGGCCGATTGATTTTGACCGGAGCCTCCATCCATCCGGGATACAAGCGGGCGGCGGTCCTGACCCCATGATTCATATGGACGCTGCGCGCGCCCCAGCCAGGAGTCAGGTCGCGAACGGACTCGCGGCAATTGCCGACCTGCTCGCCTGCCCGACCTGCCGCGCCAAGCTTGCGCTCGAATCGCAGAGCCTTTACTGCGCAGGCTGCGGTGCGCGATTCGGAATGGCAGACGGCGTGCCATTGCTGGCTGTGCAGGGCACGTCCGAGTCCTGGGGCGCACCGCAGCAAATCGAGCAGAGCACGGCATACCAGTCCGAGTACCAGAAGGTCGAGAAGGCCGCGGCCTACAACCTGCATTATCAGCAGCGCCTCCTGAAGCAGATCACAACGCGTCGTGAATACAAGTTGATCGGCCGGCACATGCGCGCGGCCGGTCATTCAAAGGTTGTGCTGGAACTTCCCTGCGGCGGCGGCCGCATGACGCCGGCATTTGCTGGCTCGACGGATTTTGTGATCGAGGCAGACATCGCGATTGGCCAGATCCAGTACGGGCGCACCACTTCAACCGTCGCGACGCCCCGCGTCTGGATGACGGCGTCGGCGTTCCACATTCCCCTGCGCAACGACAGCGTGGACGGCACGGTCTGCGTGCGGCTCGCCCATCACCTGCCAACGCACGCCGAGCGAGACCGCCTCTTTCACGAATTGATGCGCGTCTCGCGGCGCTTCGTGATCGTGACTTACTTCGATCATCACTCACTCAAGAATCTGACACATCGCATGCGGCACCCATTCCGCAAAGAGCCGCCGAAGCTGACGATGACGACGGCCCGCGTTGCCGAACTCGCGCGCGAATGCGGTGGGCGCCTCGTCGCCGCACCCGCCCTGTTCCTGATCTCCTCCGGCCACCGCTACGCCCTGATCGTGAAAGACAGCGCGCGAGCAGCCAGCGGCCCGTGAATCGGGCCTAACGGGCCGCGAGCATCGTGAATCCGAAGATCAGGAACCCGACAGGCAACGGCTAAGGCCAGTCCCAGTCGCCCGCCGACGCGCGGCAGCCACCGTCAGGCCAACCGGTCCATGCCCGGCCGCGAACGAAACGGCCCGGCCGCGCATCGGTCGGCTCCCCGTTCTCGAGTGCGAGCACGCCGTTCACGATCACCTGCGACACGCCGGTTGCGTACTGGTGCGGCTTCACATAGGTCGCGTGATCCTGGATCGTCGCGGGATCGAAGACGACGACGTCCGCGTGGTAGCCCGCATCCAGCCTGCCGCGGTCGCGGAGTCCGAGCACGGCGGCCGGATGCGCCGTCATCCGCCGTACGGCATCCTCGATCGTCACGAGCTTCTCTTCACGCACGTAGCGCGCGAAGACCCGGGCGAAATTGCCGTATCCCCGCGGATGCAGGTTGCTCTTGAGGAAGTCGCCCTCCGCCGAGACTGCGGTGCCGTCGGAACCAAAGCTCATGAAAGGCAGCGCCACCTTCCGGCGCACCTCGTCCTCCGACATGATGAAATAGATTGCGCCGACGCGGCTCTCGTCGCCCGCCACGAGGTCCATCGCCGCGTCTTCGGGGCTCACCCCGCGTTCTGCCGCGATCTCGGCCAGCGTCTTGCCGATCATCGGTTTCAGCTCGGGCTTGCGGAGCACGACGATCAGCACTTGCTCCGGGCCGCCGGCCGCGTGCATCAGGTTTTCCCAGCCGGTATTTTCGGCGCGCATCTCCGCCGCAACGCGGCGGCGAACGGCGCGGTCCTGCAGGCGCGCATACCACGCCGCATTTCCGCCTTCTTGCACCCACGGCGGCATTGCGGCGTCGAGCCCGGTGCTGCCGGCGGGATAAGCGTACATGTCGGCGGTGATCCGAAGCCCCTCGCGCCGCGCGGCGTCGATGCGCGCGATCGCTTCGTCCAACTTGGGCCAGTTCTCGCGCCCCGCCGCCTTCAGGTGATAGATCTCTGCGGGAGCGCCCGAGCGGCGCGAGATGTCGATCGTCTCGTCAATCGCTTCCAGCAGGCCGCTTCCCTCACTGCGCATGTGCGTCGCGTAAATCCCGCCGCAGCGCGCCGCCGTGGACGCCAGCGCCACCAGTTCGTCGGTCTCTGCAAAGGTGCCGGGCACATAGATGAGGGATGAGGCGACTCCAAGCGCGCCCTCTTCCATGGTTTTGCGAACGACGTCCTGCATGGCGGCGAGCTGCTCCGGCGTCGGGTCCGCGTCGGCCGAAGCGAGCAGGTTCATGCGCGCCGTGGCTGCGCCGATATGCGATGCCACATTGATCGAAACGCCCTTGCGCTCGAGCGTCTCGAGATACTCGCCAAGCGTGGTCCAGTCGACCGGGTACTTAAGGTCGCCCTGCTGCGCGACGACGTCCTTCTTCATCTCGGGTGTCAGCGGGCCCATTGACTCGCCCTCACCCATCACCTCAAGCGTCACGCCCTGGCGCAACTCGCCCTGGCCCCGGCCGTCGATCAGGAGCGACTCATTCGACCAGGAGAGCATGTTGATGAAGCCTGGCGCGACCGCCTGGCCCGCGGCGTCGATCTCGCGACGCGCCTTTCCCGGCGCGCTCGGACCCACGTACACGATGCGGTCGCCCTTGATCGCCACGTCGCCGATTAGCCCCGCCTCGCCGGATCCGTCGTAGACCGTGCCGCCACGCACGATCAGGTCGTATTCCGGCGCGCCCGTACAGGCGCCCACGGCCAGCAGCAAGAGCAGGCTCGCGATGCGACGCAGCTCAGATCCCCGAGCGCACGCGCACTGACCAGGCATCGAGCCAGCCGGGAATCTCGCTGCCTGGCATCGGCTTGGCAATGAAGTATCCCTGTGCGAAATCGCAGCCTTGTTGCTGCAGGAAGCGCCAATCATCCGCATCCTCGACACCCTCCGCAACCACGACCATGCCGAGTTGTCGAGCAAGCCTGAGACTCGCCTCGCAGATCGCGCGTTTCTTCTCATTGGTCGCGGCGCCGTGCACAAAGCCGCGATCCACCTTCAATTCATCGAACGGGATGTCGCGTAACTGCGCGAGCGACGAATGCCCGGTGCCGAAATCGTCGATCGACAGACGAAAACGCTTGAGGCGCAGCCGGGTCAGCACGTCGAGCACGGTGACCAGTCCCGGCATGAGGCGGCTTTCAGTAATCTCGAGGACGATATCCGATGCAGAGATCCCGGCGCGCGCGCTCTGGCGGGCGAGCCAATCCGGGAATGAGAGAGCGGTCAGGTTCTCCATCGAGATATTGACGCTCACCGGGAGTTGCAGTCCCGCGTCGAGCCAGCAGCGCGCCTGCGCGAGCGTTGCGTCGATCACGACCTGTGTCAGTTCGTTGATGTGTCCATGCTTCTCCGCGACGCCGATGAACCGGTCCGGGAACACGATCCCGTCCGTAGGATGCTGCCAGCGCACAAGTGTCTCGACGCCGGTCACCCGACCGGTCGCCAATGCGACTATCGGCTGGAAATGGTTGACGAACTCGCGACATGTAATCGCGCGGGCTACTTCTTCCACCGCGTAGGAGGACACGACCCCACGCGCGGCTGGGCCTGTTCCGGGCCGCCACTTCTCGATCAGCTCGGCGAGGGCCCCCGGCTGCACCGGTTTGTGCAGGCGACCGAGCGCGTTGATTCGATGGGCCCGCACCAGCATCTCCGCGGCCTGCTGGATCGGCTCATCCTCACCGCTGGCGAGGATCACGCCGCCGGCGAACCGCGATCCGACCAGATTGCGCAGGAATTCGACGCCGTCCATCCTGGGCATGTTGAGGTCGAGCACGATGAGGTCCGCGGCATTTTCAGGATCTCGGAGCCAGGCGAGCGCCAGCGATCCGAACGCGAATGTATTCACATTGTGGAAGCCGAGATTTTTCAACATGCGATCCATCACCTCGAGGATGATCGGCTCGTCGTCGATCACCAGGATCCTGAGAGCCGCCTGGCCAGTCATTGGGCCTCCAGCTGCGACATGACGGCAGCGGCTTCGAATTCGAAGCGCTCGAACAGCTCCCTGAACCTGTCTGCCTCGCCGGTGCGGCTGGCGCGCTCGAGCTCGGCGCAGACCTGACCGAGTCGCAGCGCGCCGATCGAACGCGCGGACGATTTCAGGCGGTGCGCCGCTATTCGCACGCGCTCCGGGTCGGCGGCGCGGCAGCCATCGCCTATTTCCGCTGTCATCTCGGGCAGGCTGCCGCGAAACATGTCCAGGATTCGCTGGATCGCCATCGGGTCGTCGCCGACCAGGCCCGCCAGCACGCCCGGCTCGACCGCATGAGTCGAGTCGGCCGCTGAGGCCGCCATCTTGTGTTCCTGAGGATGCGTTTCGCCGGTGGACGGAAGCCAACGTTCGAGCGCCGCCTGCAATTCCTTGAGCGGCGCAGGCTTGCTGAGATAGTCGTCCATGCCCGCTTGTCGGCAACGGTCGGCCTCACCGCGCAATGCATTCGCAGTCAACGCGATGATCGGCGTCCGCGACCGGCCGGCCTCCCCGAGCCGGATCGCGCGCGCCAGGTCATAGCCATCCATCCGCGGCATGTGCAGGTCGGTCAGCACGAGCGCATAGTGGCCGCGCTCCCAGCGTTCGAGCGCCTGGCGCCCGTCGCTGGCGATGTCGGCAGCGAATCCGAGCACCGCGAGCTGCCGCAGGATGACCTGTTGGTTCGTCTCGTTGTCTTCAGCGACGAGGATCAGCCGGCCGGTGCGAGTGGCTTCGGAGCGTTCGGGCGAGCGAAACTGCTCCTCGCCCTTGCCTTGCATGATCAGCGTGCTATCCAGTTCGGTCCGGCCGGCGGTGAGGGCTACCGCATTGATGAATGTCCGTCGCGTCAGCGCGTTTGCGTCCAAGGTGACCAGGTCCGGCGATTCGATGCGCGGTTTTCGTCGCTGGCCGCGGCCGATGATCACGAACCGCGGCTCGGCTGGTCCGCGGCCCGACGCCGCCGCGCGCAATGCCTCGGGATCCGGCGGCTGTTGATCTGCGTCGATCACCCAGATCGGCCTGTCCGGGCCATCGTCCCCTGGAAGCGTACCGGCCACCTGCAGATCGCTCGCACGCGCGACATTCGCGCCGGCGTGCTTAAGGTACCTTGCGAGGTCGTCCGCCACGCCCTCGGTTCGGCCAACAACCACGCAGTGCAGCCCCTCGACCAGCGATGCGTCCGGATCTGGCGCCGGCGCTTCCTGCGCGCGTGCCAGCGACACTCGCATGCTGAACACCGAACCAGCACCCTGCTCACTTGTGACTGCGATTTCGCCTCCCATCAGGTGCGCCAGGTGTCGGGCAATCGTCAAGCCGAGGCCGGTGCCGCCGAACTGGCGCGTAGTCGACGCATCTGCTTGCGTGAACGGAGTGAACAGTTTGGAGATGACGTCGTCGTCCATACCGATGCCGTTATCGATCACGCGGAACTCGATGCCGACGCGATCGGTTTCCGGTGCCGTCAGCAACGCCCGAAGCGACACGCGTCCCTGGCGCTCAAGGCCGCTCGAGAATTTGATCGCATTGCTGACGAGGTTCGTTAGTACCTGGCGCAGCCGGTTCGCGTCGCCGGACAGCGTTTGCGGAACCTCCGGATCGACAAACTGCGTGAGTACCACGCCTTTGCGCGCCGCCATGTGCTCTAGCAGCGCGCAAGTCGCCTTCACCACGGCCGCGACATCAACCGGCCCGTCCTCCAGTTCGAGCTTCCCTGCCTCGATCTTCGAGAAATCGAGAATGTCTTCGATGATCGCCAGCAGCGAATAGGCTGAGTCGCGGATCAGATCCACCATCTCGACCTGGTAACCGCGCAGGCTCGTCTGCTGCAGCACGTCCACCATGCCGATGACGCCGTTCATCGGCGTGCGGATCTCGTGGCTCATGGTCGCGAGAAAATCCGACTTCGCACGATTTGCCTGCTCTGCATCGCGTCGCGCCTGCTCCACTTCGTTCACCAGGCGCTGCTGTTCAACTTCCGCAAACTTGCTTGCGCTCACATCGCGCGCCGTTGCGTAAATAATTCCCTCCTCCGGAACGGGCTGGCACTTCCAGGACAGCCACCTCCAGGATCCGTCCTTGCACCGGTAGCGATTCTCAAAGTGCAGCGTAGTTAAGCCGCGAGCAAGGCTCTCGAGTTCGGCCAGTGTGTTTACACGATCATCCGGGTGCACGAAATCGAGAAGCGGGCTCGCGAGCATTTCCTCGATCGTCCAGCCCAGGGTCAGGCCAAAGGCCGGATTCAGTCGCTTGAAGTAGCCGTCCATACCGGCGATGCAGAGCATGTCCACCGGCAGGTCGAAAATGCGGTCACGCTGTCTTTCGGCCTGTTTGCGCGCAGAGATGTCCTGGATCATCACGACGGCTGCCGGCTGGCCGCGATACTCATATGGCGCGGCTGATGCTTCACAGTCGATTGTCGTGCCGTCAATGCGTACCCATTTCGACTCGGCGAGCGCAACCGGCTCCCGGTGCGCCTGGAGCCGGCGAACGCGTTCGCGCACGAATTCTTGACTGGATGAATGCACGTAATCGAGCACCGGTCTGCCGAGCAGGTCGGCCGAGGTTCGCGCGCCGAGGATCTCCAGGACCCGCGGATTGGCGAAAACGAAGTGGCCGCCCGCATTCACGAAGATTCCAAATGGGGCACGCTCGACGAAATACCGGTACTTTCCCTCACTCTGCGCCAGCGCGCGGATCGCAGCGCGCTCCTTGGACACGTCGCGGAAGATCAGCACCACACCCACAATGGCGCCATTTGAATCGCGTTTCGGCGCGGCGCTGTCGGCAATCGGGTGTTCGCTGCCGTCACGCGAGAGCAATGTCGTGTGATTTGCGAGGCCTTGAATGGTACCGCTCTGCAATGCCGCATCGACCGGAATGACCGCGGGTTCCCTCGTCCTTTCGTTGACGATGCGGAAGACGTCTTCGATCGGCCGCCCGCGCGCCTCGTCCTGTGTCCACCCGGTCAGGCGTTCCGCGACCGGATTCATGCGGGTGATGCGCCGCCTGACGTCGGTCTCGAGCACCGCGTCGCCGACCGCATGCAGCGTGATGGCAAGGCTTTCCTCGCTCTCGCGAAGCGCCACCTCCGCCAAGTGGCGCCTGCCAAAGTCACGAGGAATAACGCCGGCGGCAAAGGTGGCGACGAAAAGTGCAACCAGTATGCTCGCGAGAAGCGTCCAGTTGAGCCGCGCGACACTTGCCCGCTCCTCCCCGGCGCGCACCGACAGAAGCCGTAATTCCTCCGCATCCATTTGGGTGATGGCAGCGCGGAGCTCATCCATCACGCGTTTCCCTTCTCCGCTGTCTATCATTCGCGTTGCCGCTTCCAGAGATCCGACGCGTCGAGCTTCCACAACCCGGTCCAGGTACGCGATTCGTTGCCGATGCCGCGATTCGAGCGAATGCCAGGGCTGGACTTTCTGGCGATCGTCTTTTATCAGAGCAACAAGTTTCCTGAAATCGCGATCCGCCTGTTCGCGGGCCAGCTCGTAGGGCTTGAGGGACTTCGCGTCACCAAAGATCAGGTAACCGCGTTCCTCAACCTGCAGGTCCAGGTGGGCGGACAGCAGGCGAGCAAGCTGAATTCGTAGCTCGACGCCATGTTTTACCCGGGCCGTGCGATCCAAGGAATCCTGGGCGCTGAAAAAAGATGCCGACCCCGCAAGTAGCAACGTCGCAATACTCACGGTCAGTGCCAGATAGATCCTGCGTTCCAGTGCGTTCTCGATGCGAGCCCGGATCGCCCCGAAGATACCCATTGCGGGCCGCGCTGCGATCACGCCAATTCCGAGCACGAAAAATGCAAGGACAGTGTGTAGCGCCATGCGGGTGTAGCCAAGAATCGGCTGGGCAATTGCGTGACTCAAAACGTATTCGATGGCGGCCGTCGAACTCAGCACAATGACAAGGAATGCCAGCCACTCGGCAGGCCGTAGCCCGGGTCGCGGCTGCCAGTTGAATCCGAGGAGTGCGATTCCGAGCAGGGCGAATGCGATGGCAGTCGTAAGGGCCATGCGGCCGGGAGCGGCCGTCCAGACCACGGCTGCATCAGGGTCCCGGAACAGCAGCTCGTCGATGCCGAGTTGCCAGTCAAACGCGTACTCGCCAATGGTCAGGGCGCTGAAAAACAGGACGACCAGCGCAAGAGCCTGGCCCATCCGCGCTCGCGCGCGCGATGCCCGAATCGGCGACAACAGCAGCAAGGAGCCGCCGGCAAACAGTATTGAAAGCGCCGTGTTCGCCTTCATCGAGACGAAACCGGGAATCAGCGATTTGAGGAGTGGGATGTCGAACAGCCATCCCGTAAGCACTAGCACACCGACTGCTATCGCAAATAGCGCGTAGGCGGATAGACCCTGTGGATTCACATTGGGTCGACTTTGCGTTCTCTTGCCTTCAATCCCTGCGCTTCCTGTCGCAGTTCCGGGCAGAGACCTTACTTACCCTTGGAAGCGTAGCACGCCAAGCCGCAGGCCTGCGTTTTGCGCGGATTCGAACTCGATCAAATAAGCTCCTGAACGACCGATCCTCCCGGATCGGGTCGCTCTCAACGCACCGTGATCGTGACCGGCTCAGACACGACAAGCGGCTCGTGAGGCAGGTGCAGGTGATCCGCCAGCAGCAATTGCAGGCGGTGCTGGCCGGGCGCAAGGACGATTGACGTCTCAGTCTGGCCTTTTCCGAAATGCAGATGGTGTTCGTCCGCCGGCACCGGCAGGTCAGGTGGCGGAAGGTCGGTGTCAATGAGCAGGTGGTGATGACCGGTGTTCTCGATCGCGACGCCGGCAGGTGCGATGCCCATCCCGCGAAGTCCGAACCGGACCGTCACCGGACTTGTGACGGTCTCGCCGTCCTTCGGCGAGATGATGTACAGCGCGACGTCGGCCGGCGCCTTGCTTCGCGGCAGGTCGGCCGCGAGCGCCGTCGCGATCGAGGCGAGGCCAGCCATCAGCGCGAAGATGCATCTTGCCTTCATCGGCGTCGATTATGCACCGCCAGGAGGATGGCGCGCACGGCCATCGCGAACGTGCGCAACAGCCGGCACTTTGCTAGGGTTGATGGAACCTCTGATTTACCCCGGCATGGGCGCGACCGTGTGCGATATTCGTCCCTGGCAAGGCGCGAGGAGCGATGTGTATCAAGTGATACATGAGCGACGAGCAACGCCGCCAGGGACGAATATCGCCCGGTCCCTACGGGTTACGCGCGGGTAACGCGCTCCATGCGGGGGTAAATCAGAGGTTCCACTGTGTCGGGCAATCGAACTGAAACTGCCGAATTCTCCGGCCGCGTGCTGATGGTCGGCTGCGGCAGCATCGGCCAGGCCATGCTGCCGTTGCTGCGCCGCCACCTGTCGCTGCCGGAGGACGGACTCACGGTGCTCGAAGCGAGCGAGCAGGGTCGCGCGCTCGCCACGACGAACCAGGCGAAGTTCGTCCATTGCCATCTCAAGCCCTCGACCTATCAGCGTGAACTGCGGCGGCGGCTGAAGCCGGGCGACCTGCTGCTCAACCTGTCGGTCGACGTCTCGAGCCTCGATCTCGTCGAATGGTGCACCTCGCATGGCGTCCTTTACATCGATACGTCGATCGAGCCCTGGCCCGGCGTGTTCGACAACCCGATGCTGACGATGCGCGAACGCACGAACTACCGCACGCGCGAGGACATGCTGAAGCTCGGGCGGCGCCTAAAGCCGGGCTCGCCGACGGCGGTCGTCGATCATGGCGCGAATCCCGGCCTCGTCTCGCATTTCGTCAAGCAGGGCCTGCTCGACCTCGCGATCGGGCTCAACCGGAGCGTCGAGACACCGGCGGACCAGACCGGCTGGGCAACGCTCGCACGCGATCTCGGCGTCACCTTGATCCAGATTTCGGAACGCGACACGCAGGCAACCGACCGGCCGAAGCGGCCCAACGAGTTCGTCAACACCTGGTCGATCGACGGATTCATCGACGAGCTGATGCAGCCCTCGGAGCTTTCGCTCGGCACGGCGGAGCCGGGCAAGCCGCGAGGCTCGCACTGGCACCGGCCGCGCTGCGGTTCCGTTTACCTCCATCGACCGGGCGGCGCGACGTTTGCGCGCAGCTGGCTGCCGTCGTCCGGCGGATTCCAGGGCCTGCTCATGACCCACGACGAGGTGTTCTCGATCGCGGATCACCTGACGGTCAGGCACGCGCCGAAGATCGAGTACCGCCCCACGGTGATGTTCGTCTATCACCCCTGCGACGACGCGATGCTGTCGGCGCTCGAGCTCGAGGGCCGCGGCTGGCTGCCACAACCGGCCCGCCGCATCATCCGCGCGGAAATCGTGACCGGCATGGACGAGCTAGGCGTCCTGATCGCCGGCCATGCGAAGAACGCCTACTGGTTCGGGTCGCAGCTCTCGATCGCCGAAGCGCGGCGCCACGTGCCCTATACCAATGCGACCTGCCTTCAGGTCGCCGCGGGCGCGCTCGGCGCCACGGTCTGGGCGATCCGCAACCCGCGCGAGGGGCTCCGCGAGGCCGACGATCTCGATTTCCGGCAGGTCCTGGAAACTGCGCGCCCCTACCTCGGATCGCTGGTTGGGGCATATACCGACTGGACGCCGTTGCAGGGCCGCGGCGAACTGTTCAGCGAACGGCTCATTCCCGATCAGCCCTGGCTTCTCCAGAATGTGCGTGCCCGCCAGTGGCGCGCCTGAGGTCCTCCATGAATCCGCGTGTCATCTCTCTTGCATTGTCGGCTCTCCTGGTCGCCGCACCGTTGGCAGCCGACTCCGCGAAGCGGCCGATCGCGCACGAGGACGTCTGGCTCATGAAGCGTGTCGGCACGCCGGCGCTGAGCCCCGATGGCCGCCTGGTCGTCGTCCCGGTCGCAGAGCCCGCTTACGACGACAGCCAGAAGAAGAGCGACCTGTGGCTCGTGACTGTGGACGGAAGCGCCGCACCGCGAGAGCTCACGTTTTCGGCCGGAGCCGAATCGAATCCGGCCTGGAGCCCGGATTCGCGCCGCATCGCCTTTGCGGCAAAGCGTGATGGCCAGGATGAGTCGCAGATCTACGTGCTCGACATTGCCGGCGGCGGCGAAGCCGAGCGCGTCACCGATGTCGCGACAGGCGCGGCGCGGCCACTGTGGCGGCCCGACGGCCAGGCGATCCTGTTTACGAGCATGACTTACCCGGGCGCGCTGGACGACGCGGAGAATCGCAAGCAGATCGAGGAACGCGAGGCACGCAAGTACAACGCGCGCGCCTTCGAGGAATTCCCGATCCGTCACTGGGACCGGTGGCTCGACGAGCGGCGGCCGACAATCATGTTGCAGACGCTCGGCGGACAGCCCGAGCTGCGCGATCTTCTCGCTGGCACCGCGCTCAGGAAGCATCGTGGTTTCGGCGGCAACCTCGACAATGACGGCGAGTTGCTCGACGTCGCCTGGTCGCCGGACGGCAGCACGATCGTCTTTACCGCAACCGCGGCGCGTGACCAAGGGGCACGCGCTGCCGTGCGGCAGGCGCTGTATGCGATGCCGGCCGGCGGCGGCGAGCCGCGTCGGCTGACCGGCGACGAGGCAAGCTATTCGCAGCCTCAGTTCGCGCACGACGGATCCGCCCTGTACGCGCGCGCGAAACCGGAGACGAAGTTCGTCTACAACGCAGAACGGCTGGTGCGATTCGACTGGGCAGACCCTTCGCCGCGGCCGGTGTCGTTCGGATTCGATCGCTCCGTCGGCAATTTCCGCGTGGCTCCCGGCGGCGATCGCATCTTCCTGCTTGCGGAGGATGAAGGCCATGACCGGCTATACACGGTTGCCGCCGCGGGCGGCGAGGTGCGCGAGCTGGGCCGGCTCGATGCGGGAAGCCTCGCGGGCCTGCAAGTTGCGGGAAGCGAGGACACGCCGGTCGTGGTCGCGAACTGGGACAGCGCTGTCAGCCCGCCGGAGGTGATGGGCATCGATGCTGCAAGCGGCGAGCGGAGTGCGCTCACCGCATTCAATGCCAACCGCGTCGCCGAGATCGACTGGGCGCCGCTGCAGGAATTCTGGTTCACATCGAAACGCGGCCGGCGCATCCACAACCTGGTCGCGCTGCCGCCGGGCTTCGACGCGGCAAAGAAGTACCCGCTTTTCGTGATGATCCACGGCGGCCCGCACACGATGATCAAGGACCAGTTCTTCGTGCGCTGGAACTACCACCTGCTGGCGCAGCCCGGTTACGTCGTCCTGATGCCGAACTACACGGGTTCGACGGGCTTTGGCGAGGAGTTTTCGCAAGCGATCCAGGGCGATCCGCTCAAAGGTCCGGCCGAGGAGATCAATCAGGCCGCCGACGAGGCAATCCGTCGTTTCCCGTATATCGATGCGAGCCGCCAGGCTGCAGGCGGAGCGAGCTACGGCGGGCATCTTGCCAACTGGCTCGCGGTTTCGACGGACCGTTACCGCGCGCTCGTGAGCCACGCTGGCCTTTACGACCTCAAGACACAGTGGACGACAAGCGACATCGCATATTCACGCGAGCGCAATCTGGGCGGGCCGCCCTGGGAAAATGATCCGGCATGGAAAGACCAGAGCCCGTTCTGGCGCTCGACGAAACTGAAGACGCCGATTCTCGTCACGTTCGGCGAGAAGGACTTCCGCGTGCCCTACAACAACGGCCTCGAATTCTGGACCGTATTGCAGCGCCAGCAGGTGGAAAGCCGCCTCGTCATCTTTCCTGACGAGAATCACTGGATCCTGAAGGGCGAGAACAGCCGTTACTTCTACAAGGAAGTGCAGGACTGGCTGGCACAGCATCTCAAATAAAGGAAATAAAGGGTACGTTCACCTTTAAAGGGGACGTTCACCTTTACTTTGGCAAAGGCCAGTTTGTCATTGCTGCGTTGCGGTAAAGGTGAACGTCCCCTTTAAAGGTGAACGTACCCTCCGCAGCCCTACGGGATCTGAATCCCGCCCTTTCCGCCCATACCCTTCAGCGCGGCAGCCGAGCCGGCATCCGGAATCACGATCGACGAAGCAGCCTGTCGCCGCATTTCCTGCAGTTCGCGGGCAGCTTCCTCGATCGCCTGCTGGGCCGCGCGGCCGAATTGCGCGACGGCTTCGGGGAGATTCTTCGCATCCAGCTCGAATGACAGCGGCAACGAACCCATCGGCGTCATGACGGTCGCCTGGCCGACGAAGAGAAGCGGGCGCGACGGATCGTCGCTACCGTCCGCCTTGACGGGCGTCATGCGCCGTACCGTGCCCACGCGATGGTCCGTGAAAACGTCCTCGCGATAGAGCATTTCGGCGCTCATCTGGGGATCTGCGGGCTTTTCGTTGCTCATAGGCGGATTTTATCCGAATCAGCGCACGACCGCGAAATCCCGGCTGTCCGCGCCCCACGACGCCGACGACTCGATCGCCGGCAGCACGCCATCGGGCCCATCGACGACGGTCCACATCGAATCGTGGCGCGTATCCATGAAACGGCCGTCGATCGCGGCTGCGAGCTGCGCAACCAGCGGGTCGTAATAGCCTTTTGTATTGACGATGACGATGGGTCCGAGAAAAAGGCCGAGACGTTTCAGCGTAACGGCCTCGAACAGCTCCTCGAGCGTTCCGGTGCCGCCCGCGAGAGCAACAACGGCTGAAGCGCGCGTCAGCATCTCGTGCTTGCGGGTGCGCATGTCCTCGACGACATGGAGTTCCGAAAGGTCATCGTGTCCCCACTCGAGTTCGACCATGAACTTCGGAATCACGCCGACGACACGCCCGCCCTTTGCGAGCGCCCCCTCGGCGAGCGCCCCCATCGAACCCGCACGCCCGCCACCGTAGACGACGGAGCAACCCGCGGCGGCGAGCAGTTCGCCAAGACGGCGCGCGACATCGTGATACTCCGCGTCGCAGGCCCTGCTCGAGGCGCAGTAGACGACGACGCTGCGCTCTGGCCCGCTCATCAGCCGGTCGCCTGAAGCCCGAGCGCGATGCCCGATACGCTCGCGAGCAAGGCATCGAGCAGCGCCGGATCGGAGCTGCCGCCCGCCCGCCAGCGCCGCAGCAGGTCGACCTGCATCAGGTGGATTGGATCACAGTACGGCGCGCGTAGCACTACCGCTCGCTGCATCTGCGGCCGGCTGTCGAGAAGATCCGACTCACCCCTGATCGTGGAGACCCATCGTTTCGCGAGCGCGTGCTCACGGCGGATCTCGCCGGTGATTCCGCTGACGTCTACGCTCGCCAGCGCTTCGTAATGGGAAGCGATGTCGAGGTCCGCGCGAACCAGGTCCAACTCGACATCGTCGAGCAGGTTCGAGAAAAATGTCCATTCGCGATAGGCGCGCGAGAGGCTTTCGGCGCCATGGTCGCGCGCTGCGGCATCGATGCCGCTGCCGATTCCGTACCAGCCGGGCAGCGCGTGACGGCTCTGCAACCAGGCGTACACCCAGGGCACCGACCGCACCGCCTCAATGCCGCTGCCCGGGCGGTGCGCGACCCGCCCGCCGATCTGCATCCGCTCGATCACGTCGATCGGCGTCACGTCGCGGAAAAAGCGGTGAAAGTCCGGCCGCCCGTGCACAAGACCCCGATACTGCGCGCGGCTGGCGGAGGAGATCGTCGACATGAGCTCCTGCAGTTCCTGCGCGCGGCCGGCCGCCTGCGGCGCTTCGAATCGGTCGAGGGCGACCGCGAACACCGCCTTTTCGAAACTCCGAAGCGCGATGCGTTTCAAGCCGTAGCTGTTGCTGATCCCCTCGCCCTGCTCCGTCGCGCGCAGCCGGCCGCGGGTGGCGCCGGCGGGTGCGCTCTGGACAAGCCGCTCGATCGGACCGCCGCCCCGGCTCGAAGGCCCGCCGCGGCCATAGAAGAGCGTCAGGTCGACATCCGTCCTCGAGGCGGCCTGCATGAGTTCGACCTGTGCCTGGTAGATCGCATGGCGCGAAGCGGCAATTCCGATCGCCTGGTTGCTCTCGGAGTAGCCGATCAGGACCGTCTGCCGGCGGCCGCGCGCGGCGAGATGGCGCTGATAGCTCGGTTCGGCGAGAAGCGTCGCGAGCACCGGACCCGCGCCCTCGAGCGCGCTGACCGTCTCGAGCACGGGCACGATGTCGAGGGGAACCTCTCCCGTGTCGCGATCCTTGACGTTGGCCCAGCGCGCGAGCAGGAGCGCGGACAGTACGTCGTCCGCCGATTCGGTGCCGCTCACGATGTAATCGCCGATCGCGCGCTCGCCGTACTTGTACCGGCCCTGCATCATCGTCTCGAATACGGCAAGCGTGCGGCGCCCGACGGCGTCGAACCCGGCGACGGCGCCGCGATCGCGGGAGATCGACTCGCAAAGGGCGCTGGTCCGCGCCTGCGGACTCTGTTCCGCCCAGTCCTCGCGGCCGAGTCCCTGTTGCACGACGTCGCGATGCACGGCGGCGTGCTGCCTGATGTCGAGCGTCGCGAGATGAAAGCCGAAGGTGCGCGCGCGGCACAACAACCGCTCGACCGGAAAGAGCCCGGCATGACGGCCGTGATTCGCCCGGAGGCTTGAGGCTACGAGCTCGATGTCGCGAATGAACTGCTCCACCCCATGGTAGTGATTCGGCCGGCCGTCGTAAGTCGTGCGGAGCCGCTCTCCCATCTGGGCGAGGAAGATCCGGTACGGCATCCGGTCGTGCCGCGTCGAGGCAATTTCGCGGGCCCTTGGCAGCAGGATGTCGTATTCCGCGATCCGCGCCTCGAGCTCTCGGCTCGCGCCGACGCGGCCCGAGCTCTGGGACAGCTTGTCCGCGAGCGCGCGGCATTCCTGGAAGTAGGCCGAGATGACGCGCTGGTGCTGGCGATGCAGCGTCTCGCGGATCGTCTTGGCGTGAACTTCGGTATTGCCGTCCATGTCGCCACCGACCCAGCTGCCGAACCGGAGCATGAGGGGCATGCGGTCGAGTTCGGGCGGCAATCCGAAGACCGATTGCATCCAGAGCGCGATTTCCTCGTAGAGCGCGGGCACGACGCGATAGACGACCTCCGCGAGATAGAAGAGCACGTACTCGCGCTCGTCGGCGACCGTCAGCCGTTCGCGGGGATGCGCCTCGGTCTGCCAGCCCGAGGTGACCTCCATGCGGATGCGCTCCCAGACGGATCGCCTTTCGAACGGAGTCAATGTCGGATCGAGCCGCTCGATCATCATGTCGGCGATCTGCTGGTGCTTGCGGAGCATCGTCCGGCGGGTGGACTCGGTCGGATGCGCCGTGAAGACCGGATAGATGGTCACGCCGGACAGCAGTTCGAGGACTTTCGCGGCGTCCATACCGGCTGCCTTCAGCCGATGCATGCAGTCGCCGATGCCGCCCGGCTGCGGCCGGTCGCTGTGGAGCAGGTACTCGCGCCGGCGGCGCACGCGATGCACTCGCTCGGCCAGGTTCACGACCTCGAACCAGGTGCTGAATGCACGGATGAGGTCGCGCGCCTCGGTTGCGTCACGGCCTGCCGTCCGCGCGATGAGCGCAACCGCACTGCCGTCTGTGCTCTCGCGGCGCGCAATCGCGGCCACGCGGTCGCCCTCGACCCGCTCGAACAAGGGCTCCCCGCCCTGATCGCGCAGCACGTCGCCGACCAGGCCACCGAGCGCGTGCACGTCCTCGCGGAGCGCGGTGTCCTTTTCCGGGAAGTGGAGATTCTGGCGGTGGATCACGTGGGGCCCTGGGTCGGAGCGACGGCTCGCCTAATGAGCGTGCCCGCCGGGTCCGTGCACGTGGCCGTGGGAGACTTCTTCGTGCGTCGCCTTCCGAACCTCGGCGACTTCGACGACGAAATGGAGCGTGCGCCCCGCCAGCGGATGATTGCCGTCGACAGTCACGAAGTCTCGCTCGACGCGAACGACGGTCACCAGCCGGGCTCCCTGCGATCCGCTGGCGCGGACCTGCATGCCCGGTTTCAGCTCGGAGACCTCGCCGAAACGGTTGCGCGGCACGATCTGGACCAGCCGGTCGTCGCGCCGGCCGTAGCCCTGCTCCGGCGCCACCGTGACATCCAGCTTGTCGCCGGCACTCTTTCCCGCAAGCGCCTGCTCCAGGCCCGGGATGATGTTTCCCTTACCGTGGAGATAGCTGAGCGGCCCCCGGCCGCTCGAGGAATCGATGACGGCACCCTGCTCGTCACGCAAGGTGTAATGAAGCATTACGACGCGGTTCTTTTCGATGAGCACGGCGACCCCTGCAGCGGGCAGGAGGCGAATGGTAGCCGTTTGCGGCCGGCCAGGGTACCGGCCGCGCGGCCGGATTAGACTTGCGACTGTGATACAGGGGTCTCTTCGCATGATTCGCGCTGTACTGGTCGCTCCGCTTGCTGGCGGCGGGCTGGCGGCAACCGCAGAGACGCCGGAACTCGACCTGGTCTGGGTGGTCGGTAAGCGCCCGCAGCCCTTGCAGGAAGCGGCGGCCACGGTCTCGGTGATTACGGCCGAGGAGATCTCGAGATCCATTGCTTTCGACTTCCGTGACGCGTTGCGTTTCGAACCGGGTGTTTCATTCGCGCGCGACCCGCATCGATTCGGCACCGGTGGCCCAACGGTGCGCGGCCTCGGTGGCAATCGCGTGTTGATGGAAACGGACGGCGTCCCCGCCTCCAGGAGCTTCGCCGTGGGCAGTTTCTCCAGTACGGGCCGTCAGTTCGCCGACCTTGCGATCGTCGATCGAATCGAGGTATTGCGTGGACCCGCCTCGGCGCTCTATGGAAGCGACGCAATCGCGGGCGTCATCGCAACCACGACCCTCGACCCGTCCGACCTGCTCGGCACGGACGGCGAACGCGCGATCCAGGCGCGCGCCGGCTATGCCTCCGACGACAGTTCGGTTTTCGGGGCATTCACCGCCGCGGCACGCACGGGACCGGTCGAATCGCTGTTCGCGTATGCACATCGCGACGGACACGAGCTCGAGCACGCCGGCGGATCGCCACCCGCAAACCCGGAAGACTACGATTCCGACGCGGTGCTCGCGCGCGCGGTTTACACGGGATCCGGCCGGCCGTTGCGGCTGACCGTCGAATGGAATGCAGAGCAGGTTCGCATCGACGTTGACTCGCTGGAACTGTCGGGAGGCCGTTTCGCAAATACAATCCTGATGCAGGGCGATGACAGCGTCGACAGCCTGCGCGTCCTGCTGGACCAGGAATTCGACGATCGCACGCGCTCCGGGGCGGGCGTGTGGCGCGCCTACTGGCAGGAAACGGAGATTCGCCAGTTCACGCACGAAGAGCGGCGCGCGGCGCCGCCGTCGGCTCCGCGTCTTGCGATCGACCGGGAATTCGATTACCGCGAGCGGGTGGCGGGCGCAGAGATCGTTTACTCACGCGACCTTGAGGCCGGCGGCGGGCCGCACCGGCTCACGGCGGGACTCGAATTCGCGGAAACGCGCGTCGTGGAAAGACGCGACGGCCTGCAGACCGACCTCGATACCGGCGCTTCGACCAGCACGATCCTTGGCGAGTCGCTGCCGGTTCGCGATTTCCCGATTTCCGAAATCCGGGAAGGCGGCCTGTACGTCCAGGACGAATGGCGGCCCGCATACGGTCGCTGGTCACTGATTCCGGCCCTGCGCGCCGACTGGTACCGCCTGACGCCTCTCGTGGACGACCTGTATGCCGCCGACAACCCGAGTGCGCCACCGGTCAGCATCGAGGAAAGCTCGGTTTCTCCGAAGCTTGGCGTCAACTGGGAGTTTCGCGACGACGCTGCGCTCTATCTGCAGTATTCCCGCGGATTCCGGTCGCCGCCGTTCGACGACGTGAACATCGGGCTCGACCTCCCGCAGTTCAACGTGCGCGCAATTCCAAATCCGGATCTCGAACCGGAGCGCAGCGACAGCATCGAAATTGGCCTGCGATTCTCCAGCGCGGGGACCGTCGGCACGCTCAGTGTATATGGCAGTCGCTATCACGACTTCATCGAGTCGCGAGTCAACATCGGCGTCGACCCCGAAACCGGCACGACATTGTTCCAGTCGCAGAACATCGCGAGTGCTGAAATTTACGGTGCCGAGGGGGCGCTCGATTTTTCACTGGGTGAGTGGCGCCGTGAATTCGCGGACTGGACCGGCCGGTTCGCCCTCACATGGACGAATGGCGAGGACATCGTGCGAAACCAGCCGCTCAACAGCATCGACCCGCCACGCGCCCTGTTTGGCCTGGGATACGAGACGGCATCCGGAAGGCTGGGTATCAGCTTCGACCTGACGCTCGTTGCGGCCAAGGACGATGTGGACGAATCGGCGGGAGTCCTGTTCAAGCCCGGCGGCTATGCGGTCGCCGACCTGAGGCTCAACTGGCGCCATAACGAACGGATCGGCATTGATGTCGGCCTGTTCAACCTCACCGACGATGCCCACTATGAATGGGCGGTCGTCCGTGGGCGAAGCCCGGCCGATCCCCTGTTGCCGCTCTACCTGGAACCCGGCAGGCACTTCGCCGTCACGGTCACCGCGACTTTCGACTGAGCGCGCTCAGTAAATGTCGTGCGTCGTGTTGTAGACGTTAAACTTGCCCGTCGGCGTCACGAGGCGCGGGTCCTTGATGACGGCCTTCAGCTTGCGCGTCTTGTCGTCCACGACCACGAGCGCTGACTGCTGGTTCATGCCATTCCAGACCGAGAACCAGACTTCGTCGCCCGCCTTGTTGAACTCGGGCTGCACGACGCGCTTCGGGCCCTCGCCGACGTCGGCCCACTCCGCGATCGGCAGCACCTGATACCCGGCCTCGGGATTGCGGATATCGAACACCGCGACGCTCTGGCTGATTTTCGGGTCCGGATTGAGCGGCGTGTCCACGTACAGGTTGCTGGAGTGCGGGTGCGTCTTGACGAACAATGACCCACCGCCCTGGCCCTTCAGCACGCGCACGACCTTCCAGGCGTTCTCCGGGTGCTTGTCGGGATCCGTGCCGAGGAACGTGATTTTCTCGTTGCCGAGCGCGCTCGTGATCCAGGCGGGTCCGAACTTCGGGTCCTCGATATTCGCTCCCCGGCCGGGGTGCGGGATCTTGTCGACGTCGACGAGCGCGGCGAGGCGCCGCTCCTTCGAGTCCACGATCGCGATCTTGTCCGACTGGTTCGCCGCCGTCAGGAAGTAACGCAGCGTGCGGTCCCAGCCGCCGTCGTGCAGGAAACGCGCGGCGCCGATCTGCGTGACCTGCAGGTTGTCGATGTCGCCGTAATTGACCAGGAGGATCTGGCCGGTTTCCTTGACGTTGACGATCCACTCCGGGTGCTCGTGCGAGGCGACGATTGCCGCGACCCGCGGTTCCGGATGGTATTCCTGCGTATCGACGGTCATGCCGCGCGTGGAGTAGATCTTAAGCGGTTCGAGCGATTCGCCGTTCATCACGACGAACTGCGGCGGCCAGTAGGTTCCGCCGATCGCGTACTTGTCCTCGAAGCCCTTGTACTTGGAGGTCTCGACAGAGCGCGCCTCGAGTCCGAGCTTGATCTCCGCGACAATGCCCGGCTTCTCCATCCACAGATCGATGAGGTCGAGCTTGGCATCGCGCCCGATCGTGTAGACATAGCGCCCGGAATGCGACATGCGCGAGATATGGACCGCGTAGCCGGTGCGCAGGACGTTGATGATGGACTTGGTGTCGCCATCGACCAGCGCCACCTCGCCCGAATCGCGCAGCGTCACCGCAAAGATGTTCTCGATGTTGTAGTCGTTCATCTTGCGCGCGGGGCGCTCGGCCGGTGGCACCAGCAGCTTCCAGCTGTCGCGAATCTCCTTCAGGCCGTACTCCGGCGGCGTCGGCGGCACGTGCTGCACATAGCGCGCCATGATGTCCACGTCGGTGGGCGTCAGGTCACCCGAAGTGCCCCAATTCGGCATGCCTGCCGGCGAGCCGTAATTGATGAACACCTTGAGGTAATCAGTACCCTTCGCCTGCGTGATATCCGGTGTCAGCGGCTTGCCGGTGGCACCCTTGCGCAGCACACCGTGACAGCCGGCGCAGCGCTCGAAATAGATCTGCTTCGCGCGGTCGAACTCGACCTGAGTCATCGCGGGCGCACCGGGCGAGATCACCATGTCCATTCCGGCGGCCGCCTCGCCAACTGCCGATGGCGCGCCCTGGTATTTCAGCTCGGCGACCGAGGTATCAGGGTGCTCGGTCGGTGATGCGGCGGACTGTTTCGGCTTCGGTCCTGCACGCACGGCCGCGACATCCGTGGCCGTCACGATGCCGAATTCATTGCCCCAGGAATTCATCGCGTAGGTCAGGGTCCCCGCAATCTCGTCGTCCGACAATTGCGTCATCGGGGGCATCACCGAGTTATAGGTCGCCCCATTCACGACAATCGGACCGGTCAGGCCGCGCAGCACATTGCCGATGGCACGGTGCTTGTCCGCCTTCAGGTAATCGGAGCCGGCAAGCGGTGGAAACGCACCGGGAAGGCCCTTTCCATCCGGCTGGTGGCAGGCCATACAGGCCGCTTGATAGCTCTTCTCACCGGCCTGCATCTGCGCCGGAGAGGGTTTCCCGGATGCGGCTTCAGTCCGATGAACCGCGAGTGGTTCGGCAGCTTCAGCGCCCGCGCCCGCAGCGGCCAGCGCACTGGCGGCAATCAAGTGAAATACAAGTGCCCGGCTCAATGAGTGCATGCCCTTTCTCCCTTCGGCCACCGCGCTCAAGCGTAAGGAATCGCCGAGCGTAGTCAAATCCTAGGCCGGCGGCATGCCACCGGCATTGATCTGGGTCAAGGCAGTCGGGCCGTGCTCAGGCCGGGAAGAATTCGATGGGCTTGGTGGTGGTCATCGCCTCGACGTCCTTGTCCTCGAAGCGGAACATGCGGATGCGGGCGACCAGCTTGCGTTCGAGTTCGGCATCGTTGAGTTCGGTCGAGACGATGCGGCAATCGGTGACTTCCCCGGACGGTGCGATCGTCAATTGCACGACGACCTTGCCCTGCAGTTCCGGTTGCTCGCGGAGCGCCCGGCTGTAAAGCGAGTAGATCGCCGACTTGTTGCGGTCGAACACGATCTCGATCTCTTCGCGGCTGCGCGAAGCCTTGCCGCCGGAACCGCTGCGGCTCGCCTGCTGCTGATCCTCGCCGATCTTGTCTGCAAACGAGGGAACGGCGGTTCCGGTGGCATGGCCCTTCAGGTTCCCGGGACCGCTGCCAAAGCCCGAGGAAAGGCGTCCGGTGTTGATTCCGCCGCTGCCAACGCCCGTGCGAGCAGTGACGAGCGATCGCTCGGCGCGGCTCTGTCCTTCTACTTTTCCGATCATCGGCGCGGAGCTCATCTGCGTCGACTCGAGCGCCTGCCGCAGGTCCTCGAGCTCGTCCTTCATCGCAAGCAGGCCTGACTTCTCCGCCTTCTTCCGCGCTTCGGCCTTGCGGTCGACCGGCTTCGGAACCGGTGGCGGTTTCGCTTCCGGCTTCGCTTCCGGCTTCGATTCCGGCTTCTTCACTTCCGGCGGTGGCGGTGGCGGTGGCGGCGGTCTGAGGACGAGTCTTACGGCCTCCTCCGACAGTACAGCCGGCGGCGGACGCTCAGACTCCGGCAGAAGCGGAATGAGAATGCCGAGCGTGGCGAACACGAGAAGCAGAGTCCGTGCAGTCTTGCGCAGGCGCTGCTGCTCGTCTGCGGCGGGCGTCCAGGGAAGTTCGAAAATCCGGTAGTTGGCAGCGAGTGCCGTCATGGGACCGCCTCAGACCGCGCCCGGACCGCGATATTCGCGTTCCCGTTCGAGCACTGCGAGCGACACCTTCCCATACTCGGCTGCAGTGCAGGTCGAGAGGATCGTCTTCAGGAAGCTGTAGGGCAGGTCCTTGTCGGCCAGCACAGTGACTTCATGCGACTCTGGATCGTCGCGATCCTTGAGCAGGCGCTTGCCCGCCTCGGCGCGGAGTACTTTCCGCAGCGGCTCGATTACCGCGTCCTGCCTGGCCTTAAGGTCGGCAACGCTCGCGAGCTCCACCCCGTTGACGAACATGGTTTCCTTCGTGATCATCACAGTCACGGTTTCGCGCGGCTTGGTCTCGGACGCTGACAGCGGAATCTGGATGCTCTTCGTGTTCGGCAGGACCTCGTAGTCCGCCGCGTGAACGAGCAGATAGACGACGAGGATCATCAGCATGTCGATCATCGGGATGAGCGACGTCATGCCGTGCATCGGGCCGCGGTGGGCCGGCTTGCGGTTGCGCTTGAGGCGCGCGGCGATCATCGCGACGCAACCCGGGCGCTGGGCGCATCGCCAACGGAAATCTGCGGAAACAGCTCCCCGCGAACCGGCTGCTTATCGAGCACGGTGTCAAAGGACTTCATCGTATCCATCGTCTGGACCATCGTGTCGTAGGGAATGTCGGATTCGAGGAGTACCGTCGCGTCCTTTTTCTCCGGGAACCGGATTTTCACGCGCCTCAGGTAGTTCGACAGGCCCGTGAAATCGGGCCCTTCCGCAGTATCCGGCAATGACTGGAGCAACCCGGTATTACGGTCCGCAACCTCGATGATGCCCTGGCGCACGATGACTTCGAGTTCGAGTACCGCGGGCAACTCAGGCGGCGGCCCATCGGCCAGCGGCAGATTGAGCTCGAGTATGTTCATCTTCGAAAACACGGCCGTGAAGATCAGGAAGAAAATCAGGATGATCATCACGTCCAGCATCGGAACGATGTTGATGTCATTCCGGCCGTGCATGCGCGCATGGCTGCGCGCCTGCCGCCGCGCGATGCGCGAACCGCTCATGCCCTGGCGCCCCTCACAGTCGGCTCCATCGCGCGTGCCGGGGCACGGGCCGCTTCCTGCTGCGACTCGGGGTCCATCTTCTTTTCATTGAGCGCATTCAGGAACTTGACCGACGCGACTTCCAGGCTGTCCACGATCTCCGTGGTCTTGGTCTCCAGGTAAAGATGGGCAAGCAGCAACGTGATCGCCGTGACCAGCGCGAGCGCCGTGTTGTTCATTGCGACCGAGATGGAGGCCGCGAGCAGGCTCGCCTTCTCGGCGGGGTTCGCCAGCGCGACAGCCGCAAAAGCATTGATAAGGCCGACCACGGTCCCGAGCAGGCCCATGAGCATGCCGATGTTCGCGAGCGCCGCGAGGTAATGCGTGCGCTTCTCGAGGCGAGGAATGACCTCGACGAGGCTCTCCTCCATCGCCTTCTCGATGTCGTCGCGGCGGCGCGCAGTCTGGATGCGCGTGATTCCGTAACGCATGATGTGGGCGAGCGCCGTGTCCGAGTTGGAAACGGCCTGGAGGGCCTCGCGAAACCGGCCCGCCTCGAGCAGGGGCTGGATCTGCGCCCACATCTTCCGGTTGCCGGCACCCACGCGCACGACGAACCCGAACCGCTCGAGGGCGATCACGAGCCCGACGACCCACACGAGGGCGATCGGGTAGAGAAAGACGCCTCCGTCGCGGAAGAAGTTGAGAATGATGTTCAGGGCGTGCATGGGCTGCTCCAGGTGGGGTCTTTAAAGGGGTTAGGTTGTCAGTCGTCCGGGTCGGAAAACCGTGCCTACGTCTCGGGTTTCGCTGCGAGGGCGTCGAAATACCGCATTTCGCGCCGGAAAACGTCGCGATCGACCGGCTCCAGCACCTCGTTCAGCAGGCTGTTGGCGGGCCGGCCCTCCAGGTCGCCGAGGTCGGCGCGCTTCCAGGGGACGATCACCATGACCTTCGGCAACTCGCGGTTGCCCGTGATCGAGGTCGGGTCGAGTTCCAGATGATCCATCGTCGCCGACCGCGCCTCTGCGGCCGAAACCGCGGGTTCCACCGCCGTCACTGCGGGCTCCTCGACGGGCGGAGCGGGTGCGGTGTCCTGGGCCCGCGCCTGCGGCGCGATCAGCAGCAGCACGGCGAGCAAGCGGGCGTCGGCACTCATGGCTGCACTCCCGCGGTCTGCGCGACGTCGCCGACGCGCCGCTTGAGTTCCGCGACCCAGCCCGAAACCTGCCGGTCGGCGCCGCCGATCTTCGCAAGATAGGCCTCGAAGTGCTGGAGCGCCTCGGCCGGGCGCCACAGGTAGAGATCGAGCAGCACCGCGATGTTTCGGTGCGTGCGCGCGTGCTCCGGATCGGCCGCGAGCGCCCGCCGATACGCGTTCTCGGCATCCTTGAAGCGGCCGCCCTCGCGCTGCACGGCCGCGAGTTCGTTGAAGGCGACTGCGTTCTCCGGGTCGCGCCGGATTCCTTCGGCGAGCGCCGCCTCGGCGTCCGGCCAGCGGCTCTCGCGTGCGTGCAGCATGCCGAGATTCACGGCGGGCGCAGCGAGCGTCGGCTCCGCCGCCAGAAGGCGCTCGAGGATCGGGCGTGCCGCCGGATAGTCGCCGGCTTCGAGGTGGCGCACGGCCTCCGCGAACTGCTGTTGGACAGCGGGCGCAATGACCGGCGCGGCCGGCGGCTCGGTGCCCGGCGCCTGTGCAGCCTTCCTGCCCTGCCTGGGCGTCTCCGCCACGGCATCGGCCGGTACCGGCACGATTGCAGGAGCGGGCGGTTCGAGTTCGGTCACGAAGGATTCCGCTTCGATGGCCTTGCCGAAGCGCGCGGGCTCGACTTCCGCGAGGACTGCGTAGCTCTTCCGAACCCACTCGTCGTAAAGGCCTTCGGCGGCACGGGCCGCATTCAGCTCGTGAACCTCGACTGCCTTCTCCTCGAATGGAAAGGCCTGCTCCTCGAGCAGCAGGTCGTACTCCTCGAGTTCCTCGGCATCGAGGTTCGCGGGCCGTTCGGACTTCATGAGGTCGGCAGCGAGACGGCGGTAGAGTTCACCCATTTCGAAGGTCGCAGCCGTCGTCACTTCCGCCACGGCATAGGCGGTCGCGGCCTGGTAGCCGGCGAGCGCGCGTTCCATCGCCGCCTTCTTGTCGGCGAGCGTGTGCTTGAGCGGCGCGACGATCGGGATGGCCTGGAAGGCTTCGCGGCTCACGCTGGTCAGCTCGAGCGTCGCGAGCGCCGCGAGATAGCGGCTGCGATCGGTGCGCGTGCTGCCTGCATCGCGGTCGGCCGCGACGATGCGATCGAGCCACTCGCGGCGGCCAAACACATCGCCTGAATCTTTCGCATGGTCGGCAAGCTTCTGCCGCGCTTCCATCGCTTCGGCAAGCGGCGCCGGAAATCGCCTGACGTAGTTCGCATGGCTCGCCATCGCGCGGGCCGGCTGCGCCGACTTCTCGTAGAGCTCGGCCGCCTGCCAGAGCGCGTTCCGCTGAACTTCCGGCGTCTCGGCGCCGGAGTCTGCGATGCGCTCGAATTCGCCGGCGGCCTCCCCCGGCCGCCCGCCTTCGAGATAGCTCAGGGCAAGGTTCCGCGTCACGTCGGCCTGGCGAGCGCTCGACGGATAGGCGCTGCGGAAAGACTCGAGGACGCTGATGGCCCGCGGCCAGTCCTCGAGGCCAACGAGCAAGGCGCCCGCGTCGAACTCCGCGGTCTCGCGGATCGCAGCGCCCGGTGCGAGCTTGCCGACCCGGAGGTAGTCGTCGACGGCGCCCGCGGTGTCGCCGGCAGCCTGCTTCATCTCGCCCTGCTTGTAGATCGTGGCTGCGAGCCGTTCGTTGATCGCGGGAGCCTCCGGATCCTGCGGCGCGAGCAGCGACTGGACCTGCAGGTAGGCGCCCTCGGCGTCCGCGAAACGGCCGGTGTCAAACTGCGCGTTGCCGGTGACCGTCCACGCGGTTCGCTGCATCGCTGGGTCCAGCGGCGGCTGCCGCGCAAGCACGAGGCCCGCGACTTCGAGTGCGCGCGTCAGGTCCTTCAGGTCGTAGAACTCGCGTGCCGTGCGCGTCAGGAGGGTCGCGCTCTCCGGGTGCGCCGGGAAAGTCATCGCGAAGCGCTGCTGGCTTTCGAGGCGCTGGCGATTCCACTCGGCCGCTGCGCCGCCCTCACGTGACTTCGACTCCCGCTCATAGGCGACGAGCGCCGCATAGCCCGCCGTCGCGGACTTCTCGTGGAACGGATAGGCGTAGGCCGTGCGCTCGTACTCGAGCGCCGCGGTGCGATAGTCCTCGCTCTCGAAGAGAGTCTCCGCGAGCAGGTAATTCGTTTCCGGCGCGGTCGGGTCGTCCGGGAACGACTGCAGGAATTCGCGATACCAGCGCGCCGCCTCGTGGTAGTCGGGCTTTTTCTTCGTACGCTGGGCCTCGGCATGGTAGTACTGCGCGAGGTCAGTCAGGTTGGTCTTGAGTTCGCGCGCGACGAGGGGGAACTGCTCCGGCGTGCGCGCCGCCCAGTAAGAGCTTCCGAGCCGGTAGCGCTCGACGAATTCCTTCTTGCCGTCGAGCACCAGCTGCGCGAATCCGCCCTTCTTGTAGGCCTCGATCGCCTGCATCTGGAGCAGCGGCGCTCGCTCGTGATCAGGGTAGCGGTCGACGAAGGCACGGTAAGTGTCGGCGGCGTCGGTGTAGCGCTCCTTGCCGACGTACAGGTCGCCGAGCTCCGAGTACAGCATGTAGGCGTAAGGCAGCTCGCCGCGCCGCGAAACGAAGCGGCCGAGTGTCTCCTGCCCGTCGACGTAGGAGAAACCGATCGACAGCACGCGGAACGTGTCCTGCACGAGCTCGCGATCCGCGCGTGCGAGAACGGCGGGCTCGATGACGCCGCCCGGTTTCGCCGGGTCGATCAGCTTGAGGTCGAGCACCCGCACGAACGGGTCGATCGCGGCTTCGTTCTCCGATTGCTTGAAGAGCGACCAGCCAAGCTTGTACAGGCTTTGCTCGTAAAACTCGCTGCGCTCGCCGTAGGCGCTGGCCGCCTCATAGGCCTTCTGCGCCTCCGGATATCGCCTGGCGACAAAGAGGATCTCGCCGCGGCGAAACTGCGCTTCGTCGATTCTCGGGCTCGACGGATAATTCGCGACGAGCTGGTCGAGATAGCCGAGCGCCTTGTCGGCGTCGCCGAGCGATTCCCAGCCGCGTGCAAGCTGGTAGAGCACGACGTCGGCGCGGGCATAGCCCGGCTGCTGCTCGAGCAGTCGCGTGTAGATCTCGATGGCCTCGCGCGTTTCCGCCTCACCAAGGCCTGTCGTCTCCCCGCGTGCAGCGTCGCCCGCCTCGAGCTGCAGGTCGCCGAGGCGCCGCATCGCTTCGGTCCGAAGCGCCGGATCGCCCGACTCGAGCTCGAGGAAGCGGCGGTACAGCTCGCGCGCGCGATCGGGATCCGGCGCGACGGCCTCGCCGGTACGGATCTCCGGTGGCGGACGCTTGAGGTCCTTGAGCGTTGGCGCAGGTTCGGCGCCGCCCGCCGCGAAAGGCAGCATCGCGAGAACGGCTGCGGCGATCGGCCTGCGATTCACGGCGTAGTCCCCTGCGGCGAGGCTGCCGACGCATCGGCCGTGGCGCGGTCGTAGATGGTCGCAAGCGCATATCGCGCCTGCACGGAATACTCGTCGAGACGCTGTCGCTGCGCTTCGAGTTCCTCGATCGCAATATCGGCCAGATGCCGGCCCTGCGATGACTTCGCGGCTTCCACGCGCACGGTGAGCTCCGCGACACGCGGCGCCACATTCCTGACCCGGACGCCGAGTGCGGCATTCCGCTCGGGCGCGCCTTCGCGCGCGCGCATCGATGCGGTCTCACGCGTGCGCGCATCGTACACCGCCGCATTCAGGTCGCGGATCGCGCGGTTCGCCTGCCAGCTACGCACTTTCCAGGCGGCGTCGAGTTTCCAGAGCAACACGCCGCGTGCAAGGCGCGCCTTTTCGCGGGCGTCGTCGTAGGCGGCATCGCCCGCATTCCGGGCGAGCTCGCCGTCGACTCCGGCGAGCATGTCGAGCAGGCCCCGCTCCTCTACGGTCGCAAGGGCTTCCACCTCGCGCTTTGCGAGCGCGGTCTCGAGCCGCGCGTGCAGCTCGTCGCGGCGGCCGTTGATCGTCGCGACGTCCACGGTTGCGAGCCGGGCGTCGGCCGCCGGCAGGCGCATGGCGAATGCCTTCTGGCGCGTCTCGACCATGTCGGTGAACGCACTGAGGCTGTCCGACCAGTCGGACAGATTCTTCGACATGGCCTCGAGCGCCCGGTAGTTCTTGAGGCCTTCCTGGAATTCGTGGCCGGCGAGCAGGTGATAGAGATAGCGGGACTCCGGCGAGTCCGGCACGTCGGCAAGCTGCCCGAACCAGCCTTCGCGGCCGTCGCGTTCCGCTTCGAGCGCGGCGGCGAGCAATCTTCCCGAGCGGATTGCGCCGATCGATTCGCCGATGCGCGAGCGCTCGGAATCGTAGGCGGCGATCGCCTTCTCGTAGTAATCCACGGCCTGTGCCTTGGCGCCCAGTTCCGCATAGGCGTAAGGGACCGCAAGGTACGATTCCTGCACTGCCGCATCGAGCAGGTCCCTGCCTTGCAGCTCCTGCCACGGGAGCAGAGCGGTCTCATATTGCCTTGCGGCTGCATCCGCCCAGCCCGCGCCCAGGAGCGCCTTGCTGGACTGCGGCCCGGAAAGCCGCACGCGGTCGAGTGCGGCGCGCGCGGCCGCGGGCTCGCCGGCCTGAAGATGCGCGTAGCCGATCGCGAGGTTCGCCTTGTCGCGAAGGGCAACCAGCTCCGGCCATTCGCTGACGATCTGTCCGACGCTGTCCAGGAGTGCGAGCCCGCGCTCCTTCTGTAGGGCGCGGACGAGTGCGACGCCCAGGTTGAACTGACCGTAAGCGAGCCATAGCCTCGGCCCCTGCCACCCATCCAGTTCGGCAATCGCCCGGCCGTACTGTTGCCGGTACATCAGGCCCTGCGCCAGCAGCAGGTGTCGCTCCGCATCGAGTTCGGGCGACAGCGTGCCGGTCGACGAGCGCAGTGCGCGCTCCGATTCCTCGAAGAGCCCGGCGGCGTAAAGCACCTTGCCGAGGTAGAACCAGGCCCTGTCGCGCACGGCCGGCGGCGTCGACGGGTCCGCAAGCACGCGCTCGAAGATCTCGCGCGCCTCGCGGTGCTGCCCGAGTGACAGGTAGAGCCCCCCGCGGAGCAATTCGGCATCGCGCGCATGCGCGGTGAGCCGTCCCTGGTCGCGATAGGCTCCGAGACGGACCAGCGCATCGAAATGGTCGTGCTGATAGAAATGGAAAAGCACGTCGCCGTAATGCAGGTCCTGCACCTTGACGGCCGGCAGGCCCGGTACGGCCTCATCGGCCACGGGCGCCGCGAATGCGCCGGGCGTCAGTGCCGCCAGGATCAGGAATTTCCGCAGCATCCGGCGCTCACTCCCAGACCCTGACCATGAATTCAGGCTGGAGCTTTCGCACGCGGTCGCTGATCCGGAGTTCCACGTACTTCGCGCCGACGCCCTTCTCCACCTTGAGCGTCGTGCCGCGCTTGTAGTCCCGCTCGTGCGTGCCTTGCCCGGTAAAGAACGCGACAATCTCGTGCTCGCCGGCCTTCAGGTTGCCGAGCCAGAGTCGGTGCACGCCGCCACGCTTCAGCGCCTCGAGTTCACGCTCGGTATAGAGGTAATTCGCGACCTCCTTGTCGTCCACCTTGGCCTGGACCGAATCGAGGGCGAAGAAGGTTCCGACGTCCATCGAGACGAATACCGCGACCTGCGTGCTCGCAGGAAACAGGAGGTCCTCCTCCAGCATGAACAGATCGCGATTGAGGTCGATGACGTCCTGTCTGAGGGCCTGAACCTCGCCATCGAGCGCGGAACGCCCGGCGGCGGGCTCGGCAGAATCCTGGGCGATGGCGGTCATCGATGCCGCCACGGCCGCGACAATTGAAATCAACAAGGTTCTCATGCGTACTCCCGCTTACTCGTCGATCAGGTCGCGGAGATTCACCAGGAGTCCCCGCTCCTCGCGCTCGTCGAGCGCGTCATGGCGCGCGCGTATGGCCCCGTGCCGATCGATCAGGACGATCAATGGCAGGACATCCGCGCGATAACTCTTGCTGACATCCTTGCCTGCATCGAGCAGGATCGGGTAACCGATGCCCGCAGCGCCCGCGAGCGCCGCGGCGCGTTCGGGCTCCTTGTCGAGATTGACGCCGAGCACCACGAAGCCGACGCTGCCGTAGGTCCGGCGCAGCCGTTCGAAGCGCTCGAGCTCGCGACGGCAGTCGCCGCACCAGCTCGCCCAGAAGACGAGTGCGACGACTTCGCCGCGATGTTCCGACAGGCGGTAATTGGTGCCTGCCGTGGAGGAAAGCGCGAAATCCGGGGCGGCCGTGCCCTCGATCGCCGAGGCGGCGAGCGTCATCGACGCCAGGATTGCAGCGAGGGAGAAACGTACTGCCGCACGGCGGCGTTGATTGCGATTGCCCATATCGTCAGCCCCGTGTGACATAACGCCGGTCATTCCGGCTCGGGATATGTTTACTTAATGAGCGCCGGCGATCTCGGCGCACGTCACACAATGGTGCCGTTGACGATCGGATTGAACGCGATGAGGCTGTCCTGGAGCGTAGCCGACCCCAGTCCGTTACCGGGGAATTCCGTGCCGAACTGGCCCTGCTCGCCGTGCAGCGCCATGTAGTTCAGGATGATCGTCTCCACGAGCAGGTTGACGTTATTTGCAGCCGGCGTCGACGACGTTTCAACCGACCCGTCGTTGCGGAACCAGCCGATCTGCTGGTGCTGCTCGGGCGGGCGGCTGTCGCCCGAATAGAGCTGCGCACGCCCGGCCGGGTTGTAAACGAGGAAGAACGACGCGGCGGTCTGCTGGTTGTCGCTCGACCAGTCGAACTTGCCGCGGCCGTCCACGCTGTTGTCGACGACACCGTCGGCGGAGAGCGAGCCGTCGCTGAACACGTAGAGCATGAGCGGGACGCCGCGGCGCGCCGCGTACTCCAGGCAGGCGCCCATGCAGCGCCCCGCACGGATGTCGCGAAGCTCGCCGGTCGCACGCCCCTGGCCGTGATAGTCGTAACCGCCCATCGTGATCGTGCCGGCACCGGCGTAGCCGTTGATGACCATCTTCATCACGGCGGCGGTCTTGCGGAATTCGTCGTCATTGTCGAATTCGGCGCGCGAGAAGATACCGGCGGGGCCGACGATGTCGGGATCGAGTTCCGGATTGAGCGCCGAAGGATCGCCGTAGCGGTCGGTGAGGTCCGCGGCCTTGACGTAGTTGCAGCGCACGAGGTCCTTGATCACCGCGTCGCGCGTGATGCCCGTGTCGACGCGCCCGATCTTGCTGTCCGAAAGCCGCTGGATCGATTCCATGACGAGGACGGCATCGTCCTGGTTCAGCAGGCCGACGAGCTTCCCGGTGTCGACGAGGCCCGTGACGTCGCTCGTTCGGTCGACCTTTGTGGGGCGGGCCGACGGATCGATGAGATACGAGGGTGCCATCGAGTTGCCGCCGGATTCCGAGCTCTCGGAGCCGATCAGCGACAGCAGTTCGCCGTCCGCGCCGGCACGGAAAATGCCGTACATCGGATTGTGCGGGTTGTTTCCCGTGTCGTTCTCGGAGCGCGCCGGAATCACGGCGCCGTTCGTGTTGGCCGCAGTCGCTACGCTGACCCGCTCGAGGATGCCGCGCACGAACGCGCTGTCGAGGTGAAATGAGAGGCCCAGCGCACTCTGGATGAAATTATTGGTGGGGCTCCCCGGGTTCGGCGCATTGGGCACCATGTCGCCCGGCAGGCCCTGGCGGCCGTAGCCGGCGACCGACAGGAAGTCCTGCTGGCCGCCCTGGCCGCCGGCCAGGACGTTTGAGCCGACCATGTTGGCGCCGCCCGCCAGGTCGATGCAGATGAAGGGTATCTTGCCCGCGCCCTGCACGGCGAAGCCGCAGCTCGCCTTCAGCGCCTCGAGGTCGGGCGACAGGGCCGCCTGCGCGCCGCGCGGGTTCGCGAAGAGCCCGAAAAGCGTCGGCGCAATCACGGTCGCCGCACCCGTGGCAAAGCCCTGCGCGACGAACTGGCGGCGCGTCACCGGGCGCGGATGATCCGGCTGGTATAGCGGCGCATCGGGATGAAGCGGGCCGCGGCCCGATTTTCTGCTCATCGTTGCAAGCACCTCATTGGAGCAGCGTGCTGGCGCTGCCGATCACCGCCGAACAGGCCGACTTGACGATCACTTCCGTGCGATCCGCGGCGCAGGCACCGCCGCAGGCCGCCAGCCGGCCAATCAGTGCATCCACTTCCGCAGTGATCTCCGCGGCCGAGGGCTGCGTCGTCATGCCCGTGCCGACCGCGCGGGCGATCAGCGGACCCGTGACCTGCGCTGGTGTGTCGAAGGCCGTCGCCGCGGGGGCACCGAAGTTGAAGCCCGGGAAGTACGTGGCACGGAGCCCCGTATCGTCGACGAGTTCGTTGCAGTACTCGATCGCGAGCTGCGCGGCGCCCACCTGGTGCGACGACAGGAAGCCCTCGATGTTCTCGACCGTGGGCAACTGCTCGCGCACGCGGTTGTAGGTGTCCGCAACCCGCGGATTCGTCGCGGGCACACCGGTCATCGCCGACATGGAAGCCGAGATCTCCTCGAAGGTGCGCAGCCCGATTTCCGACGCCGGGACGCCATCCGGCGGCGGCGACAGCGGCGTCGGCGCCGGCTCATTGAAGGCATGCGTGTTGGAGCCGATCTGTTCGAAGCTCAGGAAGAACTCGTCCGCGGCAGGGCCCTTGTCGAGCGCGATGACCGTGCCGATTCCGGAGAGGCCGAAGCCGGTCGCCGGTTCGTAGACCGCCGCGGTGACGGTACGGTCGAGCGGCGCATAGGCCTGACCCACCTTCGCCTCGGCACCGTTCAAGCCGATGCGCACGCCGCGGATCGGGATCTGGTCCGGGTCCTGGCTGCCGTCGAGGCTGATGAACGAGGGCTTGTCGAACAGGTACGAATAGCTGTCGAACTGGCTCGCCTCGAACATCACGTAGCTCTGGGGTACGTTGAGGAGGTGCTCGATGGAAAACAGCATGTAGAAGCGCTCGCCGACGCCCGCATCAAAATTCTGGGTGATCTGCGCTTCGTTGAGCGCCCGGTTGTGGATCACGACCATGCGGATCACGCCCTGCCAGGTACGGTCGTTGCTGACCTCATTGCCGAGCACGAGCGCGAACGTGTCGTTCCAGTCGGTGAAGAGGCCGGCCGGCGTCGGGTCCGCCGCAGTCCGCAGCTCGCCATTGACGTAGATGCGCCGCCCGTCCACCGCGCTGTAGGTCACGACGACGTGCTGAAGGGTCGCCTGCAGCACCTCGTCGGCCGAAGGCGTCGACAACGCGGGATCGCCGTTGCCGCTCGTCGTCGTTGCGCGGCTGAAGAAGTCGTAGTTGTACATCGTCTGGCCGACCGTGAAGTTTCGCGCGGTAGTGCCACCGGAATAGCTCACGATGTGCGCCATTTCCTGCACGACGTTCGCCGGTGCAACCCAGGCCTCGACCGAATACTCGCCCGTGGCGCGGATGAGGTCGTGGAGCTTGCGGCTCGACGCGGTCGTGCCCTGCGCCTTGCCGCCGCGCAGGTCGATGCCCCAGCCGCCGACCCAGGTCGCGGCACCCGACAGCGTCAGGTTGAGCGCGGGCTCGACGCCCGAGGTGTCGTAGGCGACCGTGCCCGTGCCGGTCTTGAACTCATAGAGCGCTATCGCGGCATTGTCGAAGCGGTTGCCGCCGCTCGCGACGGTTCCGTCGTACAGCGTGAGGGCCTTGGAGATCACGAGGTTCGGGTCGACCTGCGTGAGCGGCACGCCGTCGGAGAAGTCCTGGATCGCCGCCTGCATGATGTTTGCGCTCTGCCCACAGTCGGTCCAGCAGTTATGGAATTCGTCGCGAAGCCTGACGACGAGCCGCGACTGCGCAGGCGTGTCGAGGTTGATCTTCGCGCGCACCGCCGCGTACGCGACGTCGATGTCGGCCTCCGCGAAGAACGGCGACTGCGGCGTGAGCGCGCCGGACGAATGGCAGCGCGCGCAGTACTGA
>CAYPQX010000097.1:0-5251 GCA_964412975.1 uncultured Steroidobacteraceae bacterium
CTGTCGACCTATTTTCGGATCAATGAGAAGAACACCGGCCAGTTCGAACGCACGCTGATTATCGCCGAGGAAGGCTCGTATGTGAGCTATCTCGAAGGATGCACGGCGCCGATGCGCGACGAGAATCAGCTCCACGCGGCGGTCGTCGAGCTCATCGCCCTCGATGACGCCGAGATCAAGTACTCGACGGTCCAGAACTGGTATCCCGGCGACGAAAACGGCCTCGGCGGAATCTACAACTTCGTCACCAAGCGCGGCGACTGCCGCGGCCGCAACTCGAAGATCTCCTGGACCCAGGTCGAGACCGGCTCCGCGATCACCTGGAAGTATCCGAGCTGCATCCTTCGCGGCGACGGATCGGTCGGCGAGTTCCACTCCGTCGCGCTCGCCAATCACTACCAGCAGGCCGACACCGGGACCAAGATGATCCACATGGGGCGCAACACGAGCTCGACGATCATTTCGAAGGGGATTTCCGCCGGCCACGGCCAGAACGCCTATCGGGGACTCGTCAAGATCCTCGCCGGCGCCGAAGGCGCGCGAAACCACACGCAGTGCGATTCGCTCCTGATGGGTCCGAATTGCGGCGCGCACACGTTTCCATACGTCGAAGTCAGGAACCCGACAGCCATTGTCGAACACGAGGCAACCACCTCGAAGATTTCGGACGACCAGCTTTTCTACTGCCTTCAGCGCGGCATCTCGGCCGAGGATGCCGTGAACATGATCGTGAACGGATTCTGCCGGCAGGTATTCCGCGAGCTCCCGATGGAATTTGCGGTCGAGGCGCAGAACCTGCTCGCCGTCAGTCTCGAGGGAGCCGTGGGATGAGCGATGCCGGCCGGATGATCCTCGAAGTGCGCGACCTTCGCGTGCGGGCCGGGGAACGACTCATTCTCGACGGCCTTTCGCTCACCGTGCGCGCGGGCGAGGTGCACGCGATCATGGGACCGAACGGTTCCGGAAAAAGCACGCTGACCGGCGTGCTGGCCGGCCGCCCCGGATACGAGGTCGTCTCGGGCAGCGCGACCTACCTCGGCCGCGATCTGCTCGCGATGCCGCCCGAGGAGCGCGCCCGCGAGGGCCTTTTCCTGGCATTCCAGTACCCGGTCGAGATTCCGGGCGTCAACAACGTGTATCTCCTGAAGGCCTCGCTGAACGCATTGCGAAAGCACCGCGGCGAGTCCGAACTCGACGCCTTCGAGTTCCTGAACCTCGTGCGTGGCCGCCTCGCCGATATGCACATGGACGAAAGCCTGCTGAACCGCGGCGTCAATGAGGGTTTCTCGGGCGGCGAGAAGAAGCGCAACGAGATTCTCCAGATGAGCCTGCTGCAGCCGACGCTCGCACTCCTCGACGAGACCGACTCCGGCCTCGACGTCGACGCGCTCAGGGAGGTCGCGGAAGGCGTCAATGCGCTGCGTGCGCCTGACCGGGCGATCGTGCTGGTCACGCATTACCAGCGGCTGCTCGACCACGTCGTGCCGGATCATGTGCATGTGCTCGCCGGCGGACGAATCGTCACGAGCGGCGGGCGCGAACTCGCCCTCGAACTCGATCGTCGCGGCTATGACTGGATCCTCGACGAGGCGGCGACCGCGTGAACGCACCGGGTGCGATCGAACGCATTGCCGCGCGCCATGCCGGTCTCGCGCCCTCCCTCGCGGGCGGCCCGGCGTGGGCGCGCCGCCGCGCCCGCTCGCTCGATGCGCTCGTCGCGCGCGGACTGCCCGACCGGCGCGACGAGAACTGGAAGTATCTCGACCATGCGCGGGTGGCGGAGTACCAATTCGATGCGGCGCCCCAGGCCGTCGTCGACTCCGATGAACTCCTCCCGCGCCTGCTGCCGATCGCGGAATCGCGGCGGGTTGTGCTCGTAGACGGCCGCCTCGACGTGCGCCTGTCGGACTTCGCCGGGACCGGCGGCCTCGATGTCCTCGATATCGGCCAACTGCTCGAACGAGACCCTGACGCGGCGCTCGCGCTGTTGCGCCTGCCCGGCGAAGATGCGGACGACCGTTTCGCGCTGCTGGCCGACGCGTTCACGGCAAACGGCGTTGCGATCCGAGTCGCGCCGGGAGCTGCGCTGCGGGTGCCGGTCTGCCTCGTCCACGTGAGCACCGCAGCCACGGCGGCCATCCACCAGGCGCGCGTCGTCGTCGATGTCGGGGCCGGCGCGAAGCTGACGCTCGTCGAGCACTTCGTCACGCTTGGAGCCGAGGCCGCCCTCGGCAACCTCGCAGGCGAACTCGCGATCGGCGAACAGGCCGAGGTCGTGCACCTGCGGTTGCACGAGCACGCACGGTCGGCGGCGCTGGTCGAGACCTGGGTCGCGAGGCTCGCGGCCGGGTGTCGTTACGACCAGCATCTGCTCGCGCTCGGCGGGGGGCTGCTGCGCTCGAATCTGCGGCTTTCGCTCGACGGCCGAGCCGCCGCCTGCCGGCTTGCGGGCCTTTTCTTGGCGGACGCCGACCGGCAGGTGGACCTTTACACGCAGGTCGCGCATCACGGCGCAGCGACCGTCACAAAGCAGGACTATCGCGGGATTGCCGCGGGACGCGGCCGCGGCGCATTCAACGGATTGATCGTCGTGCACCCGACCGCGCGCGGCGCGGACGCAGACCAGCGGAGCCGCAACCTCCTGCTCTCCCCCCTCGCCGAGATCAATGCGCGCCCGCAGCTCGAGATCCACGTGGACGAGGTGAAGTGCCGCCATGGCGCGACCACGGGCACGCTTGACGAGACCCAGCTCTTTTACCTACGTACGCGCGGCCTCGATCCGGCCGCGGCGCGCGCACTGCTCACGTTCGCGTTTTGCCAGGACATGATCGGCCGGCTGCCATTGCCGGAGCTGCGCGCAGCGGCGGAATCGCTCGTCGCCGGAGCACTGCCTGACCGCGAACTGATCCGGGGTCTCCTGTGATGGCGGCAATCCACGAAATGGCGCCTGGCCTCGACGTCACGCGGGTTCGCGGCGATTTTCCGGTGCTCGCGCGCACGATCAATGGTCATCCGCTTGCCTACCTGGACAATGCGGCCTCGTCGCAGCAACCCACCCCGGTCATCGACGCGGTCACAAACTACGCCCGTTCACATCACGCCAATGTTCACCGGGGCGTGCATACGCTGTCGCAGGAAGCGACCGCCCTGTACGAAGGCGCACGTGAGCGCGTGCGGCGCTTCATCAATGCGGCCTCGATCGCAGAGATTGTTTTCGTGCGCGGGACGACCGAAGCGATCAATCTCGTCGCGCAGTCGCACGGCCGCCCCCGGCTCGCCGCCGGGGACGAGATCGTCGTGTCCCGGCTCGAGCATCACTCGAACATCGTGCCCTGGCAGCTCCTGTGCTCGCAGACGGGCGCGAGGCTCCGGCCCGTGCCGATCGATCGCCGCGGCGTCGTCGATTTCGGCGCCTACCTCGACATGCTGGGGCCGCGCACCCGGATCGTCGCGCTTGCGCACGTATCGAACGCGCTCGGCACCGTCCTGCCTATCGCCGATTTCGTGGCCGCCGCGCGGGAGCGCGGCATCACGACGGTCGTCGATGGCGCGCAGGCGGTGCCGCATCTGTCGGTCGACGTGCAGTCGCTCGGCAGCGATTTCTACGCGTTCTCGGCGCACAAGATGTACGGGCCGACCGGCATCGGTGTGCTGCACGCCCGGGAGAGCCTGCTCGCCACGATGCCGCCCTGGCAGGGCGGCGGGGACATGATCCTCACGGTCTCCTTCGATGGCTCGACCTGGAATCACCTGCCGCATCGCTTCGAGGCGGGTACGCCGAACATCGGAGGAGCCATCGGCCTGGGCGCCGCGATCGACTATCTGGGCGCCGTGGGACAAGAGCGCATAGCGGCTCACGAGGGCGACCTGCTCGAATACGCCACATACCGGCTCCAGGCAATCGACGGCCTGACACTCGTCGGTACGGCGCCGCAGAAAAGCAGCCTTGTTTCCTTCACGGTCGAGGGCATTCATCCGCACGATCTCGGCACTGTGCTCGATTCGCGGGGCGTCGCCGTGCGCACCGGCCATCACTGTGCGATGCCCGTCATGGAGTATTTTGGCGTGCCTGCGACGGCGCGCGCGTCGTTCGCGCTCTACAACACGCGCGCGGAGGTCGACGCGCTTCATGATGCCCTGCTGCGCGCCATCCGGATGCTGCGCTGATGGATCTCGCCGATCTTTACCGCGATGTGATCGTGGATCACAACCGGCGGCCGCGGAACCGCGGCCGGCTGCCGGGCGCGACGCACAGCGCAGTCGGCAACAACCCGTTATGCGGCGACGAGCTTCGAATCGAAGTCGAGGTCGCCGGCAACGTCATCGAGGACCTGCGCTTCGAGGGCAGCGGCTGCGCGATTTCGACCGCATCGGCGTCCCTGATGAGCGAGTCGGTCAAGGGCAGGACCCGCGAGGAAGCCGCGGAGCTCTTTGGCGACGTCCATCGTATGCTGACCGGTGACGCTTCGGGCTCGTCCCGGCTCGGCAAGCTCGCGGCGCTTGCGGGTGTCCGCGAGTTCCCTGCCCGGGTGAAGTGCGCATCCCTGTGCTGGCATACCCTGAATGCGGCGCTTGCCGGCAGCGCCTTGCCTGTCACGACGGAGTGAGCATGCGCCGCGGAGAGCATGAACCGATGGTCGTAAGCCGCGACGTGCGCGCGGTTATCGTCCCGGCCGGCATCGAAGTGAAACTCCGGACCGGCAGCGTCGGCTACATCACCCAGTCGCTCGGGGGCAGTTTCACCGTCTACGTCGAAGGCAATCTGTTCCGGATCGCAGGCGCCGATGGCGATGCAATCGGAAAGGAGCCCCTGCGTGCGCCCGAGTTGCCTGCGGGCGCCACCGACGACGACGTCAACCGCATCGTCTGGGATCAGCTGCGAACCTGCTTTGACCCTGAAATTCCGATCAACGTCGTCGATCTCGGGCTCATATACGACTGCAGCATCACCGCGAATGGCGACGGCACCCGGGACGTCGCCGTCCGGATGACGCTCACTGCTCCCGGCTGCGGCATGGGTGAAGTGCTGGTCGCCGACGTTCGCGACAAACTGCTGATTATCCCGACAGTCCGGAAAGCGGACGTCGATCTCGTGTTCGACCCGCCCTGGAACCAGACGATGATGTCGGAAGCCGCGCGCCTGCAGACCGGAATGATATAAAAATAAAAGGGGACGCTCACCTTTAATAAAAGGGGACGCTCACCTTTAGCTCCTGGGCATTGAAGATTCAGCCTTCCTTGAGCTAAAGGT
>CAYPQX010000098.1:0-5684 GCA_964412975.1 uncultured Steroidobacteraceae bacterium
GTGAGCCGGCAGGTCAATGCCCCGAAGAACCAGGGTCCCGAGCTGATCGCTTCAACTCGATGACTTACTTCTGGGTCCAGGCGCCTGCCTTCGACTTGTAGTACCAGCCGGCGCGCGCATTCGCGATCCAGCGCTCGGCAAAGGTGCTCCGAATGTCGGCCTCCCATTCCGGGTGGCCGTTCGCGGTCGCAATCTCGCGGTAGAGCGAGTCGCGGTCCGAATTGTCGGCGCTGACGAGCGTCCGCAGACGGTTGCGATCGGCAAGCGGCACGGCATTGGCGTCGCGGATCTCGATGAGTCCGTCCGACGTCAGGCCGATGGCGCCCGAACTGAAGAACGGCTCGAGTTCGGCGTTGCGGGTCTTCATTGAGGCCGTCAGCGCGCGAATCGCCGGACTCGAGACGTCGATATCGGCCTCCGCATGCGCGGCGGGGACGACGAAATCGAGGGTGCCCTGCAATGCGGCGACCACGACCTCTCCGGCCGTGCGTTCCGTCGAAGACTGCTCGTTGCCTGCGGGTTTGCCGGCCTTGTCGGGTCCCCAGATGTCCTCGATGATCCGGTCGGCGGCCTTTTCCGCGGCGGCCGCGGGGAAGTAGACGTTGATCGTCACGCAGGCGGCGAGACCCAGGACGAATGTGGCGAGCAGGGCGGTGATCCAGCGAAACATCGGATTTCTCCTTCGATTCCCGTGCCGGTTGCGGGACATGCTCGCAGCCGGCGGCTGAACGATTCCTGAATCGATTCTAGCGCAGCAGTTTGCCTCACTCGACGACGATTTCGGACTCCATGATGGAACCGAGCTGGCGGACGAGCGTAGTCCACGCGACCCGGGTCTGGCTGCCGATCACGTCGATTCGCGGCAGGCCCGCGCCCTTGACGATGTAGTAGCCCCCAGCCGTCTTTTCGACGCCGCCCATGACGCAGACATCGTTGGCGAGCTGGCAGCTCAATCCCAGGCGCTTGTAGCCGAAGTCGTCGAAGAATTTCAGGAAACCGCCCTGCAGTGCCGCGGCAACGGCGCCCCCGCTGCCGCCGCCGATGCTCGAAAGATTCGTGACGGCGCGCTGGCTGATGCGACGCTTCGAGCGGTCGTCCAGCGGCGTGAAGAGAGAAGCATCGAAGGCCTCCGGCATCCAGCCGAAGGTTTCGAGATCCGCGATCCACCCCGACAGCCGACCCGTGATCATGCCGAACGAAAATGTCTGTGTGACTAGGGCCAGGTCGAGGTCGTTGATGCCGATTGTGGCGCGCATGCGCGGAAACTTCCCGAGCGGATCGCTGAGGCTCAGGCCGCGCACGACGACCTGGCCGTCGAAGACCGTCGCTTCGAGATTGCCGTCGAGGGTCACGACGCCCCGGCGCAGCTGGAGGCCCGGAATGCTGCCTGCGAGCGTCCCCTGGAATTCCGGCCAGCCGAAGGCGCGCGACAACTGAGTGACGCTGATCGGACGGATCTCGGCATCGAAGCGCACGTACATTTCGTCCGTACCCGCGTGGCGGACGCGCAGCTGCTCGATCGCGAGGCCGCCGTCGAATATCGGCAGGACGGCCGGCCCGAGCAACCGGAAGTGCCGGCCGGTCGTCGCGAACGGAAGATTGGCGGGGCCGAGCTCGAGCCCCCATAGCCGACCCGAGTCCCAGGCGAGACGGGACTCGAACAGGCTGTCGTCGATTTGGCCGGCAAGCGCGGTTCGCGAGGCGTCGTCGAACCAGTTGAGCCGGCCGCGAAGCCCGGCGAGCGAGACGGCTGCGGTCGGGCTGTCGATCGCAACCGCGTCGAGGTCGAGCGCCGCGCGCGTCGGCAGGCCGCCGCCGATATCCAGTTCGCCGCGCAGCGTACCGCTCCCTGCGATGTCCTTGAATCCGGTTTCGATGAGAAAAGGCTGCACGTAGGCAGGGAGCGCATTCGCGACGTCGAGCGAGGCGATCCTGACTCGCGCATCGGGCAGCAGCGTTTCGCCTCCGAAATCGAACGTCGCGGAACCGCTTGCCTGGACGACGCCCGCATGATCGAGCGAAAAATCCGCAGCGGTGAGCCGGGCAGCGTCCGTATCGAGCGTCCCCGAGAACCGGATCTCTGCGCCGTGTGCTGCGAAATCCAGGAAGACCGGATCGCTGTAGGCCTGGCCCCCCGTGAGCGCCAACCGGCCATTTGTCGCAAAGCCCGGGTTCACCGCCGTCGCCTCGAGTTCCACCGTCCCGGCGACCCGCTCCCCGGCGAGCGTGCCCGCAGCGTCGGAAAAATCGAGTGTCTCGAGTGAGACATCGAGCTTTGCGGTCCCGAGAAGCTCGCCGCTCCCGGTCACCCGGAAATTTCCCGATGCCTTGCCGGCGACCGTGAGATCCTGCGGCAGTTCGAGCCAGGGCTTTGCGACGACCGCGAGGCGGCCGATGTCGAGACCCGCGAGCCTGGCGTCGAGCGTCCACCTCGAGCCGTGCAGCAGGACGTCGAGCCGGCCGCGGCCCCCGGCGATCGCGAACGAGTCGAATCCGAGCCGCAGGCTTCCATCGGCAAGCCTCTTCGCCTTGAACCGCGTGTCCTGCACGCCGAGCGTACCGAGCGAGCCCGACAGCCTCCCGCGCTCACAACTCAACTCGTCGCCTTCGATCCGAAGCTCAGGACAGTCGAGTGCGAATGCGGAAAGCGGACCAGTTGCCTCGATCCCGCGGATCCTGGCGGCGCTGAACACGATTGCGCCTGGCGCATCCGGAACTGGCGTCCAGTCGACATTCAGATCCGTAATTTCGAGTCCCTCGAACTCGACCTGCCCGGCGATGAGGCTCACCTTCCCGGCGGCGAGCGCAGGACCACCGTGAAAAGCCAGTGTGAGCAGCAGGAGAACCCGAATCGGCGACATGATTCAATCGCAGCGTACGCCCTGTTCGTTGTCGTTGGAATCGGCGGTGTCACGTCGTTGCATCCGTGAAGCCCTGCGCCAATCAATGCCATGCGCTAATCTGCCGTCATGCCTGCGCCCCGGAAGTCACTGCTCGACCTGCCGACGCGCGACGTGCTGGCAAGGGTCGCAGGCGGCTACCTTGAAGCTGCGGCCCGCGGGCTGGTGCGCCTCGACAAGCCGGCTGACCCGATGGCGCTGCATGCGTTTCGAGTTGCAATCCGCCGCCTTCGCTCGCTGCTGAATGCGTACCGGCCATGGCTCGGCCGGGTCGCTGGCCGCAAAGTGCAACGCCGGCTCCGGGACCTCACGCGAAGCACCAATGTCGTGCGCGATGCGGATGTCCAGATTGCCTGGTTGTTATCGCAGCATGACAAGCTGGCGCGGGATGAGCGGACCGGGTTCAACTGGCTCTTGCGCCAGCTGCGGGCCAGCAGGCGGCGTGAATACACGTCCGCAGGCAGGAAGAAGCTCGGCCGCGATTTTGCGAGCATCGTGCGGCTCGTTGGAAAGCGCATCAAAGGCATCGATGAACCCGAACGGCGGCCGTTCCGGGAAGCATTTCTCGATCTCCTCGAACGCGAGGTGACGGCGTTTCGCGAGCAACTCGCCGCAATCGCGGGTGCTGGCGACGCGAAAAACATCCACAGGTCCAGGATCCGTACCAAGCGCCTGCGCTACCTGGTCGAGCCACTGTGCAGGGAATCCCCGGAAGCGCGCGCCGTGGTTCGGCCGCTGAAACGACTGCAGGGTCTTCTGGGCGACCTGCACGACATGCAGGTTCTGGGAGAGGGAATTGCCCGGGGGATCGAGAAGGCCGCTCAGGAAAAGGCGCAGCGCCTGCATCGCCTGACGGTGGATGGCGCTGCCTCTGCGTTGGTGCGGGAACGGCGTCGAGACGAAATCCTGGGCCTGCTCGGGCTTGCGAGCCGGGCGCGCGAACAGTGCGACCGCCTTTACGGAAAATTCGAGCAGGAATGGCTCACGAACCGCCGGTTCGAGCTACGGGATGAAATCAGGGCTTTTCGTGCCGTCATCGTGCCGACCTGATTGCAACGATTTCGCGCGCTGGCGCATCCAAGCCGGCACAGCATTCCTCCGGCGGGCATCCCAGATGAAGTTTTCGCAGGTATGGATCGGCTCCCTGTGCCTGGCAGCCGGCTGCATCAATTCGGGTAAAGAACCCGATCTTGAAACCATGATCGCAATGCATGTCGCCGCGCGCGGCGGTGCGGCGGCCATTGAGCAAGTCACGACATTCGAGTGCGACCTCGACATCGTCGAGCCGACCTTCGAAGTGGATGGGACTTACATCGCGACGCGCGACGGCCGGATGCGCGTGGACATCCGCGCCGGGGGCGAGCGCGTATTCACGGAGGCACTCGATCGCGTGCGGGCCTGGTCCTGGACTCCGGACGACGGTGTGCGCGACGGGACCGCAGCCGGGGCCGCGGCGCTCCGCCACGGCATTGAATTTCCCTTCAAACTCTTCGGCATGCACGAGATGAAAGCTCGCGGACACCGTCTCGAACCGGCAGGCCGGGAAATGGTCGATGGAGTCGACTATCACGTCCTGCGACTGGTGCTCGATGACGGATTCGAGGTCAGGTACTACCTGCATCCGCAAACCTGGTTGATCGACCGGGAGCGGACGCGGCGGGCGCTGCACGTGGACGTCGATCCGACGCCGCAATGGATCGAAACGACGCACAGCGATTACAGGCCGGTCGGCGGCGTCCTGTTTTCGCACCGGCAGGTCGAGCGGGAACTCACCACCGGCACGGTGCTTTCAACGGGAACCATTCGCGAGATCCGTATCAACCCGTTTCTCGCGCCGGAGCGGTTTTCGCCTCCTTGACAGGCTCCGCGCGGTCGAGTCGCCGTATCATTGAGCCACCATGGATCTGAAGATCGACGTCTACGCAAAGATTGCGCACCCGGTCGCGGAAGTGTTCGAAGCGGTCACGGATCCGATACGGCTGTCGGCGTATTTCACGACTGGCGGGGCGAGCGCTCCGCTAGCGGAGGGCGCAACTGTACTCTGGAAGTTCGGGGACCATCCCGTCGAGTTACCCGTCACGGTCACTCGCCTGGTGCGGAACGAACGCATCGAGTTTTGCTGGGACGCGGAAGAGGGCAGTTACCAGACCGCGGTCGTCATGACATTTGAGGCGACGGACGCCGGCGGGACGCTTGTCCGCGTGGTTGAGACCGGGTGGCACCAGGACGCGCAAGGGCTTCGGAACTCTTACCAGAACTGCGGTGGCTGGACCCAGTTTCTCTGCTGCCTGAAGGCCCACCTCGAGTACGGGATCAACCTCCGGCGGGGATATTTCTAGCCGGTTGTCGATTACGGCATTGTCCGAGCGACTAGCGGTTATGAATCCGGCTTATATGGTCGCTGCCGTGGTTACGGCCACGGAGTCAGTGCGTCGAGGCATCACCCGGGAGGCGGCAATGCAATATCTCTGCCTGATTTACGAGGACGAGAAGGAGTGGCAGAAACTCCCTGCCGCGGAATCCGGAAAGGTCCTCGAGGAGTACTCGGCGTACAGCGAGTCGGTCAAGCGAAGCGGGCACTATCTCGGCGGAAACGGGCTCGAGCCTTCGCACACCGCGACGACGGTGCGGATCCGCAAGGGCCGGCTTGCAACGACCGATGGCCCGTTTGCGGAAACCAAGGAACAGCTAGCCGGGTTCCACCTGATCGAGGCCCGGGACTTGAACGAGGCGGTGCAGATCGCCTCCAAGATCCCCTCCGCGCGCGAGGGCTGCATCGAGGTC
>CAYPQX010000099.1:0-9466 GCA_964412975.1 uncultured Steroidobacteraceae bacterium
TACTCCTTCCTGCCCGAACTCGCGGGCTGTCGATGCCAGCAGATCTCGCTCGAAACCGCACAACCGAACCTCGACTGCTCGATCCTCAAGACACTTACCGGAAAGAAAATCATGCTCGGCACGATCGACCTCGGTAATCCCGAGGTCGAGACGCCGGAAACCGTGGCAGCGCGCATCCGGCGCGCGCTGCCCTTCGTGCGCGCGGAGGACCTCATCGTCGCGCCCGACTGCGGATTGAAGTACCTGAGCCGGGAAACTGCTTTCGGAAAGCTCAAGGCGATGGTCGCCGGTGCCGCCATTCTGCGCAACGAGATGGCGAAAGACACCGGGCCCGTCAGGCTGCAATCGAATTCTTAACGCGGAGACGCAAATGTACACATCCAAGGGGATTTCCATGCTGGCGGCCTGGATCATTGCGACGACAGTCGCGATGCCGGTCATGGCCCAGGGCACGGCATTGGACGAAATCGTCGTGACGGCGCGCAAGCGCGACGAGTCCTTCCAGGACGTGCCGGTGACGATCAACGTCTTTACCGATACGCTGATCAAGGATGCCGGCATCCAGCGGCCGGCCGATTTCATCCAGATGGTGCCGAACATGACGCTGGTTGAAACGCAGAACGCGGGCAACGCGTTCGTCGTCATCCGCGGAATTTCGCAGGCGCGGAACAGCGAGCCCTCGGTCGCGGTCCAGGTTGATGGCGTGCTGCAGACGAATCCGGCTGAGTTCAACCAGGAGCTGTTCGACATCCAGCAGATCGAGGTCCTGAAGGGCCCGCAGGGCGCCCTGTATGGCAGAAACGCCATCGGCGGCGCGATCATCGTCACCACCAAGGACCCGGGCGACGAGTTCGAGGCCAAGGTCAAGGCCGGCTACGGCAACGAATCGTCGATGCGCGGGCAGGCCAGCATCAGCGGACCGATCGGCGACACCCTGAGTTACATCGCTTCGGTCAACTATTACGAGACTGACGGATTCCTGGACAACGTGTTCCTCAATGAGAAAGCAGACCCCGTCGAGGACCTCGGAGCGCGGGTGCGCTTCATCTGGGAGCCGAGCGACACATTCACGGGCGACCTGCGTTTCTCGATGAGCGACCTCAGCACCCAGGCGCTCTATTTCGTCATCCCGCGCGATGACGAGGCGAACCCGTTCAGCACGTTCTTCACGGCACCGGATGCCAACAACGTGTCCGAGCAGATCCAGCTCGATAATGCAGGCATCAACGACCGCGACGTCTTCAACGGGTCGCTGAAGTTGGACTTCGGCCTCGGCAACGGGACCCTCACCTCGGTCTCGGCGTACAACACGACGGAGGAGATCCTGACGGGCGATGCCTTCGACTTCCGCCCGGCGGCAAACTCGATTTTCATGGCGCTGTTTGGAACCGACCTGAACCAGAGCCAGTTCCTGGATCTCGAAACGTACAGCCAGGAAATTCGCTACACGTCGCCGACGGAAGGCAAGTTCCGCTGGATCGCCGGCGCCTACTACGTCAAGACCGACCGGTTCATTTCGACCGGCAACAACGTGGACACGGGCAACGGCGTGGACCCGATCTATCGCGAGCCGCGGCTGACCGGTACGAATCCGAGCGCGACCTTCCTGGCCGACGAGCAGGACAACGAAGCCTGGGCGGTATTTGCGAACGCAACCTTCGAGATCTCCGACAAGGTCGAGCTCGACGCCGCGATTCGCTTCGACGAGGACAAGCGCGAGAACACGACGATTACGCCCGAGGCCTTCCTGCCGGCCGGCACGCCGCCCGGATCGAGCGGTCAGGTGCGCACGCATACCTGGAGCGAGCCGCAGCCGAAGATCACGCTGCGCTACTCGCCGAGCGAAACGACGACGATCTACGGCGGCTTTAGCCGCGGGTTCCGCAGCGGTGGATTCAACCAGACCGGCGTCGGCGCGGTCGCGGATGCCAACGGCATCGCCGGCGTCAACGACCTGTTCGAGGCCGAGGTCGCCGATACGGCGGAAATCGGCGTCAAGTCCGTGTTCCTCGACGGGCGCATGAACTTAGGCGCGACCGCCTTCTACACCGAGTCGGATAACGGCTATTTCTTCGTATTCCTGGCTGCGAACTCGACTCAGAACCTCGGCAACCTGGATGCGCGCTACAAGGGCTTCGAGCTCGAGCTCAACTGGCAGGCAACCGACAACTTCGACATCTACGGCAGCTACGGCTACACGGACAGCGACATCACGGGTATGGAAGATCCGAGCGTGATCGGCAACGAGGCCCCGCTCGTCTCGCGCATGACGGGAAACCTCGGCATGCAGTACGTCGTGCCGGTCGGCGACGCACTCGACCTGTCGTTCCGCGTCGACTATCGTCATACGGGCCGCACCTGGTGGGAGCCGTACAACACGACTTCCCGCAACCCGATCGATATCGTCGATGCGCGCATCGGCCTCGGTGGCGAGCGGTGGACCGCGACCCTGTGGGGCAGGAACCTGACCGACAAGGAATACAACCAGGAATTCTCGCCGGGCGGCTTCCTGTTCAAGGCACTTCCGCTCCGCTACGGCGTCGAATTCGAGTACAGCTTCTGACCGGAGACGATCGACATGGCAACACAGGCAAGACTACCGAACCGGCTGCATCACACGGCCTACGTGTCGCGTGACCTGGAAGCGACACGGAAGTTCTACGAAGACGTGATCGGACTGCCCCTGCTCGCGACCTGGTGCGAGAAAGACATGCTGTTCGGCGCCGAACGGACGTACTGTCACCTCTTCTTCGGGCTGGACGACGGCGGCGCACTCGCGTTCTTCCAGTTCGCAAGCGAGGAAGATCAGGAGCAGTTCGGGCCGAAGATGCCGTTCACGCCCTTTCACCACATCGCGCTTCACGTCGACAAGGAAACGCAGGACGGAATCGAAAAGCGCCTGGCCGCGGCCGGATACAAGGAACCGCAGTCCTTCGTGCTGGAACACGGATACTGCCGTTCGGTGTATGCGACCGACCCGAACGGGATGATCGTCGAGTTCACGCTCGATCACGCGGACGTCGAAAAGATCAATAAGGTGCGCCGGGCCGATGCCCATTCCGAGCTCAAGCGCTGGCTGGGCGGCGATCACACGTCGAACAACATGTATCGATGAGGGGCAGCACCGAGCGGATCCTCACGACGCACGTCGGCAGCCTGCCGCGCTCGCAGGCCGTCACAGACGTACTGTTCGCCCGGGAGAAGGGCGAGATCAGGGACAAGGGCGCAGCGGCGGCCGTGATTTCAGACGCCGTGGTCGACGTCGTCCGCCGGCAGGTCGCGGCCGGCATTGACGTCGTGAGCGACGGCGAATCGAATAAGATCAGCTACGCGACCTACATTGCCGACCGCTTCGAGGGCTTTGGCGGCGACACGCCGCGCGAACCGGGCCAGGACCTCGTCGAGTTTCCCGGACTGCTCACGAAGCTCGCGGAGCGCGGCTCGACGGCGAAATACCGTCGCCCGCGTTGCGTCGGCGAGATCAAGCCCAAGGACTCCGAGCCGCTGCACGAGGACCTGCGGAACTTCCGCCGTGCGCTCGACGATGCGAAGCCGACCGAAGGCTTCCTGAATGCCGCTTCACCCGGCGTCATCGCCCTCTTCCAGCCGAACGACTATTACAAGACGCAGGATGCTTACCTCGAGGCCCTTGGCGAAGCCATGCGGTCCGAGTACGAGGCGATCGTGGGCGCCGGATTCCTCCTTCAGATTGACGCGCCGGATCTCGGCATGGGCCGCCACACGATGTACCGGAACGCGAGCGTCGACGAGTACCTGGAGGCCGCGGCACGGCACATCGAGGTCTTGAATCACGCGCTGCGCAACCTCCCGGCCGATCGCATGCGCATGCACATCTGCTGGGGCAACTACGAGGGGCCGCATCACCATGACGTGCCGCTCGAGCAATTACTGCCGGTCGTGATCCGGGCCAAACCGCAGGCCCTGCTGTTCGAATCCGCGAATCCGCGGCACGCGCACGAATGGGTGGTCTTCAAGAGCCAGAAGGTGCCGGACGACAAGATCCTCGTGCCGGGCGTGCTCAGTACGACGACGAATTACGTCGAGCACCCGGAACTGGTAGCGGAACGCATCGTCCGGTTCGCGGAAATCGTCGGCCGCGAACGCGTGATTGCGGGCTCCGACTGCGGGTTCGGCACCTTCGCCGGATTCGGGCCGATCGAACCGAACATCGTCTATCTGAAGCTGCGCTCGCTCGCCGAAGGTGCCCGGATTGCCAGCCGGAAGCTCTGGAGGCAGTAATTCACAGTTTCTCAGTTTTTAGGTGCAATTAGCTACATAAAGCCTTGATTTGACACCATAACGTCATTCGGCTTTAACAGGACTGCAATGTACGGGGCGCATGCTCCCTGCCATGGGAACACGCCTCGCAACCGCATTTCAGCACTTCGACCAGGCGGAATTGCGCTTCTGCCGGTACCTGAACCGCCCGAGCGGTTCGCAGCTTCTGCGCGCCTTCTTCCGCGGTATCAGCCGGCTCGGCGACGGGTGGTTGTGGTACGCGCTGATTGCGATTCAGCCGCTCCTGCTCGGCGCTCAAGGCTGGTTTGTTTCCGCACATCTCGCCGTGACCGGCGGCATCGGACTTCTCGCCTACAAGATGATCAAGCGTCATGCAGTCCGTGAGCGCCCGTTCATCACCCATCCGGCGATCAACTGCGCGGCGGCACCGCTCGACCGTTACAGCTTCCCATCCGGCCATACGCTGCATGCCGTGTCATTCGCTTTTCTCGGAACGCATTATCTGCCGGAGTTCGGGGGCCTGCTGGCAGCCTTCGCGATCCTCGTCGCGCTTTCGCGTGTCGTGCTCGGCCTGCACTATCCGACCGACGTCGCTGCGGGTGCGATCCTAGGCGGCGGTCTCGCCTTTGGCAGCCTGCAGGTCGCGCAATCGCTAATCGCCTGACGATGCGCCCGCTGCGTGTCTTGATGCTGTCGGACGTGTACTACCCGCGCGTCAACGGCGTTTCCACGTCGATTCAGACCTTTCGCCGGGACCTCGATCGACAGGGCTGCCAGAGCATCCTCATCGCGCCGCAGTATCCCGAAGTGCGGGATGATGAGCCCGGCATCGTCCGCGTCCGGTCGCGCCACTTGCCACTCGATCCGGAAGATCGCGTGCTGGTCGCCCGCGAGCTCGAGCGTGCCGTCCTGGCGCTGCACTGCGAGTTCGACCTGATTCACGTCCATACGCCGTTCGTAGCTCACTATGCCGGTCTGCGGCTTGCGCGCCGGTGCTGCGTTCCGCGGCTCCCTCCTAGCGAAGATTCAGAACTCTTTCATCGATGTTTCAAGACACTCCGGTCCGCCGCGAGGACACTGGCACGCGTCCGAAACCAACCCTGGAGACGTCAATGAAAGCCCTTGCTGCTGTCGTTGCGAGCCTGCTCATTGCTCCTGCCCTCGCGGATGAGGCCGAGCTCGAACATCACAAGTCATCCGCAAGCAATGATGACAAGGCGTTCTCGCCCCTCGTGCAGAAAGTCCGCAAGGCGACCGCCCGATTCCGCGACGTCAATGTCGCGCTCGGCGAGGGTTACTCTCCCGGTCCCTGCGTCAGCGGACCCAATCGCGGGGCGATGGGTGTCCACCTGATCAACCCGAATCTGCTCACCAAGGAAGTCGATGCGGAGACGCCCGAGGCGCTGATATACGAACCGTCGCCGAACGGACGCATGCGGCTTGTCGGGGTCGAGATCATCACGCTCGCGTCGGACTGGGTGAACGAGGTGCCGGTACTCGACGGTCACCTGCTCCATTACGTCGGCGCACCGAATCGTTACGGCATACCGGCGTTCTATGAGATCCACGTCTGGGCCTGGCGGAACAATCCCGACGGCACCTTTGCTGACTGGAATCCGCGCGTCTCCTGCGCGGGGCAACCGCTGCCCGCGACCTGAGAACGCAGGATTGCGGTTCGAGGGCCACCGGGTCGGTGGCCCTTTTTCATTCGATTAGAGGCAGTTCAATCGCGGACGCCTGCTCCGACGTGCGCCAGATCCGCTGCGTCGCCTTGAGGTAGCTCGCAGGCTCCGCAAACATGATGTTCGGCACGAACGACTGGGGATTGCGGTCATAGAGCGGGAACCAGCTCGACTGGATCTGCACCATGACGCGGTGTCCCGGCAGGAACGTGTGATTCGCCTGCGGCAGGCGAATGCGGTACTCCAGCACCGCATCGGCCTTGAGCGGCTTCGGATTCGAAAAATCCTCGCGAAAACGCCCGCGGAAGATGTCCGCCGAAATCATCTGCTGGTAGCCACCCATCTTCGCGTTCGGCGGGTACTCGTCCGGCCAGACGTCGATGATCTTGACCACCCAGTCGGAATCGCTGCCGCTGGTCGATGCAAATAACCTTGCGTACGGCTCGCCGGCGATGCGCAACGGGCTCTTGAGCGGCTCGGTCACATACACGAGCACGTCGGTGCGCGAGGCCGCGTGCCGCTGATCGTCCATCAGCCAGTCGCCCCAGGTGGAATCCTCGGCGCCGGTCGCAATCGTCGGACGCGGGCGGTACGGCACGGGCTTTGCCGGATCGGATACATATTCATCGAACGCATTGCGCGACGCGGCTGGTCGCTCGAATCCGAGGCCGCCGTCGGCGAGCAGATAGAGGTCACGGCTCTTCGCGCTGCAACCTTCGGCGCAGGCGCGCGGCCAGTGATCGTAGCGGCGCCACTGGTTGGCGCCGGTCTCGTACGCCAGCACGCGCGGCGTATCCGGCTTCGGCGCGTCCTTCAAATAGTGGTCGAGGAAGGGTTGCATCACCTCGCGCCGGAACCAGCCGGCGGTGTCGCCCTCGAACTGGACCATGCCGATGCCGCGCCCCTCGCGCCGGCCCTGCCCGTGGTTCCACGGCCCCAGCACGAGATGCACGAGGCGCCCTTCGGGATCCTTGGGTGCGAGCGCCTTGTAGAGCGCCGGCGAGCCGTAGATGTCCTCCTGGTCGAACAATCCGCCGACGATCATCATCGGCACGGTCAGCGGCTCCTTCGCGAGCAGCTTGTCCATCGCCTGCTCCTGCCACCACGTGTCGTAGTTCGGATGAGCCGCGAGCTGCCGCCAGTAACCCATCTGCTCGAGGCCATGCGAAGCCGCCATCGCGCCGGCTGAGCCCGCACGCAGATAGGCGTCATAGGAATCGTAGGTGTCGCTCCACCACTTCTCGCTGCTCTTGCGCGTCGCCTGCTGGTTGTAGATGAAGTCGAGCACGCCTTCGACGCGGAACGCGCCGTTGTGGAACCAGTCATCGCCCATCCAGCCGTCGACCATCGGCGCGAATGGCACGGCCGCCTTGAGGGCCGGATGCGGTCGCACCGTCGACATCAACACGGTGAACCCGCCGTATGACCCGCCGATCGTCCCTACCCGGCCGTTGCTCTCGGGCAGGTTCTTCACCAGCCACTCGATCGTGTCCCAGGTGTCGGTCGCGTGGTCCGTGTCGGTCGCATTGAGCGGCCCCCGCAGCGGCCGATTCATGACGTAGTCGCCCTCGGAGCCATGCTTGCCGCGCACGTCCTGGAACACAACGATGTAGCCGGCGTCGACCGCGGTATCCATCATCTGCGGGATGACCGCAGCGAGTCGCGGGCTCTGGAATCGAGACAGGCTCTCGGCGGCGTTGTACGGCGTCCGCGCGAGCAGGATGGGCGCCCCCGAAGCTCCCTTCGGCACGAGGACGATTGTCCTGAGCTTCACGCCGTCGCGCATCGGGACCATCTCATCCCGCTTCACGAAGTCGAAAGCGTCGGTCTTCGGCGTGAACGTTGCCGGAATTTCGCTCTCGGACGGCGGCAAGGTCTCCTGCGCGCTTGCGGCGGCACAGGCGAGCAAAAGGCCGAACCCAACGATAGGGGCCAGGCGACGACCCCGGTACATGAACGACATGTGGCTCCTCCTGATCGGCGTCAGTTTACAGTGCCTGCAAACGACTATCCTATGGCCACATCGAGGGGGAAACTTTCATGGATCTCGACCTGGATTTCGTGCGGGCGCAGTTTCCGGCATTCCGGGAACCGTCGCTCGAGGGGTTCGCGCACTTCGAGAATGCCGGCGGCTCTTACGCCTGCGGGCAGACGATCGACCGGCTCAACCGCTATTACCGGCAGACCAAGGTCCAGCCCTACTACGCTTTTGAGCCATCCGCGAAGGCCGGTGAGCAGATGGATGCCGCGAAGCAACGCATGGCTGCCTGGCTCAACATTGCCACTGATGAAATGCATTTCGGGCCGTCGACGTCGCAGAACACCTACGTCCTTGCGCAGGCGCTGCGGAAATTCCTGAAGCCGGGCGATGAAGTCATTGTCACCAACCAGGATCACGAGGCGAACGTCGGCGCCTGGAGCCGGCTCGCCGACGAAGGCATGGTCGTGCGCGAATGGAAAGTCGATCCGAAGACCGCGGACCTGAACAGGAAGGAACTCGAAGCCCTGCTCGGTCCGCGGACCAAGCTGGTCGCATTCACGCATTGCTCGAACGCGGTCGGAAGCATCAATCCGGTCCGGGAGTTCACGGATCTCATTCACCAGGCCGGGGCCTGGGCGTTCGTCGACGGTGTCGCCTTCTGCCCCCATGGCATGCCGGATATCCGGGCCCTGGGTGCGGACGCCTATTTCTTCTCCCTCTATAAAGTGTACGGCCCGCACCTCGGCGCGATGTTCCTGCGGCGCGAGGTCAATGCCGCGCTGCCGAACCAGGGTCATTTCTTCAATGCGGAAAAGCCGGGCGCCCGCTTCACACCGGCCGGACCCGATCATGCGCAGATCGCCGCGGTCAATGGCGTCATGGACTACATGGATACCGTCGCCGACCGGCACGGATTGAAGGGGAAACCGGTCCAGGCGCGGGCGGCGGCGGTGCGCGAGCTGTTCCGGAGCCACGAGTCGGAATTGCTGCAACCACTTCTCGACTTTCTCGCCAAGCATCCGAAGCTGCGGTTGATCGGGCGGCTGCGCGCGCCGGAGCGCGCGCCGACAGTCTCCTTCACGGTCGATGGCACGAGCTCCGCCGAAATCGCGAGCCAGCTTGCGGCTGCAAAGCTCGGCGTGGGCGTCGGACATTTCTATGCGTACCGCGTGCTCAAGGCGCTCGGCATCGACACGGACGACGGGGCCGTGCGAGTTTCATTCGTGCATTACACGTCGAAGGAGGAAGTGAAACGGCTGATCGGGGTACTCGGCCGGCTGCTTTCGTAACTTCGCGCACGCCGGTGCTGACGGCGTCGGCAATTCCCCGGGATCGCGACAACCATCCGCGCCATCGCCATACTCATAGGCTGCGAGCGGCAGGACAATCCATGATAGTGTGAAGGCACTGCGGCTAATTTCATCGGAGATGGTTGCCCTCGGTGTTCGGGGGTAGACAACTGCGGGCGTACGAGCATTCCACCAGCTATCATTCCACGATCTTGATTGACGTCGATCGCGACAATTGCCGGGACATCGGCCAG
>CAYPQX010000100.1:0-20467 GCA_964412975.1 uncultured Steroidobacteraceae bacterium
CCTGGCGCTGGCTGGCCCAGGCCGCGATGTGGCTCGCCATGGCGGCCATTGGCTGGTATTACTGGCCGGCTTCCGGCTAGACATGGGGATCGCATGAGACCTTTCGACATCGGGCACCGGCTGCTGTTCATCGCCTTCGCCGCCGCGCTCACGCTCGGAGCCTTCAATGCCGACGACAAGATGCGCAAGAGGGCCTCGGCTGCGATCGATGGGGCGACCTACCGCGCCCAGATCGAAGGGCTTTCATCCGACGAGCTGGAGGGGCGTGCGCCCGGATCCGAGGGGGAACGCCTGACCATCGAGTACATCGAAAAGGAGTTTCTCGAGCTTGGCCTCCAGCCCGTGAGTGGCGGAGATTTCCGCCAGGACGTGGTGCTCGTCGAGATCACGGCCTCCGAGCCGCGCCTCTCGTTCAACAAGGGCGCGGGCGGCATGACGCTCGCCTTCGGCGACGACATGGTGATCGCCACGCGCCGAGTGCGTCCGGAGTCCTCGATCGCTGGGAGCGAGGTGGTATTCGTCGGCTATGGCATCGTCGCACCAGAATACGGCTGGAACGACTATGCCGGTCTCGACATGCGTGGCAAGACGGCCCTGATCCTGGTCAACGACCCGGGTTTCGTGACGGGCGAGGAATCCCTGTTCCGCGGCAAGGCAATGACCTACCACGGGCGCTGGACCTACAAGTACGAGGAAGCGGCCCGCCAGGGTGCCGCGGCTGCGATCATCATCCACGACACGGCACCCGCAGCCTATGACTGGGACGTGGTCAGGAACGGGTGGTCGGGTCCGCAGTTTCACCTTGATCGGCCGGACGGCAATGCCGGGCGCACCGCGCTCGAAGGCTGGATCACGCAGGGTCGCGCAAGCCAGCTCATGGAGCTGGCCGGGGAGGATCTCGAGACACTGAAAGCGGCTGCCGTGAAGCGCGGATTCAAGCCGGTGCCGCTCGGCGTGACGGCGACAGGTGGCGTGAAGAACACGATCCGGCGCAGGCGATCGCCGAATCTGGCGGGCGTGATGCCGGGAAAGGACCGGCCGGACGAATACGTCATCTACGTTGCACATTGGGATCACCTGGGTGTCGCAAGCGAGGCGGGGGAGGACCGCATCTATAACGGCGCCGTGGACAATGCGACCGGCGTCGCCGGGATCCTCACCATTGCACGCGGCTTCCGCAATCTTTTGCCCGGCGCCTCGCGTTCTGTCCTTTTCCTCGCAGTCACCGCGGAGGAATCGGGTTTGCTCGGATCGGAGTACTACGCCGAGCGGCCGCTCGTGCCGCTCGAGAAGACCGCAGCCGTGATTAACATCGATGCGCTCGTGCCCCTTGGACGTGCCAAGGACATCGAGGTGATCGGTTTCGGCGCGTCCGGACTCGAGGATATGCTTGCCGATGCGGCAAAGTCCCAGAAGCGCACCATTACGCCCGACCGCCGCAGTGAAGCCGGCTATTTCTATCGCTCGGACCATTTCAATTTCGCGAAGGCGGGAGTGCCTGCTTTGTATGTGAAGTCGGGTACGACATTGCGGGACGCGCCGCCGGAGGCCGGGCTTGCGCTTTACGACGAGTACTACGCGAAGCGTTACCACAAGCCGGATGACGAATACTCGGAATCCTGGGACGTCAGCGGTTCCATCGAGGACCTGCGCCTGCTGTTCGAAGTCGGGGCGCGCGTCGCATACGCGGAGACGTGGCCGGACTGGTACGAAGGAAATGAATTCCGCGCCGTGCGCGAGAAGAGCGCGAAGAGCCGCGAGGCTGCGAAGGATTGACCCAGCTCAGCCCGATCGCCGCAGCGGCCGCGTGAGCAGACGCACGGCGGTAAATAGCAGATAGGGTCCGGCGACGAGGAGCCAGGCCGTGGGAGTCGCCGTGAAGAAGGCGAGGAGCAGCGAACCCAGGAAGGACAGCAGTCCGCCTTCGTAAGGGCCGAGCGTCAGCACGCCCGCGAGATAAATGAGAAACGGCATTACGACCAGCCCGAGCGCGAACCAGAGGGCCGCGATCCGCAATTCCCGCCGCCAGGTCGGCGACAGGCCCTCGAACCATCGGACGAAAGCGGAGTTCCAGGCCATTGCTGTCAGTCTGAGCCGCCGGCCGGGCGGCGGCAAGCCGGAAAGCCGCGCAGCTATAATGTCCTTCACATGACGAGAATGCGCTGCGCCGTCGTCGGTGCCGGTTACCTCGGCCGCTTTCATGCCCAGAAATACGCGAGCCTCCCGAGTTGCGAACTCATCGGCATCGCGGATCCGGTGCCGGCGGCTCGCGAGCGGCTGCAGGCCGAACTCGGCGTTGCGGCGTACGCCGACTATCGCGAGCTGCTTGGCCGCGTGGATGCCGTCAGCATCGCGACGCCGACCGCATTGCATCATCCGGTGGCGCGCGATTTCCTGCGCGCCGGTGCCCACGTCCTGGTCGAGAAGCCGATCACGGCCACCGCGGACGAGGCGCGGGAGCTGATCGCGCTCGCGGCGGCCACAGGACGGGTGCTGCAGGTCGGTCACCTGGAGCGATTCAATCCGGTGATCGTCGCCGTGGCCGGCGAACTCGAGAATCCGCGCTTCATCGAATCGAACCGCCTTGCGCCATTCAAGCCGAGGGGGACCGATGTGAGCGTCGTCCTCGACCTGATGATCCACGACATTGACCTGATCGAGCACATCGTGCGCTCGCCGATCGCGTCGATCGACGCGGTGGGCGCGCCAGTATTCACCGATGAGATCGACATCGCGAATGCGCGCATCCGATTTGCCAATGGCTGCGTCGCCGACGTCACGGCAAGCCGCATCAGCATGAAGGCGGAGCGGAAGCTCCGCATCTTCCAGTCGGATGCCTACCTGTCGATCGACCTCCAGCAGAAGCTGCTGACCGTCGTCCGCAAGCCGGCCGTCATCGAAGAGAACGCGATGCCGAAAGTCGAGATGGAGGAGAGAAGTTTCGATCCCGGCGACGCCCTGCTGGCAGAAATCGCGGCCTTTCTCGACGCCGCGGAGCGGGGCGCGGTGCCGGTCGTGACCGGGGAAGACGGCCTGCGCGCGCTCGAAACGGCGACGCGCATCGTGGTTCTCGTCAGCCGCGGCCAGGAAGCGCGAAGCGAGCCTGCTTCCGCCGTGCCGCCCGCTATACTTGGAAGTTGAGAAGCGGCAAAACGGGTCCTGCATGCAACCGACCAACACAGCGGATCCCGACTACTACCATAAGGTGGTGGATTGCCAGTGGGCCTGCCCCGCGCACACGGACGTTCCCGAGTACATCCGGCTGATCGCGCAGGGCCGCTACTCGGACGCCTACATCGTCAATCGGGAGTCGAACGTTTTTCCGGGCATCCTGGGACGCGTCTGCGACCGGCCCTGCGAACCCGCCTGCCGGCGCCGGCGCGTCGAGGAAAAACCGGTGGCCATCTGCCGGCTGAAACGCGTGGCCGCGGATCTTCGCGACGACATCATCCCGCGGCTGCCGAAGAGGCCCGCGCGGAAAAACGGAAAACGCATTGCCTGCATCGGGGCGGGGCCCGCAACGCTCACCGTCGCCAACGACCTGCTGCCGATCGGCTACGAGGTCGTCATCTTCGAGCAGTACAGGACGGCCGGCGGGCTGATGCGCACCAACATTCCGGCTTTCCGGTTGCCCGCGCAGGTGCTGGACGAGGAAATCGGCTATATCGTCGGCATGGGCGCGGACCTCCAGCTCGGCACGCCGGTCGCGAGCATGCGCGAGTTGCTGGATGCCGGCGGATTCGATGCGGTGTTTGTCGGCACGGGCGCGCCGAAGGGCAAGGAACTCATCCTGCCCGGCCGCAAGGACACCGACCGGATCCACATCGGCATCGCCTGGCTGGAGTCGGTGGCTTTCGAACACGTGGACAAGATCGGTGAGCGGGTGCTGATCATCGGCGTCGGCAACACCGCGATGGATTGTTGCCGCACCTCACTCCGGCTCGGTGCGAAGAGCGTCAAGGTCATGGCACGGAAGCCCCGCGGCTTCTTCAAGGCCTCCGAGTGGGAACTCGAGGACGCCGAGGAAGAGCAGGTCGAGATCATCGTGAACCACGCCCCGAAGTCCTTCGTCGTCGAGGACGGAAAGCTGAAGGGGATGCGTTTCGAGCGCATCGAGTACGAGATGGACGGGGCCGAGATCAGGAGCCAGCGCGTCGTCGAGGAAGTCTTCATTCCCTGCGACGACGTGATCCTCGCGATCGGGCAGGAGAACGCGTTTCCGTGGGTCGAGCGCGACCTCGGGATTGAATTCGACAAATGGGACGTTCCAAAGATCGATCCGGTCACTTTCGAGTCGACTCGCACGGGCGTTTTCTTCGGCGGCGACGCGGCCTTCGGCCCGAAGAACATCATCTGGGCCGTCGAGCACGGGCACCAGGCTGCGATATCGGTCCACAAGCATTGCCACGGCGAGTCGCTGACTTCACGGATGCCGCGCGGCGTCAACCTGCAGAGCCGCAAGGTCGGCATGCACGAGTGGTCCTACAAGAACGACTACGACGCATCGGCGCGCAAGCTCATGCCGCACGTCAGCCTGAAAGAGCGCTTCAAGCGGCTCAACATCGAAGTGGAGCTTGGCTTCGACGCCGACCGCGCTGCCGAGGAGGTCTCGCGTTGCATGAATTGCGACATCCAGACGGTGTTCCACGCGAAGCTCTGCATCGAGTGCGACGCCTGCATCGATATCTGCCCGACCGATTGCCTGACGATCACGGCGAACGGGGAGGAGGCGGACCTGGTCACGCGGCTCAAGGCGCCACGCCGCAATCCGGACCAGCCGATGATGGTGTCGGAGCCGCTCGTCCAGACGGGGCGCGTGATGGTCAAGGATGAGGACCTTTGCGTGCACTGCGGATTGTGCGCGGAACGATGCCCGACGGACGCCTGGGACATGCAGAAGTCCTGGATCAAGATTCCACTCGCCGAGGATGAGGCCCGATGCCAGAGCGCAAAAGCGCTGCGCCGCGCGTAAACGACTTCACGATCAAGTTCGCGAACGTCAACGGCTCGGGTTCCGCGAGCGCCAATTCGCTGGTCATGAAGGCGATATTCCGCATGGGCGTGCCCGTCGTCGCAAAGAATTTCTTTCCGTCTAACATCCAGGGACTCCCGACGTGGTACGAGATTCGCGTAACGCGCGAGGGCTGGCGCGCGCGCTCGGAACGCGTCGATCTCATGGTCGCCATGAACGCGGAAACCTACTCGCGAGACCTGGGAGAAATCGCGCCGGGCGGCTTCCTCGTCTACGACTCGACCTGGCCCCGGAGCTCGCTGCTTTCTCGGGACGACATCAGGACTTTCGGCGTGCCCTTCGCGCAGTTGTGCAACGAGAATTTCGAAGGCGCGCGCGCGCGTACTTTGATGAAGAACATCATGTACGTCGGGACTGTTGCGGCGCTTATCGACCTGGATCTCGAGGTGATTCGCGGCCTGCTTGCGGAGACTTTCGCGAAAAAGCTGGCGCTCGTCGAGTCGAACATGAAAGCGATCGAGATTGGGCATCGCTACGCGAAGGAGCATTTCGACTGCCCGCTGCCGACCCGCGTCGAGCGGATGAACGCGACGGCCGGGCACGTGATGATCGACGGCAACACGGCCGCAGCGCTAGGCTGCCTGTATGCGGGGGCGACGGTCGGGGCGTGGTATCCGATCACGCCGTCGACTTCGCTGATGGACGCCTTCCGCTCGTTATGCGCGCGCCATCGCACCGATCCCAAGTCCGGCCAGCGCGACTACATGATCGTGCAGGCGGAGGACGAGCTGGCCGCAATCGGCATCGTGATCGGCGCGTCCTGGAACGGCGCGCGCGCATTCACGCCGACGAGCGGGCCGGGGATCTCCTTGATGGAAGAATTCATCGGCCTCGCGTACTACGCGGAAGTGCCAGCGGTCATTTTCGACGTGCAGCGCGTCGGTCCCTCGACCGGCATGCCGACCCGCACGCAGCAATGCGACCTGATCGCCTGTGCCTATGCCTCGCACGGCGACACACGGCACGTGCTGCTGTTTCCCGACTCACCGGAAGAATGCTTCCAGATGGCGGTGCAGGCGTTCGACCTCGCGGAGCGGCTCCAGACGCCGGTCTTCGTCCTGCTCGACCTCGACATAGGAATGAATGACTGGATGTCGCCGGAGTTCCGCTGGGACGATGGCTACCAGCCCGACCGCGGCAAGGTGCTTACGCCGGAACAGATCGCCGGAATCGAGAAGTTCCAGCGTTTTCTCGATCCCGACGCCGACGGAATTCCATACCGGACGCTGCCCGGCATCAGCCCCAAGGCGTCGTATTTCACGCGCGGCTCGGGGCACAACCGCTTCGGCGCATATACGGAGGATGCGGCCGAGTACCAGGAGGTGCTCGACCGACTCGCGCGGAAGTTCCGCACGGCGGCAAAGTACGTACCGGCCGCGGTTGCGGACGGGCGAGGAGCCACCGCTGCGATCGTCAGCCTCGGATCCTGCGATGCGCCAGTGCGCGAGGCACTCGCCATGCTTCGAAAATCCGGGATTGCGATCGACTACCTGCGGGTGCGTGGGTTTCCCTTCGGGACTGAGGTCGAGGAATTCCTTGCGTCGCACCAGGTCATCTTCATCGTCGAGCAGAACCGGGATGCGCAGTTGCGTGCGCTGCTGACGATGGAGACTGCCGTGGAGAAGAAGAAGCTGCGCTCGATCCTACATTACAACGGCCTGCCGATGACGGCGGCCACCATCATCGAAGGCGTCAACAAGGTGCTCGACAAGGAGGTCGCGGCATGAGTTTCATCGCCAAGCCGAAGGTCGCGAACCCGGGGTTGGTGGAGAATTCGCTCGGGCTGAACCGGCGTGACTATGAGGGCAGCATGTCGACCCTCTGTGCCGGTTGCGGCCACGACTCCGTCACGGCTGCAATCGTGCAGGCTTGCTACGAGCTCGCCTTGCCGCCGCAAAGCGTCGTGAAGCTTTCGGGCATCGGCTGCTCTTCGAAGACGACCGCTTATTTCGTCGCCGGCGCGCACGGATTCAATTCCGTGCACGGCCGCATGCCGTCGATCGCGACCGGGGCAAACGCAGCGAACCGCCACCTGCGTTATATCGGCGTGTCCGGAGACGGCGACTCGCTTTCGATCGGGGTCGGCCAGCTCGCGCATGCGATCCGGCGGAATGTCGACATGGTGTACATCCTCGAGAACAACGGCGTCTACGGCCTGACCAAGGGCCAGTTCTCGGCCTCTGCGGATATCGGTTCGAAATCGAAGAAGGGCGAGGCGAACGAGCAGCAGCCGATCGACCCGGTACTGCTGGCACTCGCACTCGGGGCCTCATTCGTCGCGCGCAGCTTCTCTGGCGACAAGGAACAGCTCGTTCCACTTATCCAGGCGGGGCTTGCGCACCAGGGTTTCGCGATCATCGACGTGCTGTCTCCCTGCGTGACCTTCAACGACCACGAAGGATCGACCAAGAGTTACGCGTACGTGCGCGAACACAGCGAAACGCCGGTCGCCGCGGACTACATCGCGCCGAAGCAGGAGATCCGCGTGCAATTCGCGCCGGGCGAAACGGTTTCCGTGCCGATGCACGACGGAAGCGACGTCGTGTTGCACAAGCTCGACCCGGGCTATGACCCGACCGATCGCGCGCGTGCCGCCGCGTATGTGCAGGAACGCGCGATGCGGAACGAGTACGTCACCGGACTCATCTACATCGACGAGTCCACGCGCGACTTCCACGCGCAGCACGGCACTGCCGACGAAGCGCTCAACGCCGTGCCGTATTCGCGGCTCTGTCCCGGCGCGGCAAAGCTCGACCGCATCCTCGCGTCATTCCGCTGAGGCCCGGCAGTCCAGCGCGCGCAGCGCGCCGGGCTGTACGGTGACGGTCATCGGCGCCGCGCCAAATTCCTGGCCGTCGAGTTCCACGCCGCAGGGCGATTCACAACGGATCGTTGCCGTGTGGCAGCGGACGACACGGAACGCTGGATCGCCGGCAAGCCGGCCGTCGAAGAGCTTCGGCAACCTCGACAGTGCGCCGGTGAATGTCAGCGGATCGACCGTCAGCAGGTCGAGCCAGCCGTCGTCGACCAGGGCGTCGGGCGTGAGTCGCAACCCGCCGCCGCAGCGCGGTCCGATGGAGGCGAGCACAAGCAGGAAGCGCCCACGCAGGATGCTCCCGTCGACAGTGATCTCGAATTCCGGCGCGCGGTAGCGGGCGAGCGTTCGCGCGAGGCCCAAAAGGTAGGCGAGTGCGCGCGGTCCGGAGCGCGGCGTCATGTGCAACACCTCCGCATCGAGACCCGCGCCGGCGACGTTGTGAAATGCGGCCTGCAGGCCGTCAGCTCGCGCCGCGACCCCGATATCCGCCGGCCGCGCGCGTCCGCGGGTCATGCACGCGGCGAGCCGATCGGGATCGTCCGGTATCTGCATCGAGCGCGACCAGTCATTGCCGGTTCCGCCTGCGGCCGCGGCGACGAGGCATTCACCTGATGGCACCGCGGACGCCTGCAGTCCATTGATGAGCTCATTGAAGGTTCCATCGCCGCCAACGGCCAGCAGGCGACGGCAGCCATCGTTGACGGCCCGCGCAAAGCGCCGTGCCGTATCACCTGGCGCGTCGCTGACAACGCACTCGTACGCGACGCCCGCACGCTCGAGCGCGGCCGTAAGCTGCGGTCGGAAGCGCAAGGCGCGGCCTCCGCCGCTGACCGGATTAACGACGATGAACCAGCGGTCCGGGTCGATCACCGGCGCCATCATGAGCCATAATGTTCAGGCATGCCTGATGCGATCGTCCCGGTCAGCTACCAGCTCGCGACGCGCGATCCTGCCGCGTTCGTGGAGCGCTTTGCCGGCAGCTTCGAGCGCTACGGATTCGCCGTGGTCAGCGACCACGAACTCCCGCAGTCGTCGATCGATGGCTGCTTCGACCGTTTCAAGAAGTTCTTCGCCCAGGATGCGGCGGTGAAGGAGCGCTATCGCGTGCCCGGCATTGGCGGCGCGCGCGGCTACACGCCCTTTGGCGTCGAAACGGCGAAAGGCGCGGCACACCACGATCTCAAGGAATTCTGGCAGATCGGCAGGGAGTTGCCGCCCGGGCACCGTTACCGGTCGTCGATGCCGGACAATGTCTGGATCGAGGGCGACCCGGAATTCAAGCGCGCGGTGCTCGAGCTCTGGGAGGCTTTCGACGGGATGGGGCGCAAGCTCCTCCAGGCAATCGCGACCTACCTGCGCCTCGACCAGCACTGGTTCGACGACAAGGTCGGCGAAGGCAACAGCGTGCTGCGCGTGATCCATTACCCACCGCTCAATGAAGGCGCGAACGGCGTGCGCGCGGGTGCGCACGAGGACATCAATGTGATCACGCTTCTGCTCGGGGCGGAGGAAGGCGGACTGGAGCTGCTCGATCGCAACGGCCGCTGGTTGCCGATCAACCCGCCGCCAGGAACGCTTGTCTGCAATGTCGGCGACATGCTGCAGCGGCTGACGAATCACGTCCTGCCCTCGACGACTCACCGGGTCGTGAATCCGACGGGTGCGCGCGTCAACCGGCCGCGCTACTCCATGCCGTTCTTCCTGCACTTCAATTCCGACTTCCCGATCGGGACCCTTCCGGGCTGCATCACGCCGGACAGGCCCAACCGGTATCCTGAACCCATTCTTGCGGACGTCTACCTGCGCGAACGGCTGCGCGAGATCAAGCTGCTGTACTAGTGGCCAAGCTCTATTTCTATTACTCGACGATGAACGCGGGCAAGTCGACTTCGCTCCTGCAGTCGAGCCATAACTACCGGGAACGCGGCATGCGCACGCTGGTCTATACGGCACAGTTCGACCAGATGGGAGGCGGCAGGGTGCATTCCCGGATCGGTCTTTCGAGCGAAGCGCGTCATTTCGCGCCGGGATCCGAACTTTACCCAGAGATCGCAGCGGAACATGCCAGACAGCCGGTCAGCTGCGTCCTGCTCGACGAAGCGCAGTTCCTGACGCGCGGGCAGGTGGAACAGCTTGCTGGAGTCGTGGACCGGCTGTCGATCCCCGTGCTCTGTTACGGGCTGCGGACCGATTTCCGCGGCGAACTTTTCGAGGGGAGCGCGCGGCTCCTCGCGCTGGCCGATGAACTGACGGAACTGAAGACGATCTGCCACTGCGGCCGCAAGGCCACGATGGTCGTGCGGGTCGGCGCGGAAGGAGCGGTCGAGCGCGACGGGGCGCAGGTCGAGATCGGTGGAAACGAGCGCTATGTTTCGCTTTGCCGGCGACACTATTTTGACGCGGCCAATCGACCGGGCCCGCTGCGATGACGGGTTTGGTGGCCGGTCAGCGCATTGCATGTCTGTTGTCGTTGATCCTTTGGCTGCCCGCGACGCACGCGGAAGAAGAGGAAGAAGACAAGAGCGTCAGCGAAGCAGCTGATCCCTGTGTGCGGTCTGCCACGGAAGGCGCCGAAGGCCTGGACGCCATGCGCAAAGGCCTGGAACGCAGCGTCTGCAGCACGGCGCGCTTTGTCGACCGCTTGTTCGGCCGCGAACACGAATATTCTGAATACGAGGACGAGTCCAACGGGCGGGCGAGTGTGACCCTCGGCTGGAACGAGCAGGACGAATTCGAAGTGGATACCCGCTTTCGTGCGAGTGTCAGTCTTCCGCAGATCAACGAGCGCTTCAATGCCACCATCGGACGCGCGAGCAGCGATGAATTTCTTGCCGACGAGCTGACTACCGTCGGCCCGGCGGTCGGAGCCTTTTCCGACGATCAGCCGGCGGAATGGTTCGCAGGAGTCGGCTACCGCGTCCTCCGTGACCGCGACAGCCGATTCGACCTTGGTGCCGGCCTCAAGCTCGAGTCGCCGCTCAATCCCTATGCCAACGCCCGGTATCGCTATTACATCTATGGCGGATCAGACACGCTGTTGACATTGCGTACCACCGCGTTCGTCGAGAACGACGAAGGGTTTGGCGTAACGCAGGCCTTCGATATCGACCATGTATTGAGCCGTGACTACCTGCTGCGTTTCGGGAACACCGTGCGACTCTCGGAGGAGACCGACGGCGTGCGCTGGCGGTCCCGCGTGGCCCTGTATCAGGCAATCGATTTCAGGCGGGCGATGCGTTACGAGATCAGCATGCGCGGCGAGACCGACGGCACCCAGCCAGACCTGTACGGCCTGCGCGTGACCCACCGGCGCTCCGTATTGCGCGACTGGCTGTTCATCGAGTTCGGGGGTGCCCTTTTCTGGGCCGATGGCCCACAGCCGGCCGACCGCTGCGATGCCTGCCTGGGAGCCACCGTCGGTTTCGAAGTCCTGTTCGGTGAGGCGTATGACCGCGCCCTGCGCAGCGAGAAAGGGGCGCAGAAAGCATCCGATCAGGCGCAATGACCCGCGTCACGGCGCCAGTCATCGCGCAGCGCTCAAGCTTCCAGTGCGAGCAAGGCGAGCCTTGCTTCGCGAAGAAACGAGCGATCGCCGGCGCGGCCGCGCATATTCTCGGATTCGGCTTCGTTGATCAGGTCCGCATCGAGCGACCAGGATTGCAGAATCCGGCGTTTCTGTTCTCGACTCAATCGCTGATCGTCGAGCACGGCGGCTGGCTGCGGGAAATACTTGGTCGGATCCATGATCACATTTCCGACGTCAATGTTGGAACCAAGTCTCATTATCGCTATCCAACCTAGCCCTATGTTCGCTGCCGCACGGACCCAGTCCTGGAGGCTCGGTAGATTACGCCATCGTCAACAGTTGTTGCTGCGTGGAGCCTTAAGATGCTGGGACGGGAACAGGAGCGGATCGCCCTCGACGAATCCGGTGATTGTTCTGTAGCTGACCCGATTCAGCACGGGGCTGGCTGCGAGAGTTCGCGGCACCAGGCTGTCGGGTCAGGGAACTCGCCACACGAGTCATTCTCGCTCGAAGACGCGTTGCATGCCCTGACTCTGGCCGAGAAGCGGCTTTTCGGGATCCAGCGCGAAAACAACGGTCTGAGGAAGGACAATGAGTACCTGATGGAAGCGCTGGACGGCGCCTCGCGCCGGGCAGTGGCTGCAGTCCGTGTGGCACAGCACGATCGATTGACCGGATTGCCCAATCGGCTGCTGCTGATCAAGCGGTTGCAGCAGGCGATCGGGCATGCCGCCGAGCGCCATCGTCACCTGGCATTGGTATTCATCGACCTTGACGGCTTCAAGGCCGTGAATGACCGCTACGGGCACCAGGTTGCGGACAGGCTGCTGTCGGCCGTCGGCGCGCGCATCGCAGGCGGTGTCCGGGCCGAAGACATCGCCTGTCGTTACGGCGGCGACGAGTTCGTCGCGCTGCTCTCGAACCTGAACGATGCTGCGATCGCCGGCAGGGTCGCGGAAAAGATCCGCCAAGACATTGGCCAGCGTTATTCGATCGACGGCAAGGAAATTCATGTCGGCGCTTCCGTCGGTTTCGCCGTGTATCCGGACGACGGCGAGCACTGCGATGTGTTGCTGCAACACGCCGACACCGCGATGTTTCGCGACAAGGCTGCCCGCCGCAGGTCAAGCAGCTTATGTGAAATGAAATAGTCCGCAGCGTGGCGAATGGGGAACGACTGACTGCAACTCCTTGCGCAGTGCGCAAGTGCGCCCCATGCTCACCAGTGCGACCGCCGCAGCGTAGTGCTTCGGCTGGCGCGGAGAGCGGGCACTGATCAGGCATGAATGCATCAAGCCATGACGCCGAAGCCGATCGACTCGATGTGGCGTTGAGGGTCGATCAGCCGATTCGCGATGACGGGCCGCCCGGGCTGAGTGAGGTCGTTGATCCGACTGAAGACATCGCCAACGACACCACCAGCGAACTGGCAGGCCCGGGCGCGCGCTTGCGCGCAGTGCCGCCGCACACGATCGACTCCGTCAACGCCGTTGCGAACGACGATACCGCTGGCATCGCAACGGTTATCACGAGCGGCGTGATGCTGCGGGATCGCTATATCCTCGAGCAGCCGCTCGGATACGGTGGCACATCGGTAGTCATGCGGGCGCAGGACTTGCGACGCGCCGGGACTGCCGACCAGGGAGCGGACGTCGCAATCAAGCTGTTGCGACCGGAATTCCGCGATCGGCCTGAATGCATTGCGCGGCTCAGGCGCGAATTCCACCAGACGCAATCCGTCGCGCACCCGAATGTGGTGCGGGTCTACGACCTCGATTGCGATCGGGAAACCTGGTTCATTGCAATGGAGCTGCTCGTCGGCGAAACGCTCGGCCGGCGCTTGCGGCGTACTCCGCCGGGCCTGCCGGTCGATGAGGCGCTGCGCATCGCCGCTGCCTGCAGCGATGCCTTGGCATTCGCACACGATCATGGCGTGACGCATGGAGACGTGAAGCCGGACAATGTTTTCATCACTGCGACAGGCGATGTGCGCATGCTCGATTTCGGCGTTGCGCCAAATGCTGCGCGACTTCCGTCTCCAGGCGATGACGCGACCTCAGACACGGTGATGGCGGCCGCGACGCGCGCCTACGCGAGCCCGGAAGTCCTGTCGGGACAGGTGCCGGAACCGCGCGATGACGTGTTCAGCCTGTCCTGCGTGATCTACGAAATGATGGCGGGGCGACACCCTTACGGGCGGCGCGGCGCAGGGGAGGCACGCGATTCGGGCCTGGAGATCGAACGGCTTCCGGACCTGTCCATGCGGCAATGGGATGTGCTCGCCGCGGGCCTGGCCTGGCGCCGGGAGCAACGGCCGGAAGTCCGGGAACTCTTGCGCAACCTCGGTCGTGATGTGCCCGACCTGGCGCCGGTGCAGGAAGTGGCGGCACTTCCTGTCCGCATCGTGCAGGGCCAACTGATGAGGCGGTCGAGCCGGAAATGGCGCATCCCGGCCGTCATCGGCCTGGCGATCGTTCTGGGTGTACTGATCGGGCGATTCGCATTCGACACGCAGAACGAACAACCTCAAGCCGAACGGCTGAGTACGCCGGTGACGGCCGATACGACAGCCGTGGTTTCTTCGGCGGGAATGAGCGCTGTCTCGGGCGTCGAACTCCCTGCCACAAAGCCGCAGGTTGCGGCACCGTCGACCGTCCCTGCCCCGGCACGGGAACCCCTGCCGCCCGGCCTGATTGCATTCGATGCGGGATCGATGGTGGTCAGCAGGCGTTCGGTCGTTGCGCCGGTTCCCTTGCGGCATTTCAGTCGCGCAGCACGCAGCGTGACGGTCGCCTGGCGCGTACTGGACGGCACTGCGGTGGCCGGTCGCGACTACGGTGGACCGGAAAGCGGCGTGGCGCGCTTTTCGGAAGGGCATACGTTTCGCATGATCTACGTTCCGATCCTGCGCAATGCAGGCGCCACCGGCGACCGGTCGTTCACGGTGGAATTGACGGACGCATCGCCGGGCGCAAGCATTGGAATGACGCGCCGCATCGTTGTTACGATTCAGGACGATGCCTGACTGGCGCTGCGGTGCCTCTGGATTCAGCGGCTCTGCCGCCGCCGCGAGTGGCCTAGCCTGGCGATTGGCAGGGTATTCGCCGGCAAGGTGGCTTGAAGCAGCGCATCGATGCGACCGGGCATTCCGGTAATCGAAGGCAGCAGATCGGCCTCGGCAACGGGCGGCGACAACAGGAAACCCTGGATATACATGGCCGGATAGCCGAGCAGCCAAGCGAGCTGTTCGTGTCGCTCGACGCCTTCGGCCGTGATCTCGAGCTCGAGGCTCTGACAGAGCGCAATGATCGCCCGGGTAATGGCCTGCGAGCGGCTGCTCGTGTCGATTGTCGCGATCAGGCTTCGATCCAGTTTTACTCGGGTCAGCGGCAGCTGCTGGAGTGATACCAGCGACGAATAGCCCGTACCGAAATCGTCAAGCGCGACTCCCACACCAAGTTCGCGCAGCTCCCGCAGCGCCTCGCTGGTGTGACGGCCAGTCTGCAGCACGTTTTCCGTCAGCTCCACTTCGATGCTCTGCGGCGGGATCCGATTTCGCAGGAGCGCTTGCCGGAGTCCGTCGACAAACCGGCTGTCCAGCAGCTGGAGCGAGGACACGTTGACGGCGACGCGCAGATTGGGCCAGGCCGCGTCGCGCCACCGCGCGGCATGCTCGACAGTCGACTGGATTACCCAATCGCCGATCTCCCGCATGAGACCGCAGTCTTCCGCCACCGGCAGGAAGTCCTGCGGCGATGCATGGCTTCCGTCCGGCAGGCGCCAGCGCAGGAGCGCCTCCACAAGACCCGCCTCGCCAGTCGCGAGGTCGACCTCGGGCTGGAAGTGAAGCTCGAATTCGCCGCGATCCACTGCGCGGCGCAGGCCCTGTTCCGTGGCGAACTTCGCCGCGGCGGCTTCCAGCAGTTCCGGGCTGAACATGCGGATCCGGCTGCGGCCCTGCGCCTTGGCGTGGAAAAGGGCGGCGTCAGCGGCGCGCAACAGCGCTTCAGGTTCCGCCCCATCTACCGGGTAGACACTGGCGCCCAGACTGAGGCCCATCAGCAGCTCGCGGCCATCGACGACAAGAGGCTGCTGAAAACTTCGCACCAGCGAGTCTGCCGCGAGCTCGATCTCATGCACCTGCGCGGCACATTCGTACACAACCGTGAATTCATCGCCGCCCAGGCGCGCGCAGAACCCGAAATCCGCGACAGCGCTGCGCAGCCGGTCCGCGACGGCCTGCAGGACTCGATCGCCGAACACATGCCCCATGCTGTCGTTGACATTCTTGAAATTATCGAGGTCGAGGAAGAACACGCCGACGAAATCGCCGCGTTTGGCCGCACGCTTCAGCGTTACTTCCAGTTGCGGGAGCAACTGGCGGCGGTTGGGAAGCCTCGTCAAGGGGTCGTGCGCCGCGAGGTGCTGCAGCTGGCGCGTGCGCTCCTCGACCTTGGCCTCCAGTTGTCCATGGTATTGGCGGGCGATGGTCTGGGCAGCCGTCAACTGCTCGGCCATCTGGTTGAAAGACACGGCCAGCGTATCGAGTTCCTTGATGCCACCTCGAGGCACGGTTACGCCTGATTCCCCCTGCGAGAGCCTTTGCGTCGCCTGAACCAGCCTGCGCACCGGCTTCACGACGCTGATGATTGTGCTGACCGTGGTAGCCAGCAGCAGGAGCAGGACGCAGGCACTGAGCCAGGCCAGTAGCGTTCGTTGTCGCTTCTCCTCCGCGGACATCGCGGAAAGGGCGGCTGCGGACTGATAGCGTGCGGTCGCGAACGCCCGTGCTGCTTCGAACTGCGAGTTAGTTTTTCGAATCTGCGTGGACAGCGCAGAGTGACTCTGCGAAAAACCCTCAATGGTGGCCTTGCGCTTGACGTCCGTGCGCACCAGCAGCTCGCGGAGCCACACGACGCGCTCAAAGTTGGTACGCGCCTGGGCGAGCCACTCGGCGCCGAACACGCGCGTGATGCTGTCCTCGTTGTTCTTCAGCAATGCGGCAAACGCTTTCTCGCTGGCGCGGAGCGCGCGCACCGTACCCGGGCCATAACCCTGGAGTACGGAGAGATCAGCAGCGTGCTCCTCGAGCCCATCCAGGATCTGGTTTGCCTCGAGCAGATACTCGCGACCGAGTACCTTGCCAAAGATCGCCCAGACCCGGTCGAGCGATGCTTTCATCCGCTCGTCCAACGCTGCGAGTTCGATATTGAATTCATTGAGCAGGCGACGCCGGGAGTCAGCCGACGTGATGAGCTGGGCGCCCAGCTGCCTGTGCGTCGTGACCTCGCTGTCCAGGCGAAGGAGCGTCGCGGCATCGAGAGTCGGCGTGAGGGCTTCAAAGTACGTTCCGCGCGCGACGTCCAGGGCGGCGGCCGCTTCGTCGTACGCCTTCACGCGCCCTCCGGCCTCTGAATCCGCTCGGGCCAGTACAGCGCGCTGCAATTCATCGAGTGCCGCGGGCAGTACTTCCGGACTCTGCTGCTCTTCGAACCGTGGCGCCACGACCGGCGCCTGCTCGATCGCTCGGATCAGGGTGCTGCCATTCTCGGTAATCTGGTTTGCGATGACGGTAAGGATCGCCACGGCGCCGAACGCAATGGAGAGTCGCGGGGCAATTCCGAGCCGCGACTCGTGCGGTGCCCGCCGCGTAAGGCGGTGCCAAACGGAGGCGACTGTCGCCATCGTTGAAGAGTAGGTTTGCCAGAACCTGTGCATCGGGCACGCGACCGAAAGTGATCCGGCTCTGAATATGGGTCGGGGAGCCACCCTGCGATGTGTGCGGGTGGGCAGTTCATGCGGCGCATCGCGATACCGCCGTCGCGTTGCCCGCCAACTGTGATGTGCCTCTCAGATCCTGGGTCGGTGCGGCAACGTACGCACGGATAAGGGAGCGTCAGGATGGATCCAGCAGTCTCAACTTGCTCAGGCGCTGTTGATCCTGACTACGACGATATGTTCACGCTGGTCGTCGACCAGCGGAATTCCAGATTCGGAGAGCAGGGCGCCGTCGAGCGTAGCCTCGATCGCCGCAGCGCCCGGAACTGAAGCGCGCACGATGGCGATGCGGTAGACCGTGTCAGCGAAGCGGTAACTGAGCGAGTAGGTCCCCCAGCCCTCCGGCATGCACGGCGTGATGTGCAGCCGGTCGCCCTCGCGTTTCAGGCCCAGCAGCGATTCCACGATCAGCCGGTACAGCCAGCCGGCCGATCCCGTGTACCAGGTCCAGCCGCCGCGGCCGGTGTGCGGCGCAACACCGTAGACATCCGCGGCGACGACGTAGGGTTCGGCCTTGTAGATGGCGACCGCTTTCTCGCTTTGCGAATGGTTCAGCGGGTTGATCAATGCCAGTAATTCCCACGCTCGGCGGCCGTCACCGAGCTCGGCGAACGCCATCGATGCCCACACTGCGGCGTGCGTGTACTGGCCGCCATTCTCGCGCACGCCGGGGACGTAGCCCTTGATGTAGCCTGGATTCATGGCCGACTTGTCGAACGGCGGATCGAGCAACTGGATCAGGCCGTGATCCCGGCGCACCAGGAGTCGATCGACGGCATCCATCGCCAGCCGCGAGCGCTCCATGCCGCCGACCCGAGACAATACCGACCAGCTTTGGGCGATCGAATCGATCGCGCACTCCGGATTGGCCGACGACCCGAGCGGCGAGCCGTCGTCAAACCACGCGCGCAGGTACCACTCCCCATCCCAGGCGTGCCGGGCGATGTTTTGGCGCAATGATTCGGCCTCGTTGGCACAGTGTTCGGCCAGGTCGGGATCACTGCGGCGACGCGCGAGTTCGGAGAATCTGGACAGGACTTCGTGCAGGAAGAATCCCAGCCATACGCTTTCGCCCCGGCCGTGAATGCCGACGAGGTTCATGCCGTCATTCCAGTCGCCGGATCCCATGAGGGGCAGGCCGTGCGGGCCGAATCGCAGGCCGTGGCGGATCGCGCGTGCGCAATGCTCGTACAGGCTGGCGATTTCCGGCGAGCGCCACGGCAGGTCGTAGTACGACTCTTCTTCGGCGCCGAGCGGCCGGCCCGCGAGAAAGTGAATTTTCTCCTCAAGCACGCTTTCGTCGCCGGTAACCGAAACGTAGCGGCAGACCGCGAGCGGCAGCCACAGGTAGTCATCCGAGCAGCGCGTGCGCACTCCGCGTCCAGCCGGTGGGTGCCACCAGTGCTGGACATCGCCCTCCGGAAACTGGTGCTCCGCGCAGCGCAGCAGGTGCTCGCGTACGAGTTGCGGTTTCGCATGCACCAGCGCCATGACGTCCTGAAGCTGGTCACGGAACCCGAAGGCGCCTCCGGACTGGTAGTAACCGCTTCGTGCCCAGAGGCGGCAGGCCAATGTCTGATAAAGGAGCCACCCGTTTGCCAACACGTTCAGGGATGGATCCGGTGTTTCGATCCGCACGGCGCCTAGCGCGTGTTTCCAGTACTGCTGCACTCGTCCAAGCGCCGCGCGCGCCGTGCCGGATTTCCGCACTCGTTGCGCGAGCTCGCGCGCACGTTCGACGTCGTGAGCCGCGCCGAGCCGGAAAATGATTTCGCGCTCATCCCCGTCCGCCAGGTCGAAGGGGACCTGAATCGCACCACAGGGGTCGAGTGCTGCACCGAGCCGCCCGGAAAGGCGCGACCGGGTCATCGCTTCCGGGCTGGATAGCGTCCCATTTCGCCCGAGGAATTCGGTGCGGTCGCCGCTCAGCGTGCGGGAGAGGTCGTCGACGTCGAAAAAAGCGACCCAGTCTGAAAATTCCGTGTTGTAGGCATTGCGCGCAAAAAGTGCGCCGCTCATCGGATCGATTTCCGTGACGACGTGCATGGCGGATTTCGCCCTCAGATCGCCGAGCACCCATTCGACATAGCCGGTCGCGGACAGGCGCCTCATGCGGCCCGATCCGTTCTTGACCTTCAGCACCGAGAACTTGAGCGCTTCGTGCAGGTCCACGAAGACCCACAACTCCGAATGAATGCCGCCTGCCGTGTGTTCGAATACGCTGTAGCCGAATCCGTGGCGTGTGAGATACGGCATCGCTCCGCTGCTCGGAAACGGCGTCGCGGACCAGAAATGACCGCTCTCCTCGTCGCGCAGGTAAATGGCTTCGCCTGACGAGGCGCCGACCGCATCGTCGCTCCAGGGCGTCAGCCGGAATTCGTGTGCGTTTTCACTCCAGGTGTAAGCGAGGCCGCTCTCCGAAACCACCGTCCCGAAGTGCGGATTCGCCAGCACGTTCACCCACGGTATCGGCGTCTTCTGCGACGGAGTCGTGGAGATCACGTATTCGTTGCCGTCCGCGGTGAATCCCCCGAGGTGATTGCTCAGAATGAGGTCTGCTCGCAGCACTTCCGGCGCGGCCGCAGGCTCGGGGCGATGAGTCCGGGTGGTGGCCAGTCGCGAAACGCTCTTGTCCGCGAGTCCGCGGCGATTGACCTGCTCCAGCAGAGTTCCGCGGCTGTCGCTGATGATGACGCGGGCGACGGCCTGCAGCAGGATGCGATCTTCGAATGAAATCTGTTCTGCGGAGCGCACGAAGATGCCGCCGGGCCGATCGATCGCATGCGCTTCGATGCCGGTCGCAATCAGGCCCATGATCTGGTCCTGGAGCCGCTGACGGTAACTGACATGATCTTCGTGCCAGATCACGAGATCGACTACGAGGCCCTTCAGGCGCCAGTACGTGTAGCACTGGATCATCTGGCGCGCGAGATCGATATGCGAGGCGTCCGCGATCTTCACCAGCACGATCGGCAGGTCACCGGAAATCGCATAACCCCAGAGTCCCGACTGCCCGCGGCGATTCTGCAAAAGCACGCCGGGCTCCGCTCGGAGCGCCGCATTGCCGTAGAGCACGGAGCTCGCAAGATGACGGTACAGCTGTGCGTCGCCGGGAGTCGCATTGATCTGGGCAAGCATGACGTTGTTGTGGGTCCAGGCAACGTCGAAAACCCGATCGGCAAGATGGCGGTCCTGGTATTTCTCGATCAGCCCCAAGCAGGCTTCACGGCTGCCGCCCGCGCCTGAAACGAAGTCGAACGTCGCCGACTCGCCCGGCTCGAGGGTGACGCGGCAGCGGATCGAGGCGATCGGG
>CAYPQX010000101.1:0-6041 GCA_964412975.1 uncultured Steroidobacteraceae bacterium
CGACGAGGCCGGCATGCGCCGCATCCCGCACACGCCGATGCGGCGGCGCATCGCGGCCCACATGGTCGAGAGCCTCCTGCACACCGCGCCGCACGTGACGACCGTGTTCGAGGCGGACATGACGGCCGTACTGGCGCATCGCGCGAAAATGCGGCCCGCCTTCGAGCAGCGCGGGCTGTCTTTGACGCTGACCGCGTATTTCGTCTCCGCCTGCGTCGATGCGATCCGCGCCGTGCCCGAGTCGAACGGCCGCTGGACCGACGATGCACTCCTGATCAGTGATCGCATCGAGATTGGCGTCGGTACCGCACTCGAAGGCCGCGGGCTCGTCGTGCCGGTCATCCGGGATGCCGGCAATCTCAACCTGGAGGGGATTGCCGCAGCGCTCGGTGAACTGGTCGCGCGCGCGCGCAACGACGGGCTCACACCCGCCGATCTGCGCGGCGGAACTTTCACGATCTCGAACCATGGGGTGAGTGGAAGCCTGGTTGCGGCGCCAATCATCATCAACCAGCCGCAGTCCGCAATACTCGGCGTCGGCAAGCTCGAAAAGCGCGCGGTCGTCGTCACGGCCGACGGAAAGGATGCGATTGTCGTGCGGCCCTGCTGCTACGTCACGCTGACGATTGACCACCGCGTGCTGGACGGTCACCAGGCCAACCGCTTCATGGAAACCCTGGTCCGGCGGATCGAGGGCTGGACCTAAAAGCCGCTTTCTGTGTCAAAGTTGATGATGTCTGAACGCGCCCGCGGAGGCCGCTGGGATGTACACGCAAGGCCTTGATTCTCTTGGTAAAGATTGCCTGAGCGACGAGGCGCAGGATGGTGCCGCGCTGGCGTCGCGTTTCCAGCCGCGCGTGGATGCCGAGGAAAAGATCGAGGCCAAGGACTGGATGCCGGAGGCCTACCGCCGCACGCTCATCCGGCAGATATCGCAGCACGCGCATTCCGAGGTCGTCGGCATGCTGCCGGAAGGCAACTGGATTACCCGCGCGCCGTCCCTGCTCCGCAAGGCGATCCTGATCGCGAAAGTCCAGGACGAGGGCGGACACGGGGCCTATCTCTACAGCGCGGCCGAGACGCTCGGGGTCTCAAGGGACCAGCTCGTCGACCAGCTGCTCACGGGCAAGGCGAAGTACTCGAGCATCTTCAACTACCCGACACCGACCTGGGCGGACGTCGGCGCGATCGGCTGGCTGGTCGACGGCGCGGCGATCATGAACCAGATTCCGCTCTGCCGCTGTTCCTACGGGCCGTATGCGCGCGCGATGGTCAGGATCTGCAAGGAAGAGAGCTTCCACCAGCGGCAGGGCTACGAAATCATGATGCGGCTCGCGCGCGGCACCGAGTCGCAGCGCGCGATGGCGCAGGCCGCGCTCGATCGCTGGTGGTGGCCGTCGCTCATGATGTTCGGTCCCTCGGATTCCGAGTCGAAGCACAGCGCGCAGTCCATGCGCTGGAAGATCAAGCGATTTTCGAACGACGAATTGCGCCAGAAGTTCATCGACACGACCGTGCCGCAGGCCGACTACCTCGGCCTGAAGGTGCCCGACCCGGAATTGCGCTGGGACGACAATGCCGGGCATTACCGTTTCGGCCCGATCGACTGGAATGAATTCGAGCAGGTTCTCCAGGGGCATGGGCCCTGCAATCGCGAGCGCCTCGAGGCCCGCCGCCGCGCGCATGACGAGGGCCTCTGGGTGCGCGAAGCCGCGGCCGCCTGGGCAGCAAAACGGGAGGCAGCGGGCAGGACACGCGCGGCCTGAGCGCGCCAGGAGACTCCGATGACCGAATCGTCGAAAGAATGGCCGCTCTACGAGATCTTCATCCGGGCGAAATCGGGGCTCGACCACAAGCATGTCGGCAGCCTGCATGCGACGGATGCAAGCATGGCGCTCGAGCACGCCCGCGACCTTTACACGCGGCGCCAGGAAGGGGTGAGCATCTGGGCCGTGCGATCCACCGACATCGTCGCCTCCGACCCGGCCGATGCCGATGCGTTCTTCGAGCCGGCGAGGGACAAGGTTTACCGGCACCCGACGTTCTACGACATTCCGGACGAGGTGAAGACGCTGTGACGCCGCACTGCCGCTACGTCCTGCGCCTTGCGGACACGAATCTCGTGCTCGCGCAGCGCCTCGGCGAGTGGGTCGGTCACGCGCCCGCACTCGAGGAAGACCTTGGTCTCGCAAACGTTTCGCTCGACCTGCTCGGACAGGCGCGCCTGCTGCTGGCGCATGCCGGCGAACTCGAAGGACGGGGCCGCGACGAGGATGCGCTCGCCCACCTTCGCGAGGAATCCGAATACCTGAACCTGACGCTGGTCGAACAGCCGAACGGCGATTTCGGCGACACGATTGCGCGGCAGTTGTTGTTCGATGCCTGGCAGCTCGAGCTCTACGGGAAACTGGCGCAGTCCAAGGACGAAAAGCTCGCTGCCATCGCGGTGAAGGGAATACGTGAGACGGCGTATCACCTGCGCTACAGCGGCGGCTGGCTGATCCGGCTTGGCGACGGAACGGACGAAAGCCATCGCCGAGTCGAAGAATCGCTTGCGCGCCTCTGGCCGTTTACGAACGAATTGTTCGACGGCGACGAGGTGGATCAGTCGATGGCGAAAGCAGGCATCGGGCCCGCTCCCGAGACCCTTCGGGCGGGATGGCTGCGCCATGTCGACGAGGTCCTCGCCGAGGCGACGCTCGCGCGGCCGGCACCCGCGCAGTTTGGCTGGTATGGAAAACAGGGCAGGCACAGCGAGTATCTCGGTTACCTGCTCGCGGAGATGCAGTCCCTGCATCGCGCGCATCCCGGCGCAACCTGGTGACGCGTCGATGAACGTGGAACGGGGGGTCGCCGCGGAGCTGACGCCCGAGCTGCTGACGCGCATCCGGGGCGTGCTGGCCCAGGTTGCCGATCCGGAGATCCCGGTGCTCTCGGTGCTCGATCTCGGCGTCATCCGGCATTTGTTACGGCGACCGGACGGACAGATCGAAGTCGGCGTTGCGCCGACCTATTCGGGTTGCCCGGCGACTCCCGCGATCAAGGCGGATGTGCTGCGCGCACTGACGGGGGCCGGCTTCGACGCGGTCGCGGTGGACGTGCTGTCGCCACCCTGGACCACGGACTGGATCAGCCCGGAAGGACGTCGCAAGCTCGAGGCGTTCGGAATCTCGCCGCCCGCCGAGGCCGGTGCCGGCAAGCGTCGCCTGTGGGAAGCGGATCCGACGGTGACCTGCCCTCGATGCGGATCGAAACAGACGTCGAAACAGAGCGAGTTTGGTTCGACGCCCTGCAAGGCGCTGTACAAGTGCCAGTCCTGCCTCGAACCATTCGACTATTTCAAGTGCATCTGACGTGCTGAAGTTCCATCCGCTCGCGATCACAGGCCGTACCGCGGTCGCCGACGATGCGATCGCGCTCAGTTTCGCGATATCCGAACCGCTCCGAGACGAGTTCCGGTTCCATGCGGGCCAGCATGTCGCACTCCGGCTTCGCATTGACGGCCGGGAAGAACGGCGCACCTATTCCATCGTCAGTCCCGAAGGCGCGGACGAGCTCACGATCGGCGTACGTGTGCAGAAAGACGGGCGCATGTCGGAGCACCTCGCGCGTTTCGCTGCGATCGGCGAGACGATCGACGTACTGACGCCGAACGGCAGTTTTCACGCAAAGACCAGTGCCGAGGGGCCGCAGTTCCTGGCGGCATTCGCCGCGGGGAGCGGAATCACGCCCGTGCTCTCGATCGCGGCGACGGCGCTCGACCGGCATCCCGGCAGCCGCGTCCAGCTCTATTACGGCAACACGAGTAGCGCGCGAACGATGTTCCTGGAGGAGGTCCTCGCGCTGAAGGATCGCTTCATGACGCGGTTCTCGGTGTGCTTCGTGATGAGCCGCGAGCCGCAGGACGTCGAATGGTTCAACGGGCGTATCGACGCCGCCAAGATCCGCGAATTTGCGCGTCACGACCTCGACGTGCCGGCGATCGACGAGTTCTTCATCTGCGGACCGGGGACGATGGGCGAGGAGCTTCAGGCGGCACTCGCCGGTCTCGGCGCGAAAGGCCGTGTGCACGTCGAGCACTTCGTGCCGGAAACACGCGCGGCCGCGCCGGTTCCGGCCGCAGTCGCGCGACCCGTCGCGGCGGCGCCCGCATCGGGTGCTGCGATCACGGTCATCATGGACGGACGCCGGCGCCGCTTTTCAATGCCCCTCGGGGGCGAGGTGATTCTCGATGCGGCCGGCCGCGCGGGACTCGACCTGCCATTCTCGTGCCGCGCCGGCGTGTGTTCAACCTGCCGCGCGAAGCTCGTCAGTGGAACCGCAGAAATGGAGCACAACGTCGCGCTCGAGGATTGGGAAGTCGAGGCAGGCTATATTCTCTGCTGCCAGGCGCGACCGACGAGCGCCGCACTCGAAATCAGCTACGACGAATGACCGGTTTCCCACGATGAACTACCAGACGATCCAGTATTCCCTCGCGGGGGCGGTCGCGCGCCTGACGCTGAATCGCCCCGAGCGCCTCAACAGCTTCAACGGCGAGATGCATGCGGAGGTGCGGGATGCGATCGGCCGCGTCGGCAAGGACGGTGCACGCGTGCTGGTGCTCTCGGGAGCGGGACGCGGGTTTTGCGCAGGACAGGATCTTGGGGACCGGCAGGTCGCGCCCGGCGGCGCCCGTGCCGATCTCGGCGAATCCATCGAGCGCAATTACAAGCCGCTCATCCTTTTGCTGCGGAACCTTGCAGTGCCAACGGTCGCCGCGGTCAACGGTGTCGCGGCGGGGGCGGGCGCGAGCATTGCGCTCGCCTGCGACCTCGTGATCGCCGCACGATCCGCGTTCTTCGTCCAGGCTTTCGGCAAGCTGGGCCTGGTCCCGGATTCCGGCGCAACCTGGTTCCTGCCGCGACTCGTCGGCAACGCACGCGCCCTCGGGCTTGCGATGCTGGGCGAACGACTTTCCGCGGCAGACGCGGCTGACTGGGGACTGATCTGGCGCTGCGTGGACGATGCGAATTTCGGCGCGACCGTGGACCGGCTGGCGGGTGAGCTTGCTGCGGCGCCGACAGAAGGCCTCGTCCGGACGCGTGAGGCCCTGCTCGGTTCCTGGTCGCGCTCGCTCGCCGGGCAGCTCGATGTCGAGCGCGATTTCCAGCGCGAGCTCGGCTTTACCGACGACTATGCCGAGGGTGTCGCGGCGTTCGCGGAGAAACGTGCGCCGCGATTCACCGGGCGTTGAGGGCCGGCGATGAGCAAAGACGCCCACAGGCATGACGCCGAAGGCCGGCAGGGGATCGCCGAGCGCGCATCGCAGGCGTTATACGACGGCGATCGCGCATCGCAGATGCTCGGCATGAAGATCGAGGCCAGCGGGCCCGGCCAGGCGACGGTTTCGATGCGCATCCGGCCGGACATGGTGAACGGCCATCGCATCTGCCATGGCGGCCTGATTTTCGCGCTGGCCGACAGCGCCTTCGCATTCGCCTGCAATTCCCACGGCGACAATACGGTCGCGGCCGGAGCCGCGATCGAGTTCCTCGCGCCGGGAATGGAAGGCGACGTGCTCCGCGCTATCGCCCTGGAACGCTGGCGCGCGGGCAAGGCGGGCATCTACGAAATCGAGGTACGCAACCAGCGCGACGAGACCGTCGCGCTTTTCCGCGGGCGCAGCCACCAGGTCGCAGGGAGACTGATCGATGACTGAGGCATTCATCTGCGATGCCATCCGCACGCCGATCGGGCGTTATGGCGGCGTGCTGGCGGGCGTCCGCACGGATGACCTGGCGGCGCTGCCGATTGCCGCACTCTTGAAGCGCAACCCGTCGGTCGACTGGCAGGCGGTGGACGATGTCGTATTCGGATGCGCGAACCAGGCGGGCGAGGACAACCGGAATCTCGCGCGGATGGCGGCGCTGCTCGCGGGCCTGCCGGTGACATTACCCGGCGTCACGGTGAACCGCCTCTGCGGCTCGGGGCTAGACGCCATCGCGATCGCGGCGCGACAGATCAAGTCGGGCGAGGCGGATCTCGTGATCGCGGGTGGC
>CAYPQX010000102.1:0-8864 GCA_964412975.1 uncultured Steroidobacteraceae bacterium
CGCGCGCGTAGTGGCCGAGAGAGGGGCCCTCAGAAACGCCAGGTTCGAAGCAGTGGACTTGGCGCAGGGTTTCCCCACGCACCGGGGCAGCGTCGCAATCCTTGACTTGCTGCAGTTCCTCCCGGTGAGTCGTGTGGCGGACCTTCTTACATTGGCAGCGGACTGCGTGAGCACCGAGGGCCGTCTGATTATTCGGACCGGTCTGGACGATCACGGATGGCGCACGCGCCTTACGCGAGCAGCGGACCACCTCGCGCGGGCAATCCGGTGGATGAATGCAGGGCCCCGGAGCTATCCCACGCGCGAGTTCCTGGTGAAACATCTTGAGGCCCAAGGGCTCAAGCTCTTGTTCACCCCGTTACGGTGCAATTCGCCGTTCAACAACTGGCTGATCGTTGCCCGGCGCTCCTGACGACGCTCAAGAAGGCAATACTGCGCGCAGATCTCGCGCCCGGAGCTCCTCGAGCACGCGCCGCATGATGGTGGTGCAATGACCGTGGGCTGCTCCTTCGTGCAGAAGAATGATCGCACCAGGTTTCAGTCCTTTCAACAATCGCGTGACCACGCGCTCGACATTGCCACTGACTCCGTCATAGCCCCGAGCACTCCAGGAGACACGCGAGAGTCCATGCTCGGCCAGCACCGGCGCTACGAACGGGTTTGCGTGGCCAACGACGGCACGGAACCAGCGCGGCGGTGCCCCGGACAGCGTCGCGAGTGTCCGCTGCGCCTCGCCGACTTCATGAGCCATTCGTCGCGGTGACAACGCCCAGAACCAGGCCGACGGATGCGTCGCACTGTGGTTGCCAATTTCATGACCGCGCGAACGTATTGCCTGCACCAACTCAGGCCGCCTGGCCGCCCGCTCGCCCACGAGGAAGAATGTTGCCCTGGCGCGATGCTGGTCGAGCAGATCAAGCAGCGCCGGCGTGTCATCGGACGGTCCGTCATCGATGGTCAGCCACACGTCACGCTGGCTCGTCCGCAACTGCCGCATGACGGGCCCGAATAGTCGTGAGTGCGGTGCAAGGGTACCCCACAGAAACGCCAGATGCAGAACGGCGAGGACAGCGAGACCAGTCCACGGCAATCCGATCGCGACGAGCACGGCTGCCGGCACGAATGTCAGCAGCAGCAGCGCGACGCTATTTCTGATTTGTCGAGTCATTTACATATTATTGATAATTACTCATCTGTACCACACGGTTGACTCCACGAGGTGTCATCTTGTCTTCATGTCAGGCACTCTTAGGATGAGTTGCATATGCCCACATCCACCAGCGCTGTCAGCCAACAACAGTGTTCCCATGACCGTCGAATGCCGGCGGAACGACGCCTTTCGATTCTGAGCGCTCTGTGGCAGAGCAGTTTTGCGCGCCGCCGCCTGGGTCCGCGACGCGACACCGACCGGCACCCGGTCATGACCGACTGGTTCCAACCGCAATGGCTGGCTACGGCCATGATTATCCTGATCCTGTCCAGCGTGGATGCCGTGCTCACGCTCGCGCTCATTTCCCGTGGCGCAGTCGAAATCAACCCGCTCATGGAGCCGCTAGTTCGAGGCTCCGGCCACAGTTTTGCGCTTTGGAAGCTGGGGCTTACCTCGATGGGGGTGGTCGTGTTAACAATGGTGGCGCGACTACGGGTCTTTGGGCGGGTCGCCGTGGGTGTCGTCCTTTATGTGGTTGTGGCTGGATATCTGGTGCTTGTCTGTTACGAATGGTCGTTGCTGCGCTCGATCCCCGGGCATTAGTTGGTATTCGCGAGTCGCATTGCGCGCATCAGTCGCGGAAATTCCGCAATGGGCTCTGAACACCGGGGTCCCTGGCATAGGTAGGCGACGGTTGTGTCGCGCACGGCCTTGCCGGCGAGCGCCGCGGGCAATGTGGAAGTTCCTGCCGGTATCGCAACGATCATGCGCCTCGGCGCGTAGCTCCGCGCAAGCTGTGCCGACCATTGCGCGGCTTCCACGGTCGGCCCGCGAATCACGACGATCTCGACGGGATCCAGATATTCCTCGAGCGCCGTCAGCAACGCGGCATGCGCCTGCGGCGATCGTGCGAGCGAGGGAAAACCGCCGCGCACCGTTGCTTCAGCCGCATCGAGGTAACGCGTGTCCGCGATCAGCCAGCCGAGGCGCGCGAGTGCCTGGGCGGCAATGCCGTTGCCGGCCGGCATCGCGTCGTCCGCGAAACTCTTCGGGCGATGCATCGGCGGATCCAGGCCTTCCGCCGTGAACCAGAAACCGCCATTCGTTTGGTCCACGAATTTCTCGAGTAAGGTGTCCGCGAGTTCGCAGGCGAACCTGAGATCCTCGCCGCGAAACCGCGCCTGCATCAGTTCGAGCAAGGCGTCGAGCAGGAAGGCGTGGTCGTCGAGATAGGCCGGGAATCGCGCTGCGCCTGACTTCCAGCTGGCGAACAGGACACCGTCGCGCCAGCAATTCTTCCGGAGGAAGTCGACGGCGCGGCAGGCGGCATCGATGTGCGCGGGTTCGTCGAGCAGGCGTCCGCTGATCGCAAGGCCGTGGATCATGAGGCCGTTCCAGGCGGTCAGGACCTTGTCATCGAGTCCCGGGCGTATCCGCTTCTCGCGCGCGGCGAACAGCTTCGCGCGGCCGGACTCCAGCAATGCGGCATCCTCGGGCCGGACTTCGGAAAAACAGTGCAGGTGCCAGACTCCCTCGAAGTTCGGCTCGCGGTCGAGTCCATAGCGGCTCGCGAGCACGCGAAACTCGTCGGGCGAGACGAGCGATTCGACCTCGTCGCGCCGCCAGACGTAGAAGCGGCCCTCGTGACCCTCGGAATCCGCATCGAGCGCCGAGTAGAACGCGCCTTCCGGTGAGCGCATTTCGCGGAGCGCCCAGGCCGCCGTCGCCCGGGCGGCGCCGCGCAGGATCCCGTCACCGGTCGCGGCCGACGCCTGCGCGCAGAGGGCGAGCAGGGGGCCGTTGTCGTAAAGCATCTTCTCGAAGTGCGGAATCATCCAGTACGGATCGACCGAATAGCGGCAGAAGCCGCCGCCCAGCTGGTCGAAGATCCCGCCTTCCGCCATGCGTCGGAGCGTGTAGGTCGCCATGTGGAGTGCCCGGGAATCGGGCGCGCTGCGCGAAACCGACGCCTGCCAGTCGCGCATCAGGCGCTCGATGCCCGCGGCGTGCGGAAACTTGGGCGCGGGGCCGAATCCGCCGTGGCGTTCGTCGAACGCGGCCTCGAGATCGCGGCGCGCCCGGTCGATCGGCTCGCGCGTGATCGCGAGTCCGGCCTCGGCTGCGGGCGGCGCGAGGTCGCTGAAAACGCCGCGAAGGGCTGCGTTCTGCGTGCCGACACTCGCGCGCTCATCGCGATAGAAGCTAGCGATCCGCTCGAGCAGGTCCGTGAATGCCGGCATGCCGTAGCGCGGCTGCTTAGGGAAATAGGTGCCGCCGAAGAAGGGCGTGAGATCGTCGGGCGCGAGGAACATCGTGAGCGGCCAGCCGCCGCCGCGCTGCGTCAGGAGCTGGTGCGCGAACTGGTACACCTTGTCGAGATCCGGCCGCTCCTCGCGATCCACTTTCACATTGACGAACAGCTGGTTCATCACGGCAGCCGTGGCTTCGTCCTCGAAGGATTCGTGCGCCATCACGTGGCACCAGTGACAGGCGGAATAGCCGATCGAGAGCAGGATCGGCCGGTCGAGCTCCTTCGCCCTTGAAATTGCCTCCGTACCCCATGGAAACCAGTCGACAGGGTTTGCCGCGTGTTGCAGGAGATACGGGCTTGTTTCCTGCGCGAGCCGATTGCGCGGCCCGGCGGTTGGCTCGGCATGCATGGCGGGGCCGCCGCGGTCGGGTAGAATTGCGGCCACTATAGCCGCTCCGTTCCCGCGCATGCCGAGCCTCCCCGAATCCGCTGCAGTTGCCGGCGGCGCATTGCCGCCGCTCCTGCTGAAACCCCAGGAGGAGCGCCGGCTCCAGGCCGGGCATCTTTGGATTTTCTCGAACGAGGTCAACGTCGCCGCGACGCCGCTGACGGCCTTCGAGCCCGGCGCGCACGTGCAGGTCCTTTCGAGCAGCCACCGTTTCCTTGGCTACGCCTACGTCAATCCGCGCACGCTGATCAGTGCGCGTCTCCTCGGGCGCGATCCCGACTATCCGCCGGGCAAGTCGCTGCTGGTGCACCGCCTGAAGGTCGCCCTCGCGCTCAGGAAGCGCCTCTATCACGTGCCGTTCTATCGGCTCGTCTTCGGGGAAGCCGACCTTCTGCCCGGGCTCGTCGTGGATCGCTACGGCGACGTGCTCGTCGCGCAGATCGGGACCGCCGGGATGGAGGCCATGAAGGCGGACATCGAGGAGGCGCTCGTCAAGGTCGTGGCGCCGAAGGCGCTCCTGTGGAAGAACGATTCGCCGATCCGCGAGCTCGAGGGGCTCGAGCGCCGGGTCCAAACCGCGTTCGGCGAGGTGCCGGATTTCATCGACGTGCCTGAAGGCGGCGTCACGTACCGCGTGCCGCTCGCCGCGGGACAGAAGACCGGCTGGTATTTTGACCAGGCCGCCAATCGCGCAATGTTCTCGCGGCATGTCCGGAATGCGCGCGTGCTGGACGTATTCAGCTATGCCGGCAGTTTCGGCTTGCAGGCGAAGCGCGCGGGCGCGTCCGCCGTCACCTGTGTCGATTCCTCGGCCGCGGCGCTTGAATCCGCAGCGGCAACGGCCGATGCGAACGGGTTCGAGGTCGAACTGCTCCAGGGCGACGCCTTCGATTCCCTCGAGGCACTCGCCGCGGATCGCAGGCGATTCGACGCGGTCGTCGTCGACCCGCCGGCCTTCATCAAGCGGAAAAAGGACCACCCCAAGGGGCTCGCCGCCTACCGGCGCCTCAACCAGCTCGCGATGCAGGTCCTCGACCGCGACGCGCTCCTGCTCACCTGCTCCTGTTCCTATCATCTCGGGCCGGGCGAACTGACCGATGCGGTCCAGCGCGCGGCACGTCATCTCGGGCGCTTCGCGCAGCTCATCGTCGTGGGCGCGCAGTCGCCAGACCATCCGGTCCATCCTGCGATTGACGAAACCCGCTATCTTCGCGCCTTCCTGTTCCGCGTGACCGACTCATGCTGACCTATCCCGACATCGACCCGGTTGCGTTCGCGATTGGCCCCGTCAAGGTGCACTGGTACGGCCTCATGTACGTCGTCGGCTTCGTCGCGGGCTGGTGGCTCGCGCGCCGGCGCGCTGCGGATCCGCGTTCAACCTGGAAACCGGTCGACGTCGACGACGTGGTATTTTTCGCCGCCGTCGGCGTCATCGCCGGCGGACGTCTGGGCTGGATTCTCGTGTATGGATTCGACGCGCTCATGGCAGATCCGCTCGCGATCGTGCGCGTCTGGGAAGGCGGCATGTCCTTTCACGGCGGCCTGATCGGCGCCATGATCGCCGTGGCGCTCTTCGCCTGGCGCCGGGGTCGCCGCGTGGCGGATGTGTTTGACTTCACGGCACCATTGCCGACGGTGGGACTCTTCGCGGGCCGCATCGGCAACTTCATCAATGGCGAACTCTGGGGCAAGCCGACGGATCTGCCCTGGGGCATGCTGGTCAATGGCAAGGTGCTGCATCCGTCGCAACTGTACGAAGCCGCCCTCGAGGGAATCCTGCTTTTCGCCATCCTCTGGTGGTTCACGTCGAAGCCGCGCCCGCGGCTGGCGCCGGCGGGCCTGTTCCTGACGCTTTATGCAACTTTCCGCTTCGCCGTGGAGTTCGTCCGCGTGCCCGACGAACATCTCGGCTATCTCGCGTTCGGCTGGCTGACGATGGGGCAGCTTCTGTCCTTGCCGCTGCTCGCGGCCGGGATCGCGATGCTCGCCTGGTCGCTCAGGCGTCGCGAGCCGTCCGGGAACTACACCTGAATGCGCGCCTACCTTGACCTGATGCGGCACGTACGGGAGCGGGGGCTCCGCAAGATGGATCGCACCGGTACGGGCACGCTGTCGGTGTTCGGCCATCAGCTGCGCTTCGACCTTGCCGCAGGATTCCCACTCGTCACGACGAAGCGTGTGCACCTCAAGTCCGTGATCGAGGAGTTGCTCTGGTTCCTGCGCGGCGAGACGAACGTGCGCTCGCTTCAGGAAAAGGGCGTCTCGATCTGGAACGAATGGGCAGACGCGGATGGCGAGCTCGGTCCCGTTTACGGCCGGCAGTGGCGCGCCTGGCAGGCGGCGGACGGGCACCACATCGACCAGATCGCACGCGTGATCCACCAGCTGCGGAACGAGCCGGATTCGCGGCGCATCATCGTCAGCGCCTGGAATGTCGGGGAACTCGACAGGATGGCGCTCGCGCCCTGTCATGCGCTATTCCAGTTCTACGTCGCGGGTGGGCGTCTGTCCTGCCAGGTTTACCAGCGAAGCGCAGACATCTTCCTCGGCGTGCCGTTCAACATCGCCTCCTATGCGCTCCTGACCCACATCCTTGCGCAGCAGTCCGATCTCGCCGTCGGCGATCTCGTCTGGACGGGCGGTGACTGTCACCTGTACCTGAACCACCTGCCGCAGGCGGACATCCAGCTCGCACGCGAACCCCAAACACTGCCGAAACTCGCCTTGATGCGGCGCCCGTCCGAGGTCGCCGGGTATGAATTCGGCGATTTCCAGATCGAGGGCTACGAGCCGCATGCCGCGATTCGAGCGCCCGTCGCAGTCTGAGCGGCAGGCATGACGAATCCGCCGGTCGCAATCGTCGCAATGGCCGACAACGGTGTGATCGGGCGCGGCAACGGCCTTCCCTGGCACCTGCCCGACGACCTGCGGCGCTTCAAGACGCTGACCATGGGCCACGCCATCCTGATGGGCCGGCGCACCTTCGAATCGATCGGCCATGCGCTTCCCGGCCGCCAGAATCTCGTCCTCACGCGAAATCCCACATGGCATGCCCCAGGCTGCGAAGTCGTGGGCACGCCCGCGGCAGCCCTTGCGGCCGCCCGCGGTTCGGAGCCCTTCGTGATCGGGGGAGCCGAGGTGTTCGCGGCCTTCTGGCCGCGCGTTCACCGCCTCGAGCTGACGGAAGTTCACGGCGACATCGAGGGCAATACGCGGCTCAACGGATTCGACCGGCGGCAGTGGCGCGAGACATTTCGCGAGAAGCATGCCGCAGACGAACGGCACGCCTGGCCGTTCAGCTTCGTCACGCTCGAGCGGCGTTGAACTCGCCCTCGATCAGGGCTACTGCCCGCCAGCAATCCTCGTAGTTGTTGTAGAGCGGCGCGGGCGCCAGCCGGATGACGTCGGGCTCTCGCCAGTCGCAGGTGAGGCCGCGTGCGAGCATGCGATCGAACAGGGCGCGCCCCTTGCCGCGCGTGTCACGCAGGCGCACCGAGAGCTGCGCGCCGCGCAGTTCGGGTGCGCGCGGCGTCAGGATCTCGATGCGATCGCCAAGGCGTTCCTCGAGCAGGCGCTCGAGCCATGCGGTGAGCGCGACCGAGCGTGCCCTGAGATTCGGGAGACCCGCATCGGCGAAAAGCGTAAACGATGCCTGCAGCGGAACCATGCCGAGCAACGGGTGGTTGCTGATCTGCCACCCGGCTGCGCCGGGGTATGGCCGGAAGTCCGCCGCCATTTCGAAACGCGATGCCAGGTCATTGCCCCACCAGCCGGAGAGCCGCGGCGACTTCGAACCGAAATGGCGCTCATGCACGAAGGCACCTGCCGTGGCACCCGGTCCGCCGTTCAGGTACTTGTACGAACACCAGACCGCGAAGTCGGCATTCCATTCGTGCAGCGAGAGCGGCACGTTGCCGATCGCATGCGCAAGGTCGAAACCGATGACCGCGCCCACACGGTGCGCGGCCTCCACGAGCGCCTTCAGGTCGAGCAGCTGCCCCGTCAGGTACTGGATGCCTGGCAGCAACACGAGGGCGAGCCGCGAACCCTGGCGCTCGATTTCGGCGACGAGATCCTCGTGTCGCAACAGATGTTCGCCTGCGCGCGGTGCGACCTGGACGAAAGATGTCCCGGGATCGCGCCCGTGCCAGCCGAGTTGCGACACGACGGCATAGCGATCCGAGGGAAATGCGCCGTGCTCGGCCAGGATCACTTGCCGCTCGCGTGTCGGCCGGTAGAAGCTTGCCATCAGGAGATGCAGGTTGATCGTGAGCGAATTCATGATGACCACTTCGGGAATGCTCGCGCCCGCGAGCATCGCGGCCGTCGGCGCGAGCCGCTCATGCAGGTTGAGCCAGTCGGCATTCGGGTCGTGGTAGCCGAGCACGCCGAGCTCACGCCATTCGGCCATGAAGCGCATCACGTCGTCGGCTGCGCGCCGGGGCTGCAGGCCGAGCGAGTTGCCACAGAGATAAATGACCGGTTCGCTGCCCGCAGTTCGCGGGAAATGGAACTGCCCGCGGCGCGACACGCCCGGTTCGGTGGCATCGAGCGCGAGCGCCGAATCGAGCGACATGGCGGCCGTCATCCGGGCCGCACTGCGTACAGGAGCGGCCGGCAGGGCGCCGCATCAGTGAGGAATGCGGGAATCTGCAAGTCGAGAAGGTAGAAGCCGTCCACGATCTCCGGCGCGATCCACGCAAGTTCGGTGATGCTCGCCTGAGGCCGCTTTGCATCGCGCGCCTGCCGCGAGCCGGGTGGCAGCCCGAAAAACCTCCGATGCGCGGTCAGCAGTCCGTCATCCGCGGCGCGATCCGCTGAAGGCAGGTCGAGAACCAGGTGCTCGATCCCGTGCTCTACGAGCCAGTCGGCGGCCTGGCCGGAAAGAAAGGGCGCCGGCGAGGGACCCCGATACGAGCGCAGCGGTCCGTCGCCGTTTCGAAGCGTGCGAATGACCAGTGCGGTGGGCGCCGAACCCGGATGCCGGGCGAATGCCGCGGCGATCGCCGCAGCCG
>CAYPQX010000103.1:0-12862 GCA_964412975.1 uncultured Steroidobacteraceae bacterium
CGGCAGCAGCGAGGGGAAGTCCGCTGCGGTCAACGCGCCCGAAGTCACCAGACCGATTGCCGGCGTGCCGGAATCAAGCGCGTCGTAACGCAGGCCCGCCCTCCACTGCGGGCGAATCTGATAAACGCCCTGCAAGTACCAGCCGGATTGCGTGCTGCGGTACGCATCCGAAAGCGCGGCGTTCTCGACATCGAACACCAGTCCGCCGATTTCCTCTCGATGCATGTACTCGCCCTGAACCTTCAGGTAACGCCGCGCCGAATTACCGTCGGGCGCCCACTTGAAGACCGCATCCGCCACCCAGGTGCGGGACCGGCCTGTGAATGCGTTCAGCACGGGCTCGTCGAACGCGTCCGTGTCCTCGTATTCGCGATCCTCGGCATCGAGCTCGATCCACGCCCCGCCCAGTCGCCAACTGGCGTTGTCGCCGAGGTCACCGCCGAGATGGGCGAACAAGGTCGTGCCATTCAGTCCATTACCCGAATGCCGCGTGCCCGGGAACGCGTCGCCGTTGCCGGCCTCAGCGCCCAGCTCGAGGAAGAAGTCGGCGGGCGCGACCCACTTCAGCTGCAATCCGTCCTGCGAACGCTGGTTTCCGAAAAACGCCTGATAGGCCAGGGGCTGGTCCGCGAAGTCCCAGGCATGCGCATGCACTTCGTTCAGGTAACCGAACCCGGAGAAGAACCGGCCGCCCTTGAGCGTGAAACCCGCGGGCAGCGACGACGTGCGGAAGAAGGCCTCTTCGACCTCGATCTCATCCTCGCCGGTAATCGCGGCGGTCAGGCTCGCCGAAAAATACGGATCGACGCTCGCCGACAGCGTGAGCTCGGATTCCCCGAGACTGAAGCTGCGCTCGCCCGGTCCGATCTCGCCGCCGTTCGGCATGAATCCGGCGATCGCCCAGTCGCCGGGATCCCGCGACGTGTCGGCGTAGCTGCCGGCGAGCACGAGCGAGATCGCGGGATTGAAAGCCGATGCGTTGCTTGCGACGCTTGCAGGCGGTGCCGGTTCCGGCGCCGCCGCCACGGTCGCCGTGGCCTCGAACTCTCCGATACGTGATTCGAGTGCCGCAACTCTCGCGTCGTAATCGGCCTTCAGTGCCTGCAGTTCGGCGCGCAGCGCCGCAACATCATCGTCTGCGTGAACGATTGCGGGCGCGACGGCGAAGCCGACGGCCATGAGTGCCGCAATGGGCTTGAAACCATGCATGACGGTGTCCTCGTCTGAAAGTAATGAATACCGCCCGCATCACGCGGGCGGGAAATCGCTGCTTTAGACGAGTGCGGGAGGAGCGCGGGAGCGGAATGCCCGGAAGGGCGTCTGATGAAAACCGGAAACGACGGGCTCGGGGACGATCGTCACCCAGGCGACGGCAAGGGCAGGCAGCAGGGGTGCAGGCGCACCGACCGCGATCTGCAACTGCGATGAAACGAGACAGGTGCCACATCCGCGCGCCACGCCCAGACGTTCGACGGGATCCGCGAGCGGATGCGAATAGACGTGCACCTCGGCGCCGAATTGAGCGACGAGCAGTGCCAAGGCCAGCATGCGGCCCATCAGCCGGTAGCGCTTTCCAGTCAGGACCAGGCCCTCCGATCGCAGCCTGAGTATCCGCCAAACCGGCCGGATCGACAATTCAGCCTAATCTGCATCCGCCCCGCAGGGTTTGACTTCGAGCCGCAGGATACGCCCGCCCTCGCCCTGCAGTCGTGCAGCATCCGGCAGTTCCGCCGGCGGCACGACGTCCACGTCGATCCAGTACACGGTTCCGCTACGCTCTCGATCGACGATGCGCGGCGCGAGGCCGAGTGCCTTTACGTCGTCGAAGCGGCGCAGCGCACGCTGGCGTTCGCTGAAAAGGCCCAGCGAGATCGTGATGTCGCGACCGTCGCCCGGCATCGCATAGGCATCGCCGACGCCGAAACGCCGCAGGCGCTCGATGATGCCGTTGGCAGCCGTCCGGTCGGGTAGGCCATCGAGCGTCACCCAGTATCCCTTCCACACGACGCCCTCGCCCGCGCGCTGGCGCGGCTGCAGCTTGTTCTCGCGAAGGAGCGTCGAGGCACGCGCCGCGTCAGTCAGGTCAGTAAACGGCCCGAGGCTCAGGCAGTTGTTCCCTGGTCGCGAGGCCGCGCGCCCGGACGCCTTGGCGGGCGTAGCCTCGCGCGCGAGCTGAAGTCCGGGTCCGGGCGCGCCCGTCGTGGCAATGACCACCGCGCCTTCGGGCGACGCAACCCAGTGTGTCCACCCGTACCAGGCCAGGTTCGCGAACAACAGCAGGGCGAATGCCAATCGCATCGATGCGAATCTATCACCGAATTGACCTTACGCTCACTTCCCCCGACAGGACGCGGCGTCTCGCACCGTCGACGTCCACGAGCAGCGCGCCGTCGGTATCGACGCCGCACGCGAGCCCCTCGAGCGACTGGCCACCCTGGATCACGCAGACCCGTTGGCCGGCGAGCGCATCGGCGTCCTGCCACTCCTCCGCGAAGGCCGTCATTCCACGCACGCCAAACTCGATGAGTGCGAGCGCGAGTTCGCTGATCAGGGCCGAAGCCACCTGATTCCGGCCCGGGAGCGCGCCCAGCGACGCAAGATCCACCGCGTTCACGCCTTCGGCGCGGAGAGCGTCGCGGGTCGCTTGCGGGAGCTGGATGTTGATTCCGACGCCGACGACGAAGTACGCCGGTCCGGCCGCCTCGCCGCGCAGGTCAATCAGGATTCCGCCGAGCTTGCCGTCGCGGTGGACGACGTCGTTCGGCCACTTCAGGGACAAGTCTGCGAACCCGAGCCGCCGGAGCGCGCGGAGCACCGCGACACCCGCGGCGAGCGAGAGGGCCCCGAGCGTTGCCGGCGCATCGCAGTAACTCCAGTTGATCGATAGGCAGAGTCCCGACGCAAATGGCGCGACCCAGCGCCGGCCGCGACGGCCGCGGCCCGCGGTCTGGAATTCGGCCAGGCAGGCATCAAAGCATCCCTCCGGCGGCACGTCGGCGGCGAGCAGGCGATCGCTCGTCGATTCAAGCTCCTCGTGCAATTCGAGGTTGCGGAGGCGCTCCGCCGAAGCCAGCGGCAAGGCCTCGCGGATCCGCGTGGCATCGAGCAGGTCGAGCGGCGCCGGCAGGCGGTAGCCACTGCCCGGACGCGCCTCGAGCGCAATGCCCCAGTCGCCCAGCTGCCTGAGCCGCTTCCAGACGGCGGCGCGCGAGACCGACAGCACCGCGGCGAGTTCCTCGCCGGAATGACGCTCGCCATCCGCAAGCAGGCGCAACAATTCGCCGCGCCGGCTCATCGCTCCCGCGCCCGCGGACCAAACAGCCAGAGCCGGTTCGCGCGCGGTTCGGTCCCGGCCCGTATGCGCGCGATGTTGCTGCGGTGCGCCCAGGCGACGAGCACCGCCATGGCAAGCGAAAACACGAGCAGCGGAGCGGCATCCGGGTCGGTCAGCGCGATGGCGGCTGGCACGGAGACCGCGCCCGCGATCGTGGCCAGGCCAACGTAGCCCGTCAGCATCACGACGACGAGCCAGCCCGCGATCGCGACCGCTGCGAGGACCGGCACGAAGGCAAGCAGTGTGCCGATGAGCGTCGCGCCGCCTTTGCCGCCGCGCAATCCGAAGAACAGTGGCCAGACGTGACCCACGACCGCGGCGGCTGCGCAGGAGACCGCAAGCCAGTCGCGGTCAATCGCAGGATCGGCCGCGATGCCCGGAATCTCGAGGATCGGCAGGCAGCCGGCCGCGAACCAGCCTTTGCCCACGTCGATCAGCACGGTGATTGCGGCGAATCCGATCCCCTGGGTGCGAAGTGCATTCGTGCCGCCCGCGTTGCCGCTCCCCTGCTCGCGGATGTCGACGCCGCGGAACCGGCCGACGAGCAGAGCGCCCATCAGCGAGCCGAGCAGATAGCCGATCAGCGCCTTGAGGCCGAGTTCCAGCAATTCCTGCGGCTCCCCGGTCGAACGGGCGCCGATCTTAGCATCGGCCGCCGGCGCCCGAGCGCGGCAGGAATACCTCGGCAATCATGCAGCGCACGCTGCCGCCTCCATGCCGCTCGATGGTCGGTATCGGGGCCGTGACGATCGCCGCAAATTTCTCGAGCCTGCGCCGCGTCCCGGGCGACAGGCTGCTCCACGCCATGTCGGACGCAGCAATTAGCGGCCGCCCATCCGCGGAGCGAAGAGCAAGCAGGTTGCCGGCGAAGCCGTGCATTTCGGCAATGCTGATCTCGACCGGCTCGTGCCCCGCCTCTGAAAGTTCCCTCAGTACGAGCGCACGCTCGCCCGCGTCCGGGATGGCCGCGGCGCAGACGACGGCGAATCCCTCGCCGACCGCCATCAGCACGTTCGTGTGATACGCGGGCCTTTCGTCCGGTCCGAGCGCATCGAAGGCGACGATGCGATAGCTGAGCCGCGCGGCAAACTCGGCGAGCGCCGCCGCTGTCGTTCGCGGCGAGCGGCAGGCATAGGCGACGCGATGACAGCGATCGAGCACGAGACTGCCCGTGCCCTCGAGAAATTCGCCGCGCGCCTCGAGCGGACTGAGATCGATCGTGCGCGATACCTCGAATCCGGCCACGCGCAACTGCGCGATCGGCGCCTCACGCCGCTCGGCGCGCCGGCTCGGCGCCGTCATCGGGTAGAGGACGACGCTGCCGTCCGCGTGGAAGCTGACCCAGTTGTTCGGGAAGCAGGCGTCGGGTTTCGGCGGCTCCGGGGTATCTTCCGCGACCTGAACCTCGACGCCCGCGCCGCGAAGCCGCGTCACCAGCCCGTCGAATTCGATTTTCGCGGCGTCAGCTGTGCTAGCCGTCGCGCCGCCCTGCTGAAAGCGGTTTGAATCGGCGGTTTCCGGATTCGCGCCGAAGCGCAGAGGCCGGATCATCAGCACCGCGTCGGCACATTGCCGTTCGGTTTCTGGCCTCGCCGTCATCGGGCGAGTCTAGCAAGGTGAGTGCCCGGGAAAGGAAAAGGCGCGGCGGTCGCCCGCCGCGCCTTCCATAGGAACCGTCCGCCTCAGAACTCGATGCGGAAGCCGAGCTGGACACGCCAGACCGACGGCAGCGAGGAAATCGTATTGAACGGCGCCACCGGGCCAGATTGTCCCGAACGCGGCCGGTAGACATAGCAACTCGCGGCGCCATTGGGGCAGCCCGCCGTGGCGATCCGGTTCACGTCGGCAACCGGGGTGAAGTACGGAAAGCTGACCTGGCGGAGCTGGCCCCAGTCACTGTTCACCAGGTTCGCAACGTTCTCGATGTCAACCGTCACGATGCCGCGCGTCTTGCGGAAGATCGGCAGTTCCTGCGCGAAGCGGAGGTCGAGTATCGACAGCCAGGGGCTCGTATGCGAGTTGCGCGGCATGATCTTGCCGCGCCACTTGCCAAGGCCCTGCTGGTCGATATAGGCCTCCATGTCCGACCCGAACTGCGCGGCGGCGGCATTCGCGGATGTGAATGATCCGGGTCCCGCGCATCCCGCGACGCCGCCTGCGATGTCGGCGTCGCTGCAGGCCGCTTCGAATATGACGTCGGCGTCCGGCACGTAGAACAGGTGCCGCTGACGCGAAGCCTGGCGCGGATCGCCCCAGACCAGCGAGCCGCTGCCAAAGGTATAGCTGTACGGCCGGCCCGAACGGCGCTCGCCCACGAGGGAAACGCTCGTCTCGTAGTCGCCGAAGAAGGCCTTGCGCCAGGTGAAGGCGCCCTTGAACTGGTGTTCGATCTCGTAGTTCGAGGTTTCGAGCCCCGGGTCGTTCGGGTCGGATGCGGCGACGTTGTCCCAGTTGGACGACGCCGTCGAGCTCGTGCCCGGGTTGACGTCCTTGATGTCCTGGTAGCCATAGCCGAGGTAGGCATCGAAGCGGCCCGCGCCCGTGCGCCAGGTCTTGCTGGCATCGATCGTGAAGACCGTGCCCTCGCCTTCGCTCGTATTGGTGAGCATGAGGTCCTGGATCGAACCGCTCGTGCGCCCGTCCGCGTTCGGGGCGTAGATCGGCCTGCCGTCCGGCGCCGTGCCGACCTGATTGAGGCGGATGTCCTGCCACAGGACCTCGTCATTGACGCGCGAATAGATCAGGTCCGCGGTCATCTCGATGTCCCAGGGCAGCGTGCGGGTAATGCCCAGGTTCCAGCGATACTGCGACGGAATCTCGAAGTTCGGGTCGACTGAATTGACCGGACCGTCGCCGCGCTGGGTCGTGTTGAAGTCGAGCACTTCCTGCGGAATGTTGAATCCGTCGACGCCCGTCAGCGCGCCAGCCAGTTGCGGGTTCGTGAATGCGTTGACGTCCGTGCGGACGACGGTCACGCCGTCGTTCGAGAAGCTGTTCGAGATCCAGACGTTCGGCGTGCCGCCGCCGAACAGGCCAAAGCCACCATAAACCGTCGTTTCCGGCGTCCACTGCCAGTTGAAGCCGACACGCGGCATGATGAGGTCGCGCCCGTCGAGCGTCGACTGGTTGTTGAAGCCGTACCGATCGGTGAAATTGGTGTTGAGGAGCGGCTTGTCGCTGCTCGAGAACATGTCCATCCGCACGCCGGCCTGGAACTTCAGGTCAGGCGTCGCCTGCCACTCGTCCTGCACATAGATGCTGTCGACGTCATAGCCGAATGTGGCCGCGCCGTCGGCAGCGCTATTGGTGAACGCGTTGCCGTAGCTCAGGCTGGTCGCCACCTGACTCTCGAAGTCCGTGATGCTCCCGAAAACCCACTGCCCTTCGCTCCGGGGCACGAACACGTTGAAGATGTCGAGCATCTCCCGCTCGTAGCCGAACGTCAGGGTGTGGTCGCCCAGGAAGAAGTTGCCTTTCAGCTTGATGGCGTCGAGATCGTTCGTCAGCGCATTCGCATGACGGAATTCGTCGGATCCGATGAACATGGTGCCGCCCGTTGGCGTGCGGATCTGCATCTCGCCGAAGTCCGTGCCGAACAGCGACACCTGCGCCGTTTCGACCTCCTTGCGCGCCAGTTTGACCTCGGTCGAGAAGTACTCGTTCCAGTCCGAGAACAGCTGGAAGGACGTCGATTCCATGAGAATCGCGCGGTCATACCAGTTCGAGGGCGCGCCGAGGCGGTTGGTCGATGGATTGTTGTTCGTGGTGTTGACGGTGAGCTCGTTACCTTCGGTGCGCTGGTAGGCGAGCGTCGCGCGGTGGGCGTCGCTGATGTTCCAGTCGAGCTTGGCCAGGATCTTTTCGTCTTCCTCCGGCGCCGAAGACAGCGTCTCGCCGACGTCGAAGCCGTACACGTCGAGGCCGATCTGCCGGACCTGGTCGTACTCGGCCTGCGTGACGCCCGAAACCTCGACCGGAAAGCCCGAACCCGCAGGGCCGATGTCCTGAGGCGCCGTGCGATCGAGCTTCTCATAGGACAGGAAGAAGAACAGCCTGTCCTTGATGATGGGACCGCCGAAGGTACCGCCGTAGATCTCCTCATCAAAAGTGATGTTGACCTCGGTATCCTTGGTCTGATCGCCGAGCAGGCTGTCATCGCCCTTGTAATAGAAAGCGGAACCGCTGAACTCGTTGGTTCCCGACTTGGTCACCATGTTGATCGTCGAGCCGCGGAAATTCGCATACTCGACCGAGAACGGCGCCGTCAGGACCGACACCGCTTCGATGGCATCCACCGACAACGGGCTGCGCTGGGTCGGATAGCCGTTGTTGTTCAAGCCGAAATCGTCGCTCTGCCGGACGCCGTCGACCGTAATGGTGTTGTAGCGGTTGTTGACGCCCGCGATTTCGAGCGCATCGGAATTGGTCGGGTCGATCCACGCCTTCGGGTCGATGCGCACCACGTCCTTGATGTCGCGGCTGATGGACGGCAGTTCGCGCACGTCCTGGGAGCTGAAACGGCTGCCCGCCCCGATGGTCACGTCGCGCTCCGAGACGCCCACGACCTCGACGCCCGCGAGCTGGGCGATCGGCTGCGCGACGAGCGTGACGGACGTGCGCTCCGCGAGTCGCGTATACAGGTCCTCGACAATCGCCTCCTGCATGTCCGTGGCCTGTGCCGTGACCCGATAGGGCCCACCGACGCGAAGTCCGGTCACAGAAAACTGTCCGGTGGCCGAAGTTGTCGTGCGCGTCGAAGTGCCGGACGGCAGGTGCACGATCGTCACGTCCGCCCCCGGGATCGGCTGGCCGTCCGCGCCGACGACGAAACCATTCAGTTGCGCCGTGGTTTCCTGCGCCACTGCGAATGGCGCAACCAGGGCGATGGCAATTCCTGCGCCCATCGCAACAGCCGGCGCGGACAGGATCGACGAGACGGCGGCGGCGAGACGAACCGAGTGGCGACGGTCGGACATGGATGTAGCTCCCCTTAGTTTCATGAAAGCAACAAGGACCGGCGTTGCGCCAGCATCAGCATAGGGCCGGAATGTTACAACCTGTCAGCTACGGAATGCGACTTGAAATTGGCCTGTTGCGCGCGCTCCACAGCGCATTGCCGCAGCCCCATCGGTGGCTGGCCGTGATTCCAACGGCGCCAACGGCTTGGCGCAATTTCCTCGGCGGGGAATCAGGACGGCGGGGGCGTTCAGGCTCAGGCGACGAGCCGCGTCGCCGCCTTCTCCGCAATCATGATTGCGGGCGCATTGGTATTGCCCCCGACGATTGCTGGCATCACCGAGGCATCGACAACGGACAGGTTCTCGAGACCCCGGACCCGAAGCGCCGGATCGACGACCGCCATTGCATCGGTGCCCATCCGGCAGGTTCCGACCGGGTGATAGATCGTGTCGGCGCGCCGGCGCATGCGGGCGACGAGGGCGTCGTCATCCTGGCCGTCGGCAAAGAGTTCCGCGCCGCGATGCGGTGCGAGTGGCGCGCCTTCCATGATCTCGCGCGCCTTTTTTACCCCGGCCAGGAGCGTCTCGACGTCGGCATCGGCGGCCAGGAAGTTAGGGTCGATGCGCGGCGCATCTCGGGGATCCGGAGAGCGGAGCCCAACGCTCCCGCGGCTTTTCGGGCGGAGCACCGCGACGTGGCAGGAAATTCCGTAGCCGTAGTGCAGACGGCGCGCATGGTCGTCCACGAGGCCGTTGACGAAATGCAGCTGAACGTCCGCTCGGTCGATGCCGGGCCGCGTGCGTAGAAATGCCCCAGCCTCGGCAAAGTTGGTCGTCAGGAGCCCCTTGCCGCGGCAACGCCACTGGAAATAGCCCGGCACCGCGCGGAGCGCCGTCCCGAGCGTGATGCCCATCAGGGACCGGTCCGACGAGCTGTAGACCAGGGCGAGATCCACATGGTCGACGAGATTGGCGCCGACGCCCGGCAGCTCGTGCAGCAGGGGGATTCCATGGCGTTCCAGTTCCTCGCGCGGGCCGACGCCGGACAGCAGCAGGAGTTGCGGCGAGCCGAAGACCCCGGCCGAAACAATGACCTCGCGGCCCGCGTCGATGCGCGCGCGGCCGCCCGGACCCTCGACCTCGACGCCGGCAGCACGGGGCCCTTCGAACAGAATGCGCCTTGCGTGCCGCCCCGTCAGAACCGTCAGGTTCGGGCGGGCGATCACCGGATGCAGGAACGCGACCGCCGTGCTGCAGCGCCGGCCGCGGCGCTGGGTCACCTGATAGAGCCCTGCTCCATCCTGCGTGGCGCCGTTGAAATCGTCGTTCGGCAGCAGCCCGGAACGGATCGCGGATTCGACGAAGGCATGCGAGGCGGCCACGGGACTCGCCAGGTCCGAAACCGTCAGCTCGCCGCCCGTACCGTGATACGCATCCGCGCCGCGAACCTGGTCCTCGGAGCGGCGAAAAAGGGGCAGCACCTCGTCGTAGGACCAGCCCGGATTACCGAGCGCCGCCCAGTCGTCGTAGTCGCCGCGATGACCGCGCATGTAGATCATCGCGTTCATCGAACTCGAGCCACCGAGCGTGCGCCCGCGCGGCTGGTAGCCGCGTCGCCCGTTGAGGCCGGCCTGCGGCTCCGTCTTGTAAGCCCAGTTCATGTGCCGCGTCGGCAGCATCCCGAGGATTCCCGCCGGAATGTGGATCAGCGGCGAGCGGTCGCGGGGCCCCGCCTCGATCAGGCAGACCGTGCACGACGGATCCGCGCTCAGGCGATTGGCCAGTACGCAGCCCGCGGAACCGGCGCCTACGATCACAAAATCGAATTGCACGGTCGACAGCTTGCCGCCGGTGCAGCCGAATGCAAGAGTGGCATGAGATGCTTCCTGCTTCCGCCGAGCTCCTGCCGCATCCCGCGAGCCCCTGCGGCGCGATCCTTCGTTTCACCGCTTCGATCGAAACGGCGGCGCCCCGGGATGAATTGAACATTTCCTACCGGATCGAGGGCGCGATCGACCGCTTGCGGTTGCCCGAATCCGGAACCGCGCTTCGCAAAGACGGTCTCTGGCAACATAGCTGCTTCGAGGCATTCCTCAGGGCCGATGCGAACGACAGCTACCACGAGTTCAATTTCGCCCCGTCCGGCGATTGGGCCGCGTACCGCTTTGCGGCTCGCCGCAAGGGTCGCGAGTCGCCCGCGATGCCGGCGCCGCGAATGGAGTTCCGCCGCGGCGCGGAGTTCTGCGAAATGAAGGCTGCGATTCCGCTCGCTGCCATACCGGATCTTGCACAGGCGGCGGTTCTTCAGGCCGGGCTCGCCGCCGTGATGGAGGATGCGGACGGCGGGCTTTCATACTGGGCGGTCGCGCATCGCGGGGCACAGGCAGATTTTCACGATCCCACGACAATCACCCTGCGGGTGGCGCGATGAAGTTCGGCATCGACCGGCTCCTTCTCGACCGTGCCGTCCGCAAGCCGCTCGACGGGCGGCGCGTGGCGCTGCTCGCCCATCCCGCGTCGGTCACCGCGGATCTCACGCATTCGATCGACGCGCTCGCGAACCACGAAGACTTCCAGCTTGCCGCCGCCTTCGGTCCACAGCATGGCTTGCGTGGCGAAAAGCAGGACAACATGGTCGAGTCGGATGACTACACGGATCCGACCCTCAAGATTCCGGTATTCAGTCTCTACGGCAAGGTCCGTCGCCCGACGCCGGCGATGATGGAATCCTTCGACGTGTGGCTCGTCGATCTCCAGGACCTCGGCTGCCGCGTGTACACCTTTGTCACGACGCTGCGCTACGTGCTCGAGGCCGCGGCGCGTGCAGGCAAGGCAGTATGGGTTCTCGATCGCCCCAATCCCATCGGCCGGCCGGTCGAAGGGCTGCTGCTCAAGACCGGCTGGGAAAGTTTCGTCGGGGCGGGACCGATGCCGATGCGACACGGACGCACGCTCGGGGAGCTCGGTGAATGGCTCGTGCGCCAGCTGAAGCTCGACGTCGAGTACCAGTACGTTTCGATGGATGGCTGGCGGCCGGCACAGTCACCCGGCTACGGCTGGCCGCAGGGCGAGCGCGCGTGGATCAATCCGAGCCCGAACGCGCCGAATGTCTTCATGGCGCGCTGCTATCCCGGCACAGTGATGATCGAAGGCACGACGCTATCAGAAGGACGCGGAACGACGCGGCCGCTCGAGCTTTTCGGCGCCCCCGATCTCGATGCAGACAAGCTGCTCGCCAACATGCGCGCGCTTGCGCCCGACTGGCTCGCCGGTTGTAGGCTGCGGCCCTGCTGGTTCGAGCCGACCTTCCACAAGCACGCCGGCAAGCTCTGCGCGGGCCTCCAGATCCACGTCGATGACCCGGGCTACAACCACTCGAAGTTCCGTCCCTGGCGGCTCGTGGCGCTCGCATTAAAGGCGATCCGGTTGATTGCGCCCGACTATCCGTTGTGGCGCGAGTTCGCGTACGAGTACGAAACGACGCGCCTCGCAATCGACCTGATCAATGGCGGCCCGACGCTGCGGGAGTGGGTGGACGATCCCGCGGGTACGCCGGGCGATCTCGACGAGCTCGCACGGCAGGACGAAAACGAATGGCAGTCGAAGGAGTGAATCCATGAGGACACGGATTCTGGCGGTGGCGCTCGTTGCAGGACTGCCGCTTACGGCCCGCGCCGAAGTGAAGATTGCGACTGCCGATGCCTTCCTGATCGAGCAGCGCTACACGATCGCCGCCCCGGCGGCGAAAGTCTGGGATTCGCTGCAGCATCCCGAGCGCTGGTGGCCTGCCGATCACACCTGGTCGGGCAAGCGCGAAAACCTGAGCCTCGTCGCCGAGACCGGCGGCTGCTTCTGCGAGCGTTGGGACGGCAACAGCGTCGAGCACGGCCGCGTGGTCATGGTGCTCAAGGAAAAAATGCTGCGGCTCGACGCGGCGCTCGGCCCATTGCAGGAGATGGCGATCTCGGGCGTCATCACCGTTGCGCTCGAGGAGAAGAACGGCGCGACCACGGTTGTCGTAACGCACCGAATCAGCGGCGACCCGGCGCACAAACTCGACCAGCTTGCGCCGATCGTGGATCAGGTGAACGGCCAGCAGTTCGGCGGACTGGCGGCCGACGCCGCGAAGCCCTGATAAAAAAACCCCCCGACGTTTCCGTCGGGGGGTTCATGTGGGATCCTGGCAGTGACCTACTCTCACCTGGCCTACGGCCAAACTACCATCGGCGCAGAGCGTTTTCACTTCCGAGTTCGGAATGGGATCGGGTGGTTCCCGCCCGCTATGACCGCCAGGAAAACTGGCGCCGGCGCCGCCGATCGCAGCGGCGCCGGCATGTCCGGAATTTTGGAAACTCTATGTGTCGCATCCACGGAGCTCAGGCTCCTTGGGTGTTATATGGTCAAGCCTCACGGGCAATTAGTACTGGTGAGCTGAACGCATTACTGCGCTTACACACCCAGCCTATCAACGTCGTAGTCTTCGACGGCCCTTCAGGAGGATCAAGTCCTCAGGGAGATCTCATCTTGGGGGGGGCTTCCCGCTTAGATGCTTTCAGCGGTTATCCCGTCC
>CAYPQX010000104.1:0-6792 GCA_964412975.1 uncultured Steroidobacteraceae bacterium
TAACATTTAGATGAAACCGCCTCTACCACGCGCAACCCCTTCCGCCCTAATGGTGCGCGCCCCCTTTAAAGGTGAACGTCCCCTTTTGCAGCGGGACGCCCTTGTCTAGGGGCGGGATCGATGCGGCGCATCGCCGGGTGATCTTCGCCTCCTCGCTCGGCACCGTCTTCGAATGGTACGACTTCTATCTCTACGGCACGCTCGCCGTTTTCTTTTCGGCGCTCTTTTTCCCGCCGGGCAACGACACCGCTGCTTTCCTGGCCAGTCTCGCGACATTCGGCGCAGGTTTCGCGGTGCGTCCACTTGGCGCGCTGGTGTTCGGTCGCATCGGCGACCTGATCGGCCGCAAGTACACTTTCCTGATCACGATCGTCGTCATGGGCATTGCGACGGCGCTCGTCGGCGTGCTGCCGACTTATGCACAGATCGGCATCTGGGCGCCGGTCCTGCTCGTGACCCTGCGCCTCGCACAGGGTCTCGCGCTCGGCGGCGAATACGGCGGTGCCGCGACGTATGTCGCCGAGCACGCGCCGCACGGCAAACGCGGCTACTACACGAGCTGGATCCAGACGACCGCGACGCTCGGCTTTTTCCTGTCTCTCGCCGTAATCCTCGCCTGCCGGCTCGGTTTTGGCGAGGAGGCGTTCCGCGACTGGGGCTGGCGCGTACCTTTCCTGCTCTCGGTGGTCCTGCTCGGCGTTTCCGTCTACATCCGGCTCAAGCTCCAGGAATCACCGGTATTCGTCGAGATGAAGGCGCAAGGACGGCTGTCGCGCGCGCCTTTGACCGAGAGCTTCGCGCGATGGGGCAATGCGCGCCTCGTGCTGCTCGCGCTTCTCGGCGTCACCGCGGGCCAGGGCGTCGTCTGGTACACGGGCCAGTTCTACGCGCTCTTCTTCCTCCAGAACACGCTCAAGCTGGATTTCCAGACGTCCTACCTGCTGATCGCCGCGGCACTCGTGGTCGGTACGCCGTTCTTCGTGATCTTCGGCCGGCTGTCCGACCGCATCGGCCGCAAGCGGATCATGGTGGCTGGCTGCCTGCTCGCCGCGCTCACCTTCATTCCGATCTTCAAGGGATTGACGCTGTCGGTGAATCCGGCGCTAGCCGAGTTCGAGTCGCGCGCGGCCGTGACGGTGGCGGGTCAGGACTGCCGCTTCCGCATCTTCGCGAAGCCGGCAACGGCCTGCGACCAGGCACGCGATTTCCTGACCAAGGCGGGTGTCAGCTACGAACGTGCGGCGCCCGGGGCCGGCCACGACGTCGTGACGACGATCGCGGGCCTGCGACTCGAAGGATTCGACGAGGTCGCATACCGCGAAGCGCTCGCCTCGGCAGGCCATCCCGCGGCTGCGGACCCGGAACGCGTCAACCGGCCGGTGACGTTCCTCCTGCTGACGATCCTGATGGTCTACGTGACGATGGTTTACGGGCCGATCGCCGCCTACCTGGTGGAGTTGTTCCCGACCCGCATCCGCTATACATCGATGAGCCTGCCCTATCACATCGGGAATGGCTGGTTCGGCGGTTTCCTGCCCTTCCTCGCCTCGGCACTCGTCGTGCTGACGGGCAACATCTACTACGGGTTGTGGTATCCGATCGTGATCGCCGCGATGAGCGGCATCGTCGGCTTCATCGCATTGAGCGAAACCAAGGACGTCGACATCCGCTCATAGGAAGCCTCCAGGCGGTCGACGCACGGAAGCCGGTACCTCGCCCGCGAGGCCGAGCGCGCGCTGCATGAAAATCCGCTTGAGTGGCCGTGCCGACTGCACGAACCCGAGCGCACCCTGCCGGAGCCGCGACTGCGTCGGGTTGCCGCCGAAGAACAGCCGCTTGATGCCGTCCAGGAGCAAGATCGCAGGCAGCGCTTCGGCCTTGCGCCAGCGCTCGTAGCGGCGCAACACACGTAACTCGCCCGGATCGTCGCCCGATTCGACCGCGGCGCCCAGCACATCGACAAGTGCCGCCGCGTCAAGGAATGCGAGGTTGATGCCCTGTCCGGCCAGCGGGTGGACCGTATGGGCGGCATCGCCAACGAGGGCGACCCGCCGGGCGGCATAACGGCGGGCGTGGAGGAGCCGGAGCGGAAACGAGGCGCGCAGGCTCGCCGGCACGAGCCGTCCGAGTACGGCGGCCGAGGATTCCGTCACGCGTGCTGCGAACTGCTCCTCATCGCACGCCGTGAGTTCCTCTGCCATCGCGGGCAGCGTCGACCAGACGAGCGACACGCGGCCGTCCGCGAGCGGCAGGAGCGCGAGCGGACCGGTGTCGAGAAAGCGCTGCCAGGCTGTCTCTCTGTGCGGCCGCTCCGGCTGCAAATGCGCGACCACCGCGCGCTGGCCGTAGTCCCAGCCACGTACGTCAATGCCGGCCTGGCGGCGCACGGCCGAGTCGGCACCGTCCGCGCCGACGGCAAGTGCCGCCCGGTACTCGCGGCCGTCGTCGAGACAGATGCGGATCGCCTCGTCCGCGGATTCGAGCGTGGTCAGGCCTGCACGAAGCAGGACGACGCCCGCCTCCTGCGCACGCGCAGTCAGCGCGGCCTGAATGCTTCGATTCTCGGCGATGTGCCCGAGATCCGGTTCGCCGAGCTCGGCCGCATCGAAGACGAGCGCTTGAGGCCCGGCAGGATCCATGCGTTCTTCCCAGACCACCATCCGCTCGTAGGCGCCGGCTCTACAGGCCACGGCGGGCCAGGCACCCGTTCGTTCGAGCAGCTGTTGCGAAGCCCGCGACAGGGCCGACACGCGAAGATCCAATGGTGCGCCGGCGGCCGGGAGCGTCGCCGGCTTCGGCTCGACCAGCGCGATCCGAAGGGACGCAGTCGCAGGCGTCGCCGCGAGCAAGGCCGCGGTGCCGGCGCCCGCCATCGCGCCGCCGACGACCACGACATCGAAATCGCGCTTCACGGACCCGCGCTCCCGCTTGCCGTCATCGGCTGCCGGAGCAGCGGCAGTCCGCGCACAAGACGCGGCTGCCGGCCCGCCAGTCCCATGGTGCGGCGCGCGAACTCGTGCTTGACGGGCCTCAGCAGGTCGAAAAGCAGGAGCCCGCTGCCGCGCAGGCGCCGCAACGGTGCGAGCGGCATGCCAAAGCCGCGCACCAGCGAGTCGGTGAATCGGATGACGGCTTCGCGGTCCGGTGCACGCCATGCCGCGTAGCGATCGAGCAGCGCGGCCGCGCCGGGATCGCCGCCGCCCGAGTCCGCGAGCAGCTCCGCAAGCATCGCGACGTCGCGCAATGCGAGATTGAAACCTTGTCCCGCCACGGGATGCAGCGCCTGGGCGGCGTTGCCGAGGATCACCGCCCGCGGCGCGGTCAGGCGTTCCGACTTCGTGAGCGCCAGCGGATAACTCTGGCGGCTGCCAACACGCGTGAATCGCCCGAGCCGCAAGCCGAACGCTTCCTGCAACTGTGCGATGAAGGCATCGTCCTCGAGTGCGAGCACGCGGCGCGCGGCGTCCGGTGCGAGCGTCCAGACGATGGCCGAGCGGCCACCCGCGATCGGCAGCACGGCGATCGGCCCGGTCGGCGTGAAGCGCTCATAAGCCGTGTAGTCGTGAAAGCGGGCCGTGTCGACATGCGCGACGATCGCGTGCTGGCCATAGTCCGAGACGCGTGCACCGATGCCGAGCGCCTGGCGCACGGCGGATTGCGCGCCGTCCGCCGCGACGACGAGCCGTGCCGCAAACGAGTCGCCCGCGTCGGTCCGGAGCAACACGGCCTCCTCCCCAGGCTGCACTTCACTGACGCGCGACGGACACAGATTCAACCGCTGCACGGCGGCCACGCGCTCGCGGAGCGCCCGGCCGAGCAGGCGGTTCTCGATCGTGTAGCCGAGCGCGGCGACGCCCTGTTCCGCCGCGGTCAGGCAGGCGGTTCCGAAAGCGCCCTGCTCGGAAACGTGGATGCGGCCTATCGGCGTTGCCTCACCCGCAATACCGCGCCAGATGCCGACGCCCTCGAGCACCCGCCGGCTGCCGGACGAGAGCGCCGTCGTGCGGGAATCAAAACTCGGCTGCGCTTCGGCCGCGGCCGCGACGGGTTCGATCACGACCACGTCGAGTGGAAGCTCGGCGAGCGCCGCTGCGAGCGACAGGCCCACCATGCCGCCGCCGGCAATTGCGACATCGCAGCGGCGGGGCTTCGTATCGCTCACGCCGCCGCCATCAGGCTCTCGATCTCGTCGGGATCCGTCGGCATGCCGGCGGTAAGGACCTCCGGCTTGCCCGAAGTCACGACGACGTCGTCCTCAATGCGCACGCCGATGCCCCACCATTCCCGCCGCACGCCTTTCGTGCCGGGCGCGATGTAGATGCCCGGCTCGATGGTCGTCACCATGCCCGGTTCGAGCAGCCGCCATTGCTCGCCGACCTTGTATTCGCCGACGTCATGGACGTCCATGCCGAGCCAATGCCCGACCCGGTGCATGAAAAACTGACGATAGGTACCATCCTTGATGAGCTTCGGAACGCGCCCCTTCAACAGGCCGATGCGCACGAGCCCCTGGGTGATGGCGCGCACGGCGGCCTCGTGTGGATCGTTCCAGTGCCCGCCCGCGCGGACCTTCGCGATCGCCGCCTTCTGGGCCTCGAGCACGATCTCGTAGACGGCGCGCTGGCGCCGGCTGTAACGCCCGCCGACCGGGAGCGTGCGAGTCACGTCGGATGCGTAATAGTCGAACTCGCAGCCGGCGTCGATCAGCAGGAGCTCCCCGTCCCGCATTTGCCGATCGTTGTCGCGATAGTGGAGCACGCAGGAATTCGGGCCGCTGCCGACGATCGGGTGATACGAGACGTCCGCGCGGCGTCGATGGAACTCGTGCAGGATCTCCGCCATCACCTCGTACTCCATGCGCCCGGGCGCAGTCGCCCTGAGCGCCCGGCGATGGGCATCGCAGGCGATTCGTGCCGCGCGGCGCATCGTGGCGAGCTCCGAGCGGCTCTTGAACAGGCGCATCTCGTGCAGCGGGTGATCGAGCGCGACGAATTCATGCGGCGTATGCATACCCTGCTTGCCCTGCGATCGCAGGCGATTGACCCAGCCAATCATTCGCTTGTCGAACTCCGGGTGCGTGCCCACCGTGTAAAAGACACGCGAGCAGCGCTCGAGCAGCCCCGGCAGGATCTCGTCGATGTCGCCAATCGGAAAGGCGTCGTCGGCGCCAAAACCCTTGACCGCACCCTCCGGCCCCGCGCGCGCGCCGTCCCAGGCCTCGCGCGCCGGATCACGGTCGCGCACGAACAACACGTACTCGCCCTGTGGACGCCCCGGCAGCAGCACCGCGACGGCATCGGGTTCCGCAAACGAAGTCAGGTAATAGAAGTCGCTGTCCGGACGATACGGGTATTCGACGTCGTTATTGCGCGTCCGGACCGGGGCGGCGGGCAGGATCGCGATGGCGTCCCGGCCCATGAGCCGCATCAGCTGGCGCCTGCGCTTTGCAAATTCATCCCGCTGCATGCGCCCTCGACTCTGCGAGCTCGTCCCAGGCAAGCTGGGCGCCGGCACGCACGAATTCCACAAGCTCGGCGTAATCGCTCTCGGCAGCCTCGGCACTGCGTCCCGGCTCGAGCTCGACGCGGGCGATATCCGTCAGGTCGCGCAGGAACTCGCCGATGTCTCCCTCCTTCATGACCTCGGCGCCCGAGGCGCCCGAACCGATGCCGTACAAAAAGCCGTCGCACCAGGCGGCAAGCGCGGCGACCCGGTCGGAAAGGGTGACCTCATCATCCGGCAGGACCGGCGCAAACCCGAAGTTCAGCGAGCACAGTGCATCGAGGGTCTCCTCATGCGCCGCCAGCAGCGCTTCCGGCGGCGCGCCATCGGGTGCGGGCGCACCCGCGTCTTCCGCCAGGTCAGCGATCCAGGTCCGCACGTCATACGCTTTGCGCACGCAGAAGGCACCGCAAAGAAGCCCATGGACCTCGGCCGCGTCGACAGCAATTTCCATCCCATCGAGGGCGGACTGAATCTCGCGGTGCGTCATCCCCAAACGGTAGCAGTAATTGGCGGGTCGTGGCAGCATAAGGGCGCCATGGAAGAGTCCAATAAACCCGGCCTCGAGCGCGAATTCAAGCGGCTTGAACGCCGCCTCGACGAGCTGGTCGGGGTGGTCGCCCAGCTGAAGGAAGAGAACCGTGCGCTGCGCCAGCGCCAGGACACGCTCTCCGCCGAACGTGCATCGCTGATGCAGAAGAACGAACAGGTCCGGGCGCGTGTCGAAGCGATGATCGGCCGCCTGAAGGCGATGGAGAGCGGAGCATGAGCGCGGACCAGAGCCGGGTAAGCGTCCGGATCCTCGAAAAGGAATACCACGTCACCTGCCCTGTCGAGGAGCGGCCGGCGCTGCTCGATTCGGCCGAGTACCTGAACCGCAAGATGCGCGAGATCCGCGACAGCGGCAAGGTGGTCGGGCTCGACCGCATTGCGGTCATGGCGGCCCTTAACATCGTCAACGAGCTGCTGCAGTCGCGCGGCCACGACGAAGGCCTCGAGACCGACCTCGCCGCGCGGATCAAGGCGATGCGCGAGCGCGTCGAGTCGGCTTTGACGCGAGGCCAGCAACTCGGGAACTGAATTAAAGGCGCCTCGCGCGGGATGCGCGGGCGTCAACGGTTTGGCGCCGCCTGCGGTGTTCGATATGGACCTGGGAACCTCTCGACCCTAATGTGAAAAACCCAGGAGCCTGGCTTAGCGGCAGTATTGTGCAAGTCCGCCTCGTAGCGGAAAGCCTTAAGTGCCACGGCCTGCTCCACTTGTTGCTCCGGATCGAGAGCAGCGGTCCAG
>CAYPQX010000105.1:0-31982 GCA_964412975.1 uncultured Steroidobacteraceae bacterium
GTCGACGAGGTAGTTCTCGCCGGGCAGCGCCCGGATATCGGCGAGCTCGGCATCCCCGAGCTGGCGGCGGCCGGGCAGCGATTCGAAGTACTCCTCGACCGGCCTGGTCAACGCCCAGGTGTTCTGGTGGGCGAGTTCCACCTCGAAGGCCCATGTCCCCTCGGGAGCGGAAATCGCGTGTGCCGGGCGCATGTCGAGGCGGAGGAAACCGAATGGCGTGAGGTCGCGGGCCCGCAGGAGACCCAGGTATGCGCTGTCTGCAGCCTGCAATAACGGCGCATGCAAAATGGCCGCGAGTGCCACGGCCGCGAATCCGGTTCGCTTGCAGAGATCGGGGCCCATCGGCCCCTATGTTAGCCACCTCATCCGCATTTTTTTGGATCTCGTCACCGGAATCTGGCAAGCGGGCCCGGCCATCCGGGCCCGCCTGTATCGTTCAGAATTCCTTGGTCATGCGGAGTCCGAACTCGCTCGCGTCGTTCGACAGTATGACCAGGATGTAGTCGCCGGTATTGAGGCGCGCGTTGTCATAGCGCTCATCCGTGACGTTCTTGCCATAGGCCGATACGGTCCAGTCGCCGCCCGTGGGCCGGTAGGTGATGTCGAAATTGATCAGGTCGCGACTGTCGATGCGGGTGAAACGGCCCGGGTCCGAACTCGGTTCGCCGTACATGTCGTCGCGGAACGAATAGTCGGCTCGCAATGTGACGTCGCCATTCCCGAGCGGGAAGTTGAACTCCGGGCTCAGAGAAAAGGTGAGCTCCGGCGTCAGCGGCGCGACCGCGGCCGGGTTCTCGTCCTTCACGTCGGCGTCGATGTAGCCGAGTGTCGCGTACAGGCGGAAAGCATCCGTCACCAGCCAGGTGCTCTCCCACTCGATCCCCATCGATGTCTGGTCGACGATGATGTTCTCAGTGTTGAATCCGCCGCCACCCGCGGTCGTGCTGACCTGGTACGGGAGATCCGAGTAGTCGGTGTAGAAAACCGCGACGCTCATCTGCAGGTTGTCGAGCGGCTGCCCCTTCAGGCCGACCTCGTAGTTCTGCGCCGTCACGTTGTCGTTTGCGACGAAACAGTTCGGCCGGCTCACGTTGCCCGGCTGCGTGAAATCCAGGAAGCCGAACAGGCAGAACGGACGCGGCGGATACTGTCCTGACTGGTAGCCGCTCTGGATCGTGCCGTAGACGTTCAGGCGATCGTTCAACTGGTAGTTCGCCGAAAGGTCCCAACTCGTTTCGGACCAGTCGCGCGAATTGGATTCGACGATCAGGCCGGAATTGATGTTGGTTCCGGCGGTCTTGTCGTCCTGTGTGTAGCGCAGTCCGCCCGAGACCCGGAGGTCTTCAGAAAGGTTGTAGCCGACGTTCGCGTAGATCGCCTGGCTGTCGACCTTCTGTGTCAGCAGGAAATCGCCCGGGCCACCGAGGAAGATTGTCGGGTCCTGGCTGTTGCTGCCCTCCTCCTCGAACCAGTAGAGGCCGGCCACGTAGTCCCAGGCCCCGAATGTACCCGTCAGCTGCAGCTCGACCGATTGCTGGTCGGCTTCGCCGATTTCCGGGAAGCTCAGGAAATCGTCGAAGAAGCCGTCGTCGTCGAGGCCGGCCTGGTACTCCGAATGGCGGTCGCTCAGGAGCAGCTTCGCTGCCATGTTGTCGGAGATCGCGTAGTCCACCGTCAGCGAGACGCCCTCTGCCTCGTTCGTCACCGCGATCTGGGATTCCTGGCCGGTATTGTTGTTGTACGGGTTCGCGGCCGTGTCGGAATTGCGGTAGCCGGCCGCGAATACGCCGCCGTTCGGCACCTCGTCGATCAGCGTGTCATAGGGGCGAAGCCCGTTGTCGCCCTCGTTGCCGTCGGCCGTCAGGAGAAACGACAGGCGATCGGTCGGCGACCACTTGAGCGCGACCCGTGCAGAAATATCCTCGATCTCGCCGACTTCCTTGCGCGGGTTCTCGAGCATCACGAACTTGCCGAGCCCTTCGCGGTGCTGGAATGCGCCCGTCACGGACATGGCAAACTGGTCCGAGAAACTCATGTTCGTGTAGAAATCGGCGTTCATGCGGCCGCGGTCCCCGACCGTCAACGACACTCGTCCACCGTCCTCGTCGCCAGGCTTCGCCGTGATGATATTGATGGCACCGCCGATCGAATTGCGCCCGTACAGGGTTCCCTGCGGACCGCGCAGCACCTCGACGCGCTCGATGTTCGCAAGGCTCCAGTTCTGGCCCACCTGACGGCCCAGGTAGATGCCGTCGACATAGACGCCCACGCCCGGATCGGTCGTGATCAGGTGGTCCTGCAGGCCGATGCCGCGAATGAAGGGATTGGCCGAGGACGTATGGCCGGCCGAAAAACCCGTGACATTGAGGTTCGGCACGAACTTGCCGATATCCGTCAGGTCCGAGATTCCCTGCTTTTCCATCGTGTCGGCCGAGAACGCGCTGATGGAGACCGGCACGTCATAGATGCTCTGTTCGCGCTTCTGCGCAGTCACGATGACAGGCTCGAAGGACGCCTCCTGCGCGATGGCGGCATGGCCCGCTATCAGGCTCCCGATCGGAATGGCGCTCGCGATGAGGGCCAGGTTCTTCTTCTTCATTGAATCCCCTTTGGCGGGTGTTGCTGAGATGGTGCCGATCATATTCCAGATGCAGGCCAACCGGGATACGTCTCACGCGCGCGCCCTCCGCGCGAACCAGATCGCCAGGAGGGAGAATGCGACGGCTCCCAGTGCCCAGGCGCCGGCCTCACCGGCCCAGGCATGGCCCAGCCCGTCGGGCTTGCGGCCGAGCATGAAGGCGGCGCCCGCGATGCCGACCCCGAGCAGGCCTTCTCCACCGACGAAGCCCGATCCCAGCAGCACGCCGCGGTCGGTGCGCGCCTGCATGCGCTCTGCATCGGCGCCGCGAGTCAGGTACCAGCGCAGCAGGCCGCCGAGGAAGATCGGCGTCATCGTTGACAGTGGCAGATATACGCCGACCGCGAACGGCAGCGAGGGGATGCGGGCAATCTCGGCAGCAAGCGCAATGGCTGCGCCGATTGCGACGAGTCCCCAGGGCAGGGACTGGTCGATCACGCCGTCGATGACGAGCTTCATCAGCGTGGCTTGCGGCGCCGGCAGGTCCTTGCCGCCAAAGCCGAAGGTCTCCGCGAGCAGGAGGACCGACAGGCACACGAAGGTCGCCGAGGTCAGCACGCCGGCCAGCTGCGCGAGCTGCTGGTTGCGCGGCGTTGCGCCGAGCAGGAATCCGGTCTTCAGGTCCTGCGAGGTGTCGCCGGAGATCGAAGCCGCGATCGCCACCACGCAGCCAACCATCAGCGCAGCCGCCTTGCCGGTGGCGTCGGTCCAGCCGATCGCAAGAAAAATCGTGGCCGTGCCGAGCAGCGCCGCAATCGTCATGCCCGAAGTCGGGTTGCTGGTCACGCCGACGAGGCCCACGATCCGCGCGGCGACCGTGACGAAGAAGAACGAGAACACGACGACGCAGATCGCCGCGACCAGCTGGCGCGGCACGCCCTCGATGACGCTGAACACCTGGGGCACTAGCGACATCACCAGCGTCACGACCAGGGCGCCGGCGGCAAGGAACCACAACGGCAAGTCGCGGCCGGTTCTCTGCGTGGCACCCGTACCCGTACCGGCGTCGCGGAAACCGCGCGCGCTGGCGCGAAAGCTCTGCAGCATCACCGGAATCGTGCGGATCAGGGTCAGGATGCCGGCCGTGGCGACGGCACCCGCACCGATGTAGCGCACGTAGCGGTTCCACAACTCGCCTGCGGACATCTGCGCGATCGTCTTGACGGTCTCCGGGAACAGCGGGTCGAGCCGTGACTCGCCCCAGGTCGCCAGCACCGGGATGATCACGATGGAAGACAACAGGCCGCCGCCGACCATGATCGTCGCGACCCGCGGGCCCAGGATGTAGCCGACGCCGAATAGTGCGGCCGAGAGATCGATGCTGAGCTCGGCCTTGTTGAGCAGCGGTACCTTCATCGACAGGTGATCCGGGATGACGCGCGCCCAGGAGGTCAGTGCCTTGAATGCCGCGCCGATGCCGAGGCCCAGGAACACGTTTGCCGCCTGCGCACCGCGCTGCTGGCTCGCTTTCAGCACCGCCGCACAGGCCGTGCCCTCCGGATACGGCAGCTGACCGTGTTCGCGGACGATCAGGTACTCGCGCAGCGGAATCATGAAAAGCACGCCGAGGACGCCGCCGCAGAGCGCCAGCAGGATCATCTGCAGCAGGTCGGGTGCCATGCCCCACATGAACAAGGCGGGCAGCGTAAAGATCACGCCCGATGCCAGCGAGCTCGAGGCAGAGCCGGTGGTTTGCGAGATGTTGGCTTCGAGGATCGTGCCCGGTCGCCCGATCCGGCTCAGAAGCCGGAACACGGCAACGGTCATCACCGCGACCGGGATCGAGGTACTGACCGTGAGGCCGGCGCGCAGGCCCAGGTAAGCATTGGCGGCGCCGAACACGATGCCGAAGACGATGCCGAGTCCCAACGCCTTGAGCGTGAACTCGCGCATTGTGCTTTCCGGCGCGACGAACGGCTGATGCGGTCGCGGCGCCCCGCTCAAGACGCCGGCCCCTCGCCGATGTCCTCGTTCCACACGGCAGGGTTGGCGCGGATGTACGACCCCAGCAACGCGATGCATGCGGCTGAATGCAGGTCGATGACCTGGACGCCGTAATCGCGCAGCCAGTCCAAGCCGCCGCTGAAATTGACCGACTCGCCGACTATCACGGTGCCGATATTGAACTGGCGCACCAGGCCGCTGCAGTACCAGCAGGGCGCCAGCGTCGTCACCATGATCTTGTCGCGATAACTGCGCTGGCGACCGGCCTTGCGGAAAGCGTCCGTCTCGCCGTGCACCGACGGATCGCCCTCCTGCACGCGGCGGTTGTGGCCGCGCCCGAGCAACCTGCCGCCGGCATCGAACAGCGCCGCGCCGATCGGGATGCCGCCTTCCGCGAGGCCGGTGCGGGCTTCCTCGATCGCGATCTCGAGCATCGCCGCATAGTCAGGCTTCATCAGGCGGGCCGGCGCATCGGGTTGTTGGGATGCGTGGTCCAGTCCGATTTCTTGTCATCAATAGGACGCCCCGTTCGGGCGTCGAATCCCGAGGTCAGGCGCTCCATCGTGATGCAGTCGACGACCGGGCAGACGCTGACGCAGAGATTGCAGCCGACGCACTCCTCGTCGATGACCTCGAAGCGCCGCTGGCCGTTGACCGTGTGGGTGATCGCCTGGTGCGAGGCATCCTCGCAGACGATGTGGCAGCGGCCGCACTGGATGCACAGGTCCTGGTCGATCCGCGCCTTCACGACGTAATTCAGGTTGAGGTATTGCCAGTCCGTCACGGAGGGCACGGCGCGCCCGATGAGGTCCTTCACGCTCTTCATGCCCTTGTCTCTCAGGAAATTGCCCAGGCCACTCTGCAGGTCGTCGATGATCCTGAAGCCGTACACCATCGCGGCCGTGCAGACCTGCACGTTGCTCGCGCCGAGCGCGAGGAAATCGACCGCATCGCGCCAGTCCGTGACCCCACCGATGCCGGAGATCGGGAGTCCCCGGGTCTCTGGATTGCGTGCGATCTCGGCGACCATGTGCAGCGCGATCGGCTTGACCGCCGGGCCGCAATAGCCGCCGTGCGAGCCCATGCCGTCGGTCGCCGGGTACATCGTGAGCGTGTCGTAGTCGACGCGCATGATCGAGTTCAGCGTGTTGATGAGCGAGACGGCGTCCGCGCCGCCCTCCTTCGCCGCCTTCGCGGGCCCGAGGATGTTGGTCACGTTCGGTGTCAGCTTGATCACGACCGGTACGCGTGCCGCCGACTTGCACCATTCGGTCGCTTGCTGGATGTATTCGGGCACCTGCCCGACCGCGGAACCCATGCCGCGCTCCGACATGCCGTGCGGGCAGCCGAAGTTGAGCTCGAGCGCATCGGCGCCCGTGTCCTCGATCATCGGCACGTACTTTGCCCAGACCTCGCGATTCATCGGCAGCATGACCGAGACGACGACGGCCCTGTCCGGCCAATCGCGCTTGACCTGGCGGATCTCGTCCAGGTTCGTCTGGAGGGGCCGGTCGGTGATCAGTTCGACGTTGTTGAACCCGATCACCCGGCGGTCGTTCGAGTGAATTGCGCCGTAGCGAGGTCCGCTGACATTGACGATCGGTGGGTCCTCGCCGAGCGTCTTCCAGACGACGCCGCCCCAACCGGCCTCGAATGCGCGATTGACGTTGTAGGCCTTGTCGGTCGGCGGCGCGGAAGCGAGCCAGAACGGATTCGGTGAACGGATGCCGAGGAACTCCGAAGCCAGGTCGATTGCGCCATTGCCCGGTTTGTTCATGCCTCACCCGCCCGATTTCAGGTACTCGTCGATCGCCTGGGCCGCGAGCTTCCCGTCCTGCACGGCGGTCACGGTCAGGTTCTTGCCGCCTGCAACGCAGTCGCCCCCGGCCCAGACATTGTCGAGCGATGTTTTTCGCCTGGCGTCCACGGCAATGCGCCCGTCGGCTACGCGAAGAATGGCGCTCGCCGCTCCCAGTTCATTCCACGCGATCTCCTGGCCGATGGCCTTGAAGACGACGTCCGCGTTCATTGCAAACGTCTCGCCCGTTCCTTCCAGTTTCCGGTCCGGACGTTCGCGCGTGTGTTCGAACTCGACCCGCGTCACGAACTCCTTACCGACCAGGCGCACCGGCCTCGCCCAGTCCCTGATCCGCACGCCACTGGTCTGCGCCAGGTCCTGCTCGAAGCGGCTGGCACCCATCTGCTCCCGGGCGCGGCGATAGACGATCGTCACGTCTTCGGCGCCAAGACGCTTGCACTGCACGGCGACATCGATCGCCGTCATGCCGCCGCCGATGACGACGACGCGGCGGCCGACCGGCAGCTGCGCCTTGTCCGGCGCCTGGCGGAGTTCCGCAATGTAGCGGACGGCGTCGATGACACCCGGAAGATCTTCCGATTCGAGGCCGAGCCGGTTTACGCCGGCGAGGCCGACGGCCAGGAAAACAGCGTCGAACTCGCGGCACAGTTTCGCGAGTGAAAGATCCCGGCCGAGCGCGGCGCCGGTCCGCACTTCAATGCCGCCGATCGCTAGGATGTAGGCAACTTCGCGCTGCGCAAAATCATCCACCGTCTTGTACGCCGCGATCCCGAACTCGTTCAGTCCGCCGAGCTTGCCGTCGCGGCCGAAGATCGTGACCCCGTGACCGAGCCAGGCCAGGCGGTGCGCGCAAGAGAGCCCTGCCGGGCCGCCGCCGACGATGGCGACGCGTTTGCCCGAGGCATCGGCACGCGGAAACAGCTGGGTGCCTGCGTCAATGACCGGATCGGTTGCGTAACGCTGCAGCAGGCCGATGTCGACGGGCTTCTCCTCGTGGGTATTCCGCACGCAGGCCTCTTCGCAGAGCACTTCCGTCGGGCAGACACGCGCGCACATGCCGCCCATGATGTTCTCGGAGAGGATTGCGTAGGCGGCGCCCTCGATGTCGCCGCTCCTGATCGACTGGATGAAGCGCGGAATGTCGATCCCTGTCGGGCAGGCCGCGGTGCACGGCGCCGCGAAGCAGAAGTAACAGCGATCCGCGGCGATCAGCGCCTCCGACTTCGACAAGGGCGGATGCAGGTCCGCGAAATTTTGCTCAATCTCGCCGGCAGCCAGCCGGCCCGGCGCGATGTCGGGGGTGTTCACGTTCGCTTTACGGCCGAGGGCCGCGCGAGTTCAGCCTGCTTCTTCACGGCCTCGTAGTAGGAGGGATACGGCGGGCGATCGACGTGGCGGCCCGCGCCGCGTTCGGCGCGAAGATCCCCGCCGGCGCAAACGAGCTTGCCGCCGCCAATCGTATGCGATGCGACACCCCGCACCGTCATGCCTTCGAAAATGTTGAAGTCGATATTCTGGCGGTGCGTCTTCGCGGAAATCGTCTTGCTGGCGCCCGGATCCCAGACGACGAGGTCGGCGTCCGCGCCGACCGATACGCTGCCCTTGCGCGGGTAGATGTTGAATATCTGCGCCGCGTTCGTCGACGTGACGCGCACGAACTCGTTCATCGTGAGACGACCCGTGCCGACGCCGTGGTGCCAGAGGACCTCCATCCGGTTCTCGATGCCAGCCGTGCCGTTCGGGATCTTCCGGAAATCGTCGCGCCCCGCCGCCTTCTGAGGGGCGCAGAAACAGCAGTGGTCGGTCGCCGTGGTCTGCAGGTTCCCGGATTGCAGGCCGCGCCACAGAGCCGCCTGGTGTTCGGCGGAACGAAAGGGCGGACTCATGACATGCGCCGCAGCCCGCGTGAAGTCCGCATCCCGGTACACGGAGTCGTCGACCAGGAGATGCCCGGCGAGCACCTCGCCGAATACGCGCTGTCCTTCGTTCCGCGCGCGCGTGATCGCCTCGAGCGCCTGACGGCAGGAGACATGGACGACATACAGCGGAACGCGGAGCACCTCGGCAATGCGGATCGCCCGATTGGCGGCTTCGCCCTCCACTTCCGGCGGCCGCGACAGCGGATGCCCTTCGGGGCCGGTGATGCCCTGCCTGAAGATCCGGTCCTGCAGCGTGTAGACGAGTTCGCCGTTCTCGGCATGCACGGTCACGATGGCGCCGAGCGTGATCGCCTTCGAGAAGCTGTTCACCAGCGTCTCGTCGTCGGCCATGATCGCGCCCTTGTAGGCCATGAAGTGCTTGAAGCTGTTGACGCCGTGCTCCCGCACGAGCGTTTCCATGTCGCGGCCGACCGTCTCGTCCCACCAGGTGATTGCAACGTGGAAGGAATAGTCGGCGCAGGCCTTCTCGGCCCAGCCGCGCCACTGGCGATACGCCTCCAGGATATTCTGCTGCGGATTCGGTATGACGAAGTCGATGATCATCGTCGTGCCGCCGGCGAGACCCGCCGCGGTGCCCGTGTAGAAGTCGTCGCTAGCGACCGTGCCCATGAAGGGCAGCTGCATGTGCGTATGCGGGTCGATGCCGCCCGGCATGACGTACTGCGAGCCGGCATCGACGATTTCGGCACCCATCGGCGGGTCGATCGAGGGCGCGACCGCAATGATGCGGCCGCCGTCGCACAGCACGTCGGCACGCCGCGTCTCGTCTGCCGTAACCACCGTGCCGCCCCGGATCAGCAGTGCCAAGCGATTCACCTCTTGCCGCTCAGAAGATAATAGAGCAATCCGCCGAGCAGGGAGCCGGTGAACCAGCCGTAGTCGTAGAACCAGCCCAGCCGGCCGGTCACGATCGCAATGAGCGTCAGGCCGACCGGCACGAGGAAGGCGACGAAACCCGCCCGGTTCCACGCCGGGTAAGGTCCGTCATCCCTGTAAAGACCCGCGAGATCGAGCTTCCGGCGGCGAACGATGAAATAGTCCGTGATCATGATGCCCGCGATCGGTCCGAGCAGGCTCGAATAACCGATCAGCCAGTTTGAGTAGAGGCTCTCGACACTGACATCGGATGCGAGCCATCCCATCTTCTTGAACAGTTCCCACGCCATCAGCAGGATCCCGATCGCGCCTGTCAGCAGGACGCCCTTCGTCTGGTTGATCAGGCGGGGGGCGACATTCTGGAAATCGTTCGTGGGCGAGACGATATTTGCCGCCGTGTTGGTCGAGATGGTCGCGAGGATGATCACGAACATCGAGACGACGGTCCAGGACGGATTGCCGATGAGGCCGATCAGCGTGATCGGGTCCGACACGGTCTGCCCGACCAGGCTGGCGGATGCGGCCGTCATCAATACACCGAGGCCCGCGAACATGAACATTGTGAGCGGCAGGCCGAGGACCTGGCCGATGATCTGGCTTTTCTGCGAATCGGCAAAGCGGCTGAAATCCGGGATGTTGAGCGAGAGCGTCGCCCAGAACCCGACCATGGCCGTGAGTCCCGCGAAGAAGAAACCGGCGAACGAAGCGTCCGCCGGACGACTCGGCGGTCGCGCGATCAGTTCGGTGACCGAGGCCTGCGGCCAGGCCCAGATGATGAGCCCGATGCCGACCGCCACAAGCATGGGCGCCGCGATTACCTCCAGGCGCTTGATCGATTCGGAACCGCGGATCACGACCCAGACGTTCGCGAGCCAGAAGATGAAGAACCCGGCAACCTCGCCCTTCGTCCCGAGGCTTGCCCACGAGTCCGACAGCGCCGAGAGCATCAGGTGCACGGCGATACCGCCGAACATCGTCTGGATGCCGAACCAGCCGCAGGCGATCAGCGCACGGATCAGCGCCGGGACGTTCGATCCGATGATGCCGAAGGACGATCGCAGCAGGACCGGAAACGGGATGCCATACCGGGTGCCGGGGAATGCGTTCAGCGTGAGCGGGACCAGGATTACGACATTCGCGATCAGGACCGTCCACAGTGCTTCGGCGACGGACAACCCGAAGTAGGCCGTCAGCACGCCGCCCAGCGTGTAGGTCGGCACGCAGATCGACATCCCGACCCAGAGCGCCGCGATATGCCAGTGATTCCAGGTCCGCTGGCTCGCACGCGTCGGCGCAATGTCCTTGTTGTAGCGCGGGCTCGTCGTGACGTCGGTGCCGGCGTCCAGCTCGACGAATTTGCCGACCGTGATCGCCTGGCTGACGGTTTTCAGGTCAGCCATCGGCTCAGACCAGCGGCCCGTAAGTCTCCGGCCGCCGGTCGCGGAAGAATTGCCACGTATTCCTGACCTCGCGGATCATGTCGAGGTCGATCGTGTGAACCAGGAGCTCGTCCTTGTCGTAGCTCGCCTGCGCCTCGATCTTGCCGCGTGGATTCACGATGTAGCTTGAACCGTAGAACTCCCCCATCTTCGCTGCCCAGGGTTCTTCCCTGCCGACGCGGTTGATCGCACCGATGAAAATGCCGTTGGCCGCTGCCGAGGCGGGCTGCTCGAGCTCCCAGAGATACCTGCTCAGTCCCGCGACCGTCGCCGATGGATTGACGACGTATTCCGCGCCATTCAGCGCGAGCGCGCGCCAGCCTTCCGGGAAGTGCCGGTCATAGCAGATGTAGACGCCGAGCTTCACATAGGCCGTGTCGAACACCGGGTAGCCCAGGTCGCCTGGCTTGAAAAAGAACTTCTCGTAGAAGCCCGGATCCACCTGCGGAATGTGGGTCTTGCGGTACTTGCCGAGGTACTGGCCGTCGGCATCGATCACTGCCGCCGTGTTGTAGTAGACGCCCGCCATCGCTTCTTCATAGAGCGGTACGACAATCACCATCTTGTGCTTGCGTGCGTAATCCTGCATCAGCCGCGTCGTATGGCCCTCCGGGATGCACTCCGCGGCCGCGTACCATTTGCGGTCCTGGCCCGGGCAGAAGTACGGCTGCGTGAATACTTCCTGGAAGCAGAGGACCTGCACGCCCTTCTTTCCGGCTTCCTCAATGTACGGGATGTGCGCTTCGATCATCAGATCGCGGATGCGATCGGGCGCCATCGAGGTGTCGCCCTTCAGCCCCATCTGGATCAGGCCGCAGGTCAGCTTGGTCATGCCCCGACTCCCGGTTGCGCTTGCTCCGGATCAGGAGTCTAAGGCAACCATCGCCCACCGGCACGCGCCGGGCCGAGGTCAGAAGTTCATCGTGACTGCGGCCCGTATCGCCAGCGGCGATCCAGGCGAGATATTGTTGTTGTTGTGCGCATTCGGGTAGTACTCCTCATCGAGCAGGTTCTCGATGTTGAGCTGCATGCGCAGGCGGTCATTCGGCGTATAGAAAACGCCGGCATCGACTCGGGTGAACTCCGGCAGCGTTACCGCGTTGTCGGCGGCCGCGAACATCTCGGTCTGATGAACGATACCCAGTCCGAAGCCCCAGGCGGCCGTCAGGTCATACCGGTTCCAGAGCGACACGACATGCTTCGGAAGCTGCGCGAGGCGAGCCCCGCCGAGTGCCGCTGTCAGCTCGCCGTCCTGGTATGCATAGCCGCCCTGGATGCTCCAGGCTTGGTTGATCCGGCCGCTCGCGCCGAACTCGAAACCCTTCGTGCGCTGACCGTCGACGAGGATCGACACGGTCGGGTCATTGGGATCCGGAATGACGACATTGCTGCGGTCCAGCTGGTAAAGCGCAGCGGTCAGCGCGATGCCGGGGCGAACATCCCACTTGGCGCCGACCTCGATGTTCTCGAACTCCTCCGGATCGAGAGCCTGGTTCGTGACGTTGAGCTGGTTGAGCTGCGCACCTGCCCGCGGCACATGGGTCATGCTGTAGCTCGCGTACAGCGACATCGGCTCGATCGGCTTGTAGATCAGGCCGGCGCGCGGCGAAAGCAGGTCGTCGGAACTTTCGAGGTTTTCGCCGGTGCGGTTGTTCGTGAAGTCCATGTCGAACTTGTCGAAGCGCAGCCCCAGCACCGCTTCGAACTTCGGCGAAAATCGAATCTGGTCCTGCACGTAAATGGCGGCGATCGTCGCCCGGCCGTGGTTGTCGGCGTCGGTCGCGTTCTGGCGGAATGTTAGAGGCACCGAGATCGTCGGGTTATCGAGCGGCGCCTGAATCGATGTATCGACGTCGTTGAAGTAGCCGGTGTTGCGGAAATTGTCGGTGACCTGCTCGCCGAGTTCGACTCCGGCCAGGAAACCATGGTGGATTCCGCCGGTGTTGAGCGCGAAACTCAGGTCGGTCTGATTGAACAGGTTTTCCCGCAACTGCTGGGCGTTGTAGGCCGTGATCGCCACTGTTCCAGTCAGGGCGTCCACCGCCCCCGGAAACACGTTCTGGTAGAATTTGTCGTAGTCCGCGTACATCGTGCGGTTACGGATCGTGACGTAGTCGTTGAACGCGTGATCGACGACGATCGAGCCCTGGTTCACGGTTGTATGGGTCGGGCTTTGCGCCGGATTGCCGAAAAAGGTCGATTCGTCGGTCTGGAACGGCCTCCCGTCGAGCGAGGGAATGCCGCGATCCGCGATGCGGTCGTAGTCGTAGTACTCATAGGAGAAACGAAGCACCGTCGCATCGCCGAGGCTCCACGCCATGGTCGGATTGACGCCCTTGCGCTCGAGTCGGACGCCGTCGCGATAACTGTCCGAATCCTCGTACAGGCCGGTGATGCGTGCGGCGAAGGATTCGGTCAGGCCGTCGCCGAGATCGAATGTGGCACGGAGATTGTCCCAGGATCCGCCTTGCAGCGACAGTTCGCGCTTGGCAGACCAGTTCGCTTGGCGGGTCACCCGGTTGACGACACCGCCTGCGCCGCCACGGCCGAAGATCATGGCATTCGGACCCTTGAGCACCTCGACCCGGTCGAGATTGTAGAGATCGCGGAAGTACTCGACGTCGTCGCGAACGCCATCCACGAAAAAGTCCGAAGTCGAGCTGTTGCCACGCAGGATGACTGCGTCGCGGTTGCCCTCGCCCTGCGCCATGCCGGCGCCCGGCACGTAGCGCACGACATCCATGAGGCTCTGCATCGACTGGTCCAGGATCAGGTCGCGTGTCACGACCGAAACTGACTGCGGCACGTCGATGAGCGGCGTGTCCGTCTTCATGGCGGAGCGGTTGCGTGCCGCCAGGTAACCGTCCGACTCGTGCTCGGCCACCACCGTGACCTTGGGAAGCGCCGTCGGCGCGAGGGCCGCCGCGTCGTCCGCGCGTGCAGGAGCTAAGGAGGTAGTCCCGAGGGCCAGCGCGATCGCAACTCCCAGGGTTCTCGACTTGGCCATACCGGTTCCTTATGTGAATACGAATGCGAACGATTCGCATTAAGCATACACGAGGAACTTTGCGATTGTCACGGCCCCCGATTCCAGGGCCAATTCAGGAAGAAATCAGGCCGGTCCGGGCCGTTAGCCCGTAGCCCTGGCGATCGCCTGGTATTGCGCCGAGATCCAGAAATCGACGCGCTGGTTGCAGGGCTGGCGCGCCGTCCCGCCCGCGGTGCGCGAGCCAGGGCAATGAAGCGTTCCATCGGCCTGGGTGCCGGAACCGCGGAGCAGCGGCAAAGCGACATTGTTAAGGTCGATGCTGCCATCGCAGTCGCCATGCGGGCAGGCAAACTCGAAATAGGCCTGGGCCGACGGATAGAGCGCATGGGTCTGCGCCGCAGGCACAGCGCCCTGCGTCGTCACGAACCGCAGCTGCATGCGGACCTGCTCGACACGCGGAAACGCCGTCGCAAGCGTGCCCGCCGCCTGGCGCTTGCGCATCGACTTCTCGCGTTTCTGTTCGAGGAGTGATCGGGTAGTCCGGGACACGATGCGCATGGGTCAAACCTCGCGGATTTCAGGTCGGGTTAGCGTGCACCCTTCTCGATTCGTCGCCGGAGCCGGGCGTTCTGCACGAGCAGCTCAGCGAGCTCGGCCCTCGCGCCATACCAGCGCCGGCCGAGATAAAGCGCGACCGCCGACAGGCCAACAATGATTCCCACAGTCATGGGCTCTCCTGCTGGCCTGCCGCCGGTCTGCAGCTGGAATCAGTAACGATTCCCGCCGCCGTTGCGGTTGCCACCACCGCCACCACTGCGCTCGCGCGCCTGGGCCTCATTCACCTTGAGGTCACGGCCTTCGAAATTCTTGCCGTTCAGGGCCTGCATGGCCTTGGCAGCATCGGCGTTCGACATCTCGATGAAACCGAAACCGCGGGGGCGGCCGGTATCACGATCGTTGATCAGCGCGAGCGACTCGATCGTGCCGTGCGGTGCAAACAATGCGCGCACTGACTCTTCGGTCGCAGAGAAGGGAAGATTTCCGACAAATAACTTGGTCACTATGAATTACTCACATAAGAAAGATTGCAGCAAGCGGATTTCCACCTGCTGGTTCGGCGATGCTTTTCGTGATGGTTGTACCGGGTCAGAAGGCGCGCCGAAGCGGCGCATCGAGCCAGACAAGACAGAACTAGGGAATCACCAGACGGCGGGATTGTACCTGATTCCGGCGCCAAATGCTCGTGACAAGGGTGATTCCAATCGTCGTTTCACATCAGGAAAGTTGTCTGAGATATTACTTATGATGTATGGTACATCATCCAGACGACCTGACCGCTTCAATGATCACTTCTGCCCAGCTTCGAGCCGCCCGTGGGCTTCTCGGCATCGATCAACGCGAACTCGCTGATATCGCTGGGCTATCGGTGCCGACGATTCAGCGCATGGAAGCGAGCGCGGGCGTCATTCGCGGCAATGTCGATTCCATGATGAAGCTCGTCACGGCGCTTGATCGCGCCGGCATCGAGCTGATCGCCGAAGGCGCCGCGAGCCAGGCCACGGGACGTGGTGTCCGGCTCAAGAACATGGTTCGCACGCAAGCAAGGCGATGATTTCGGATATCGACCTTTTGCTGTCCGGGGTCGCCGCATTGCTGGCGACTGCCTTGATCGGCATCGGACTCGGCAAGGGCGCCATGGGCCGGCGCCTGGTTTACGGCATTGCGCTCATCCTCTGCACCGCGATGTCGGCAGTTGCGCTCGCACACCTTCTCGATCCGGCGACCACGCCACCGACCGCGTGGCTTCCGCTCGGCCTGCCATGGCAGGGCGCGCATTTCCGACTCGACTCACTGTCTGCGTTCTTCTCATTCGTTACAGGCCTCGGCGGCGCAGCGGCCTCGCTTTTCGCCCTGGGCTACGGCCGCCACGAATCCGAGCCGCAGCGTGTGCTGCCTTTCTATCCGCTGTTCCTGGCTGGCATGAACCTTGTCGTGCTCGCGGACGATGCCTTCAGTTTCCTGCTCTCCTGGGAATTCATGTCGCTCAGCTCCTGGGCGCTCGTGATGGCGCACCACCAGGATCGGGACAACTCCCATGCCGGCTTTGTCTACCTGATCATGGCGAGTCTCGGCACGCTTGCGCTCTTGCTTGCCTTCGGGCTTCTTGCCAGTGCCGGCGGCGACTACACCTTCGACTCGATGCGCGAGTCAGCGCATGCACCGGCAACTGCATTCCTGGTGCTCGCGCTCGTGTTGCTCGGCGCCGGCTCGAAGGCCGGCGTGGTGCCGCTGCATGCCTGGCTACCGCTCGCGCATCCCGCCGCGCCGAGCCACGTCTCTGCGTTGATGAGCGGCGTCATGACCAAGGTCGCCGTGTACGGCTTCATCCGCATCGTGTTCGAACTGCTTGGCGAGCCGCAATGGTGGTCGGGCTTCCTGGTGCTGCTCGCGGGCGGTGCGACCGCGGTGCTCGGCGTGCTCTATGCGCTGATGCAACACGACCTGAAGCGGCTGCTCGCCTACCACACGGTCGAGAACATCGGCATCATCTTCATCGGCCTCGGTCTTGCTCTCGCCTTCGATGCCAACGGCCTCCCGGCGGCCGCCGCGCTTGCTTTGACTGCCGCGCTGTTCCACGTCTTCAACCATTCCGTCTTCAAGAGCCTTCTGTTCTTTGGTGCGGGCGCGGTGCTCACCGCAACGGGCGAGCGCGACATGGAGCGGCAGGGCGGCCTGATACACCGCATGCCGAAGACCGCGTTCGCCTTCCTCGTCGGCTGCATCGCAATCTCGGCACTCCCGCCGCTGAATGGATTCGTCTCGGAATGGCTGACCTTTCAGGCAATACTCCAGAGCCCGGAACTTCCACAGTGGGCGCTCAAGATCATGGTGCCGGCGGTCGGCGGCATGCTGGCGCTGTCGGCGGCCCTCGCCGCCGCCTGCTTCGTCAAGGCCTACGGCATCACGTTCCTCGGCCGCCCGCGTTCGGAGGCTGCGCGCGATGCGCACGAAACCGACGGCTTCTCGCTGGCGGCGATGTTCGTGCTCGCCGCCCTTTGCCTAGCCGCCGGAATCCTGCCCGGCTTCGTGATCGACGCGCTCGCGCCCGCGATGCAGGCGTTGCTCGGCGAGCGCATGCCGTTGCAGGCGGGCGTGGACTGGCTGTCCATCGTGCCGGTCGCTGCCGGGCGCAGTTCCTACAACGGCTGGCTGGTGTTCGCATTCATCGCGCTCTCGGCCTCGCTCGCGGTCGTGATCATCCATCGCTTCGCCTCGCGCGCGCGCCGCCGGGCCCCAGCCTGGGATTGCGGCAGCCCGGATCCGGATCCGGCGACGCAATACACGGCTGCCAGTTTCGCGCAGCCGATCCGCCGCGTGTTCGGCACCTGGATATTCGCCGCCCGCGAACAGGTCGAGATGCCGCCACCCGGCAGCACCGCGCCCGCGCGACATGTCGCAATCGTCCGCGACCTGCTTTGGGACTGGTTCTACGCGCCGGTCGCCGACGCCGTCGGCTTCGCCGCCGAACGGCTGAATGTGCTGCAGTTCCTGACGATCCGCCGCTACCTGGGCCTCGTGTTCCTCGCGCTCGTCACGCTTCTCCTGGTGCTTGCGATATGGCCCTGATGCCGGAACTGCTCACCCAGTTCGCGCAGATGGCGCTGGTGTTGCTGCTCGCGCCGCTGCTGACAGGCTTCGTGCGCAAGCTCAAGGCGCGGCTGCTGCGCCGGCGCGGGCCTTCGGTTTTCCAGCCATACCGCGATCTGCTGCGCCTGCTCCGCAAGGAGGTTGTGCTCGCCGAGAACGCCTCATGGCTGTTCCGTGCGGCGCCCTACCTGATCTTCGCGACCACCTGGGTCGCGGCCGCCCTCGTGCCCACCTTCGCGACCGGGTTGCTCTACAGCTGGAGTGCGGACCTGATCGCAGTCATTGCGCTCCTCGGCAGCGCGCGCTTCCTGCTCGCGCTCGCCGGCATGGACATCGGCACCAGCTTCGGCGGCATTGGCTCGAGCCGCGAGGTGATGATCGCCTCGCTTGCCGAACCCGCGATGCTCCTGATTGCCTTCACGCTCGCGCTCGTTGCGGGTTCCACGCAACTCTCGACGGTCGCGGACTTCATGAACTCCCCGGAGGTCGGGCTGCGCGTCTCCGTCGGCATGGCGCTGATCGCGCTTGTGATGGTCGCGATTGCGGAAAACGCGCGCATCCCGGTGGACAACCCGGCGACGCACCTGGAACTGACGATGGTGCATGAGGCAATGGTGCTCGAGTATTCCGGGCGACACCTCGCGATGATCGAGCTCGCCTCGTTTCTCAAGCTCCTGCTTTACGTCTCGCTGATCGCCTGCCTGTTCGCGCCCTGGGGCCTCGCCCCGCCAGGCGCTGGTCCGGCGGCGTTTGCCTTCGGCGCCGCAGCCTGGCTCGTCAAGCTCGCCGTAGCCGGCACCTTGCTCGCGCTCTTCGAGACCGCGATCGCGAAAATGCGGGTGTTCCGCGTGCCGGAATTCCTGGGCGCCGCGCTGATGCTCGGACTGCTGGCAACGCTCCTGATGTTCGTGTCGAGGAGCCTTTGATGGACCGCCTTGCCTTCGACATCGCCCACATGCTCGCCGGCGGGCTCGTGCTCGTGAGCTTCATGATGCTGTACCAGGACCGCCTGTATGCGCTCCTCAACATCTTCGCGCTGCATGCGCTCGTGCTCGCGGCGTCGGTCGGCTGGCAGGCCCACATGCAGGACGCCCCGCACCTTTACGTGACGGCGGGCATCGCCTTCGTATTCAAGGGCATTGTGATACCGGTGGCGCTGCACCGCATGATCCAGCGGCTCGGCATCCATCGCGAAGTCGAGACCGTGATCGGCGTCGGCCCGACCATGCTCGCCGGCATGGGGCTCGTTGCGCTTTCGATCGCCGTCATGCTCCAGGTCACCGAGGGCGCCGACCCGCTCGCGCGCGAGGATCTGGCCTTTGCACTCGCGGTCGTTCTCCTGGGTCTCCTGATGATGGTGACGCGGCGCAATGCCGTCAGCCAGGTGGTCGGCTTCATGTCACTCGAAAACGGCCTCGTGCTTGCCGCGACCGGCGCGAGCGGCATGCCGCTCGTCGTTGAGATCAGCGTCGCATTCTCGATCCTGATCGCGTTCATCGTGATCGGCATCTTCCTGTTCCGCATCCGCGAGCGCTTCGACACGGTCGACGTAAGTGCGCTCGACCGCCACCGCGGCGAACGGCAATGACCGGGCTTTCCGACTACGCGATGCGCGCGATCCTGTTGATCCCGCTGGGCTCGGCCCTGCTGCTCGCGGTGTTGCCAGGTTACCGCCTCACCGCACGCCTCAATGTCGTCGCCGCGATGCTGAGTTTCGGTGCGGCGCTCGTGCTGCTGATCGGCGGACGGCCCGAACCGGGCGCCTACCTGCTGGTGGACGATCTCAACATCGTCTTCATCGTGCTCGGCACGCTGGTCGGGTTTACGACCAGCATTTTCAGCGCGAGCTACATCCAGCACGAACTCGACACCGGCCGGCTCACGCCCGGGTACCTGCGCTTTTACCACGCGATGTACCAGGCCCTGATGTTCGGCATGAACCTCGCGCTACTTGCCAACAACATCGGATTGATGTGGGTCGCAATCGAGCTTGCAACCCTCACGACCGTGTTGATGGTCGGCATCTACCGCACGCACGAGGCGCTGGAGGCCGCCTGGAAGTATTTCATCCTCGGCAGCGTCGGCATCGCGCTTGCGCTCTTTGGCACGATTCTCGTGTACATGGCCGCGCATCCCGTGATCGGCCAGGGTCAGGATGCGATGATCTGGTCGATCCTGATCCGGCACGCGGCGGATTTCGACTCTTCGCTCCTGAACCTCGCCTTCATTTTCCTGCTGCTCGGCTACGGCACCAAGGTGGGCCTCGCGCCGCTGCACGCCTGGCTGCCCGACGCCCATGCCGAAGGCCCGACGCCGATCTCGGCCGTGCTCTCGGGACTGCTGCTGAACGTCGCGCTGTACGCGGTGCTGCGCTTCAAGCTGCTGCTCGCCGCGAACCCGGAAGCACTCGCGCCGGGCCCCTTGATGGTGACGATGGGCCTCGTCTCGCTCGTGTTCGCGGCTTTCATGCTGTACCGGCGCCGCGACATCAAGCGACTGTTCGCCTACTCGTCGATCGAGCACATGGGCATCATCGCTTTCGCCTTCGGCATGGGCGGGCCGCTCGCAAATTTCGCCGGCCTGCTGCACATGGTGCTTCACAGCCTGACGAAATCCGCGATCTTCTTCGCCGTCGGCCATGTCGCGCAGGTCAAGGGCACGCAGAAGATGGCGGACATCGGCGGCCTGACCGTGTCGCATCCGTGGCTTGGCTGGGGACTGGTGATCGGCGTCGTGGCAATCGCGGGGCTTCCGCCACTCGGCCTGTTCATGACCGAGTTCCTGATCGTGACTTCGACGTTCGCGCGGCAGCCCTGGCTCGCGATTCCGCTGGTGCTCGGGCTCCTCATTGCCCTGGGAGCCCTGTTCCTCCGGCTCAACAGCGTGGCTTTCGGTCCGGTGCGCGGCGATGTCGCGCCCGCGCAGGCGTCTTACGTGCCGATGTACCTGCACCTTGCCCTCGTGCTCACGGCCGGCATCTACCTGCCGCCGCCGCTGGTCGAGTGGTTCCGCCATGTTGCGGCGATACTCGGATGAGCGAGACCCGCACACCGACGCCGGTCATCGATGCGCCCTCCCTCGGCGAGTTGCTGCAGTCCGGGCGCAGCCCGGCCGAGCATCGGCCATGGCCACGCACGGTAGTGGATGCCGACACGTGGACTCTCGCGGCCGAGTGCCTCACGCAAGGCAGCATTACGTTGCTCGGCCTTTGGGGCGAGGCCGATGCCGTGCACCTCGCGCTCCTCGACGAGCCGGGCGCCGCGATCGGCGTGCTGAGCCTGCCCTGCCCCGACGGGGAGTTTCCCTCGATCGCCGAACTGCATGCGCCCGCGATCCGCCTCGAGCGCACGATCCAGGACCTCTTCGGATTGAAGGCAATCGGACTGCCCGACACACGGCCGTGGCTCGATCACGGGCGCTGGCAAAACCGCCGTCCGCTCGGCAATGCCGAGCGCATTTCCGTCGGCGCACCGCGCTATCCGTTCCTTCCGGTCGAAGGCGAACACCTGCACCGGATCCCGGTGGGCCCGGTGCATGCCGGCATCATCGAGCCCGGGCATTTCCGATTTACCGCGAGTGGCGAGACGATCGTCCGGCTCGAAGCGCGACTCGGCTATGTGCACAAAGGCATCGAGGGCTTGATGGCAGGCGCCGATCTCGCCCGTGGCGCCGAACTTGCCGGACGGGTCTCCGGCGACAGCACCGTCGCCTATGCGTTCGCCTTCGCCCGCGCCGCCGAGGCGGCATTGCAGGTCGAGGTGCCGCATCGCGCGAAGTGGCTGCGCGCGCTGATGGCGGAACTCGAGCGCCTCGCCAACCATTTCGGCGACATCGGGGCAATCTGCAATGACGCCGCATTTTCGCTCTTACATGCGCATTGCGGCGTGCTGCGCGAGCAGGTGCTGCGCGCCGCCGACCGCTGCTTCGGACATCGACTCATGCGCGATGTCATCGTCCCCGGCGGCGTCACCCGCGATCTCGATCCGGAAGCTGCCGCCGCCATCACGACGCTCGTCGCCGAGGCGCGGCGCCGCTTTCCGCAACTGGTGGATCTGTACGACAACACGGCATCACTGCAGGATCGTACGGTCGGCACCGGCATCCTCAAGCCGCAACTCGCGCGGCGATTCGGCGCCGGCGGCTACATCGGTCGTGCGTCCGGGCGCGCCTTCGACACGCGCCGAGCGCCGGGCTATCCGCCTTACAATGAGGTCGAGTTTCAGGTGCCGGGCCTCGATGCCGGCGACGTGGATGCGCGGGTATGGATCCGCATCCACGAGGTCGAGCAGAGCCTCTCGCTCGTGGAACAGATCCTTGCGAGACTGCCATCCGGGCCGGTGCACGAAGACGTCCCGACGGCGCATGCGTTGCACGAGGGCATTGCCCTCGTCGAGGGTTTCCGCGGCGACATATTAGTGTGGCTTCGGGTGGGGGCCGGCGGGCGCATTGAGCGCTGCCACTTGCGGGACCCCTCCTGGTTCCAGTGGCCGCTGCTCGAGGCTGCGATCGAGGGCAACATCGTTGCGGACTTCCCGCTCTGCAACAAGTCGTTCAACTGCTCGTATTCCGGTCACGATCTCTGAGGACTGCAGGCGATGCGCAAGCTCCTCTTTGAAATTCTCGTCAAGCCGCCGCTCACGGAGAGCGCGCCGGCGGCGGACGACTCCGCACTGGCGGAGCTGGCGCGCGCACTTGAGAAGGCAGCACGCAAACGCCTCGGTCGCAGCCTCGCAATCCGCCAGGTGGACGCCGGCTCCTGCAACGGCTGTGAACTCGAGATCCACGCACTGAACAATGCGTACTACGATCTCGAGCGCTTCGGCATCCGCTTCGTCGCATCGCCGCGCCACGCGGACGTGCTGATGGTGACCGGCCCCGTGACGCACAACATGCGCGAGGCGCTCGAACGCACATACGCTGCCACTCCCGCGCCAAAGTGGGTCGTGGCGGTCGGCGGCTGCGCGCGGGACGGCGGATGCTTCGCCGGAAGCTACGCCGTGACCGGCGGTGTCTCAGACGTCGTGCCGGTGGACCTGCACATTCCCGGCTGCCCGCCGCGCCCGGTCGAAATCCTCAAGGGACTGCTGGCACTGCTGGCCTGAGCGTAGGATTCGGGCATGGCGCGAACGGTCGGGCTCGACGATGAAGTGTTGATCCTGGACGGCGGGCTTGCGACCGAGCTTGCGCGTCGCGGCCACGATGTCTCGGGCCCGTTGTGGTCCGCGCACGTGCTGCAAATCGCACCTGAAGCCATCGAACAGCTGCACTACGACTATTTCGCCGCCGGAGCGCGTTGTGCGATCTCGGCGAGCTATCAGGTCAGTTACGAAGGCTTCGCGACGCTCGGACTCGGGGCGGACGTGACCACCGCACTGTTGCGCCGTTCCGTCGAGCTCGCCCAATCCGCCCGTGTGCGCTATCGCCGCGATCACCCAGCGGACGGTCGCGCGCGATACGTGGCGGCATCCGTCGGACCCTATGGCGCCATCTCGCACGATGGAGCGGAGTACAGCGGCGACTACGGTCTTACCGTCGATCAACTCGTCGAGTTTCACGCCCGGAGGTTCAAAGTCCTCGCCACTTCGGGCGCCGATTTTCTTGCGTGCGAAACCATTCCGGCACTTGACGAAGCCCGCGCGCTCGCCGCACTTCTTGCGCTGCACCCTGAAGTACGCGCCTGGATGAGTTTTACCTCACCCGATGGCATCCGAACCTCCCATGGCGAACCGCTGACCCAGTGCGCACGGCTCCTGGACGGCGTATCGAATGTAATCGCAATTGGGGTGAACTGCGTCCGACCCGAAGTCGTCGGCGAGGCCATTCGCGAACTCAAGGCGGGCACTTCCAAGGGCATCGTCGTGTACCCGAACTCGGGTGAACAGTGGAATGCCAGGGCGCGCCACTGGCACGGTACCTGGGATCACGGGAGCCTCGCCGCCCTCGCCCCGCAATGGATCAATGCGGGCGCGCGAATGATTGGCGGCTGCTGCCGGATTGGACCGGAGGAAATTGCCGCACTGGATGCGGCGCTGTTGCCAGGTTCGTAATCAGGGTGCTTAAGCGGGCCTGCCTCAGGAATGAGGAAGTATTCGCCTGCTGGATGGCTGGACAAACAGGCCACGCGCCGCCGAACGGACCCGGGGATCCGACATACCGTAGACGCCGCGGTCCAGGATGTGGTGCACGAACCCGGTCGCGAAACCGACGGCCACCAAGGCAGGAACCCAGGAAGACGTGCGCAATCCCTCTGCGGCGGCGCCGAAGATCTGCTCTCCGAAGTGTGCGCCCCCATCTCGATTGGCTTCTATCTCCAGGACAGGCAGCAGGAGGACCGAGGCAATCGCGAGAACAAGCACGATGGCCCAGGGCCGGGTATTCGATGCGTGAAAAACGCGTCGCACAGCGCCGCCGGCCGGAGCCGGCTCTCCGCCAGGGGTTATGGAAGCGAGTCCCGTTGCAAGGATCCAATGCTGTGACGTCCAGAGCACGATGAAGAGAAACAGGCTCCGGTTCTGCAGAGCGATGGCGACCATCGCTGCGGGCCCCAGGATGTAAAGCACGCGCGGCGGCGCGGTGCGCGCGCCTCCGCAACGAGCATGAGAATGGTCGCGACGAACAATATCAGCAGGGCGGCTTCGCTGATGCCTTCCTGATTCGATACGAGCCAGTCGAAGACAGGCCAACGGTCGACCCACAGATCCTGGTACGCGGCGGATCCCGCCAGGATTTCGGCAAGCAGGACCAGAGCGCCGCCCAAGCCCAGAGCGAAGATCCGATCGAGACGTCGCGTGTGTACGCAGCCTGCGCGTTCAGCCCGCGACCGGTAAAGAGAAGGGGCGCCGAAATGCTGTGCCGCAAAGTGATATGTCACGAGCAGCGGAATCACGACGAACCGTACCGGCTCATCACGAAGGAGCGGCCTGTACGCCTCCGTGCAGTAGGCGAGCCACACCGCGTTGAGCATTCACACGCCGTCCCAAACCGGGCTGCGCTCCCAGGTCGATGAGCGCAGCGCTACGGGATCAACTGGTGAAAAGACGTCCATCGTGTGCAGATTACCCGCTATACGTAATTCGCATAGCGCGGGTCGTACATCTGCGACTTGATGTCGGCGAGCACGTCCGCGGGCCGCGGTTTGCCGGCGAGCCCGCCCTCGTAGGCCGACGCAGCGACCGCGGTCGCGATTGCCGCGGAGACTTCGCGGATGCGCGACAGCGCGGGGTACAGACTGCCCTGTGCCAGGTCAGACTCGTCGACCAGTCCCGCGAGCGTGCGCGCCGCCGCCATGAACATGCCATTGGTGACCCGCCGCGCCTGGCTCACGATCACGCCGAGGCCGACGCCGGGAAAGATGTATGAGTTATTGCCCTGGCGCGGCACGAAGGTCCTGCCATCGACCTTCACGGGGTCGAACGGGCTGCCGCTCGCGAACAGTGCTCGTCCGCCCGTCCACTGGTAGGCCTGCTCCGCGGTGCACTCGGCTTTCGAAGTCGGATTGGACAGCGCGAAAACGATCGGCCGCACATTGTTGCGCGCCATCTCTTCCAGTACGTTGCGAGAGAAGGTTCCCCCGACCGCGGCGACGCCAATGATGACGGTCGGCTTCAGCGCCCTCACCGCCGACAGGAAATCGCCGATGGGCGCGTGATCCTGCGCATACGGCTGTTTGTGCGCCGCCAGGTCTTCACGGCCCCTCACGACCAGGCCGCGCGAATCCACCAGCCAGCAGCGCGCGCGGGCTGCAGGCGGTGCGAGTCCCTGCGCGACCATCGCCTCCACCGCGAGGTCGCCAATGCCGGTCGCGGCCTCCCCGGCGCCGAGGAACAGCAGCTTCTGGTCGACGAGCGCTCCTCCGCTGACGCGCAGCGCGGAGAACAATCCCGCGAGCGCGACCGCCGCGGTGCCCTGGATGTCGTCGTTGAAGGTGCATATCCGGTCGCGGTATTTCGCCAGCAGCCGGAATGCATTGTGATTGGCGAAGTCCTCGAACTGGATCAGCACCCCGGGAAATGCCTCCTGGGCGGCGGTGATCAATTCATCAATCAACTCGTCGTAGGCCGCGCCCGTGATTCGGCGCTGGCGCAGTCCGATATAAAACGGATCGGCAAGAAGCGTCTCGTTGTTGGTGCCGACGTCGATGGCGATCGGCAGGCACAGCTTCGGGTGGATCCCGGCGCACGCGGTGTAGAGCGAAAGTTTGCCGACCGGTATACCCATTCCCTGCGCGCCCTGGTCGCCGAGCCCGAGGATGCGTTCGCCGTCCGTGACGACGATGATGGCGGCCTTCCGCGGCCAGTTGCGAAGCACTTCCGCGACCCGGCCGCGGTCGTTCGCGGTGATGAACATGCCGCGCGGACGCTGGAAGATCTGCCCGAAGCGCTGGCAGGCGAGCCCTACCGTCGGCGTATAGATGATCGGCTGCATCTCGTCCACGTGATCGCAGATCACCCGGAAGAACAGCGCTTCGTTGCGGTCGTGCAATGCGTTCAGCGCGACATACTTGTCTAGCGGATCGGCCATGCGCCGCAGCTGCTGCAGCGAGCGCGCCATTTGCTCATCCTGCGTGTGCACGTGCGGGGGAAGCAGGCCGCGCAGGCCGAGCGCGTCGCGCTCTTCCTCGGTGAAGGCGGTCCCCTTGTTCGCGAGCGGGTCGTGCAGCAGGGCCATTCCGCGTGGCAGTTCGGACATGGGTTGCAGCTTACTCCTGCATACGATGCCCGCGTGGCCAAGGGCTGAATCGAGCAGCCGACACGCTGATTTCCAGACTTCTGGCGAGTCGCGCGCTTCCGTGCAACCATTTACGTCATGGATGGCCGTGCGTCGTTGCAATGCCCTTAAGGAGATCGCCGCGCGTCTCGGACTGTCGCCGAATACGGTGAAGACCCACGTCGCAAGGCTATTCGAAAAGCTGCAGGTCGCACGGCGCACGGAGGCCATCCTGCTCGCCCGCGAACTCGGACTCGTGCCGTAGGCCCGCAAAGCCGCCGCCATTCAGGGTGAGATCGCCGAAATCACCCTTTTGGACGATGGTGCAGCGCTTGCGCCTGCCGCGTAATGTCGGTACCCATACTCAGGAGGGACTCCGATATGTCTCGCATCATCCTGATCTTCGGCATTGTCGCCGGCCTCATCGTCGCGGTGCCCATGTGCCTGATGCTGGCAAACGCGGAGCCGGGTTCCGCAGCGACCTCCCATTTCACCGGCTACCTGATCATGCTGCTGGCGCTCAGCCTGATCTTTTTCGGCGTGAAGCGCCTGCGCGATCGCGAGCTGGGAGGCGCGATCCGCTTCGTTCCGGCCTTGCTCGCAGGCCTCGGGATCAGCGCCGTGGCGGGTGTGATCTACGTGATCGGCTGGGAGATCACGATGGCGGTTACGGATTTCGCGTTCATCGATTCGTACAGCACCGCCGCGGTCGAGGCAGCGCGCGCCAAGGGTGCATCGCCGGCCGACGTCGAAGCCCTGATCGTGAAGATGGACGAGTTCCGTCGGCAGTATGCGAACCCGTTTTTCCGGCTGTCGATGACCTTCATCGAGATCTTTCCAGTCGGGGTACTGATCTCGCTGATTTCAGCGGCGCTGCTGCGCAATAGCCGATTCCTGCCCGCGCGAACGCCAGCGCGCTGATTTTCGGTCCTGCCCTGATTTCAAGGTGATGACCCTCGACCGCTTTGACCTGAACTGAGTGTGGAGCGGGACGCGGGCGGGAATGAAGGGTACGTCCGTACAAGTCCGAATTGTCGAGGCAACAGGACCGTGATCCACTTAACAAGTGGCCGGCACAGGCTGGTGATGTCGAGTTCGGTAATTGAACCGACGATTCAATGAGGAACATAGCCATGTATGCAAGACTAGTGACGACTCACATTAAGCCAGGCAACTTCGACCTGGTGACTCGCAAGTTTGAAGAGAAGGTCATCCCCACGCTCAGGAAGCAGCCCGGCTTCCGCGATGAGGTCTCCTTCTTCGACGCGGACCGCGGCGAGTCAGTCGCGATCAGCTTCTGGAACACGGAAGCCGATGAGCGCAAGTATGCCAAGGACCTCTATCCGGAGATCCTGAAGACGCTCAGCGACACCTTCGAAGGAACGCCGGAGGTCCGGCGCTTCGAAGTCGCCAATTCAACAATGTACAAGATCCGCGCGAACTAGGGCTGAGGAAGCCCTTCACGTTACGAGGGCGGCCATTTGGCTGCCCTCGTCTTATCCACGCTCAGCGGGCACCACGTTAAGGACCAGGGCTTGCCTGCCGGGCTGGCTCGCGTGGAATCGAACCACCGACACGCGGATTTTCAAGACGACGGAGAGCCCGGTTCGGTGCGAGTAAGCCGAAGACCGAGAACAGGTTTCCGCTTGGGCGACCGAACCGCCCCTCGCGACCGAGCCTATTCCGAACCGGAAGCGCGAAAACCGGCTTAGTTTTTTGAGTGCCCCAACACGGTCAACTGCTCACCGGCATCGCGACCGAACTTTTTCCGAACCGCGGACTCGCGGTCCGCGCAACTCGGAACCGGAGCCACCGTCCGATGCCCGCTTCCGACGCACTTCGGCCGTTCGGCTGGGTCGCACTCGTGCGCACTCTTGCTCGGGCTTCATCGAGGCCTGAATTTGAAAGCAGTTGCCGTCGCGAGGAACACGGTCGCGGCGCCGGCAATAATCATTCCCGCAATCGAGGTTTGCGATGATTCGAATGTCTCAAGATGATGGTTTGCACTGAGCGGCAGGAATACCCCTATAAGTACGATAACGAAAGCAAAGAGCAGCCAGCTTGCGTACGCGCGTACGGTCACTCAGACCACGCCGGGTTTCTCCTTCATCGCTTGCAGCGCCTGCGCATGACTCCGGGCGAATGCGTAGGCAAGCACCCCGTCAAGCAGGATGACGAAGACGAACACGGCGAGGCTCATTGACTCTCCCATGACCATCTCCGTGCATCATTCGCCGCGGGATTCGGGCCTGTCGTCCGTTTGGAGGTAATGTTTGGTGTTCGGCCGGCCGCATCTCGGTTGCCACGCCGCCCCCGCAAATCCCGCAAACCGGGCAGACAGGCCCTGACTAAGACTCCCACGACCCGACGATCACCAATGCAAGTCAGCTAAAACGTCCGGCGTCGTGGACGAGTCGATCGAACGAGCCTGCCGCTTTAACTTCCTGTCCAACTCACCGTGCGTCCCCGGCACCCTGCGCCGAGACTACAAGGCCCGCAGGAACGCCACCAGGTCCGCCTTTTCATTGGCTGCCAACCGCAACCCCAGGACCACGTTGAAGAACTCGACCGTGTCGTCGAGCGTCATCAGCCGGTCGTCATGCAAGTAGGGCGGCGAATCCTTGATGCCGCGCAGCGGAAAGGTCTTGATGGGGCCATCCGCGGACGCCTTGCGACCGTTGATCATCTTCTCCGCGAAGAAGCGTTCGGTCCGCAGGTTGTGCATCAGGTTGTCGGTGTAGTACGGCGGCGTATGGCAGGTGGCACACCTGCCTTTGCCGAAGAAAACCTCCTGGCCGCGGAGCTCGCCCGGGCTCGCCTTGCCGGGGTCGAGCCGGCCGAACACGTCGAGCTTCGGCGCCGGTGGAAAGTCGAGCAGCGCCTGGAATTCCGCCATGAAGTGCACCTGACTGCCGCGCTCGAGCGGGTTCACGCCCTTCTTCGCGGCGGTCGCGATGTCTCCATCAAAGTACGCGGCACGTTGCTCGAACTCGGTGAAGTCCTCGATCGTCTTCAGCGCCCGCTGAGAGCCAAAGAGGCGTTGCACATTCACGCCGCGCAGGCTCGGCGTGTCGATTCGATGGCGATGCTCGTTCGGCCGGATGTCGCCGACCGTGTGTGTGGCCGCATTGGTGTGTCCGTTGGCGTGGCAGTCGAAGCAGGCGACGCCCTGGCTCGGTGCGAGGCTGCGGCGGTCATCGGTGGCGTTGAACTGCTGCTGCGGGAATGGCGTGAGCAGCAAGCGCAGGCCCTCGAACTGCTTCGGGTTCAGGATGCCGTCGAACAACGCGTAGAAGTTGATCAGTGTGACGAGCTGGCCCTTGGACACGTCGCCGAGATCCGGCCGCGTGGTCAGGAAGATCGGTGCCGGGAACTCCGGCAGCATATGTTGCGGAAGGTCATAGTCGAGGTCGAAGCGGGTGAGATCGCGCCCGTCCTGTTTCTTGATCGCGTCGATCTGCGGCTGCGGGAAGATCATACCGCCCGCCTCATGATGCGGATGTGGCAGCGGGTAGAACCCCGCCGGCCAGAGATTTTTGCTCTTGATCTCCTGGGGCGCCATGCCAGCGAGTTGGTCCCAGGTCACCCCCTGCGGAAGCTTCACACGCACGCCGGCCTGCACGGCCTTGCCGCTGGACATGGTCGCGCCCTGGGCGGAGCGGTTCGACAGGTCGTAGCGCTCGGCAAGCAGGGTCTTCTGGCGCTCGGCGAAGCTCGGCTTCTCCTGTCGCGTCCGCTGCACGACGGCGTCGAAACTCTCCTGGGCAACGGCCGGGGTTGCGGCTCCCAGGAGCGTGAGAATGGCGAGAATCACCGGTAGGCCGGCACTGCGTATTCCGTTCATGAGCGACATTGGCTGTCCTCCCGTAACTGTACGATCTGGACTTCCTATCCCCTGAAGCGCTCGCATTATACCGCGATGCAATCGGCGATGGGCTGCTGCGGACTTTTCAGTCGCCTTGTCAGCCGACCTGTTTCGCCCAGGAGTCGGCGCGAAATACGACTTCGTTCCCCGTGGCTAGTCGAGCTTCTCGGCGGCGAAGCCCCAATTGATCAGTTTGTCGAGCACGGCGTTCACGTAGTCCGCGCGGCGGTTCTGATGATCCAGGTAGTACGCGTGTTCCCAGACGTCGATGGTCAGCAACGGCTTCATGCCCTTGGTCAGCGGCGTCTCCGCATTACCCGTCTTGACCACTTTGAGCTCGCCTGCGTCGAGTACGAGCCAGGCCCAGCCACTGCCGAACTGGGTCGTTGCCGCCGTCGCCAGCTCCTTCCTGCATGCATCCAGAGTGCCGAACGATGCCTCGATCCGTTGCTGCACGGTCCGGTTCGAGCCGGCCGAGCTTGCCGATTGATTCGTGGTAGTCGGCCGCGTTCGTTTCCGGCGCCCAGAGATAAATCTCGCCCGAATAATATGTGTCGCCCGTGAACAGCAGGCCGTTCGCGCGGTTCAGCAAACAGAGGGAATCGAGCGTATGACCTGGCGTCCGCACGACCTCGACAATACGTCCGCCGAGATCCAGACGCTCGCCATCCCGGGCGTGGCCGGCGATGCGCCAAGTCGGGATTGTCTATTCACGGCTTGTCACTTCGGTGGGCAGTGGTCCACACACGTGGTCTTCGTCGAGAGTCTCTCTCGCATACGCGCGGAGCGACTGAGTACACCTTGAACCAGCCATCCTCGATGCCAGCAGACTCCAGCGTGGCAAGTTCCGGTATCGGCGTCGCATCACACCAGGATTCGGCGCAGGCGTTCGCTGCGAACGCAGCAAGCAGCAGGAGGCGAGCGACGCCCAGACTCACAGTGCGCGCCATAAAGCAGCTGCATTCGAGCCGCCAAGACATCTTGTGCGCCTTGCTCGAGTTTTTCAGGATGATAGCATCCGCTCATGACGCGATTCCTTGGCACGGCCTTGCTGTTCTTCTGCAGTGTCGCTTACGCCGACGACGCAGTGCAGCTCAGGATCCTGAGCTTCAATATCTGGTACGGCGGCGAACAGGCAAGCCTCGGCCAGGTGATCGACGTCATTCGTACGGTTGATGCCGACCTCGTCGCCTTGCAGGAACCGGACGGAAACACGCGACAGATCGCGAAGGCGACCGGCTATCCCTATGTCGACCTGCGCCGGCACCTGATCTCGCGCTACCCGCTGTTCGACTCCGGCAGCGGCGAGCTCACGGAAGACGGCATCCAGCCTTATTCAGTCACGGGCCTTGACGCCGGCGCGCTGCATGCCTGGGCGATGATTGCGCCGGGCCGGGTGATCGCGGTGGGCAACACGCATCTTTCCAGCGAGCGGTACGGGCCCGACCTGCTGCGCGAGGGACGCTCCGTTGCGGAAATCACCGAGAGCGAAAACGAGAAGCGCGTGCCCGAGGTTCTCCCGCTCGCCCACGGCTTCGGCCGTCTTGCGGCGGCGGCCGTGCCGCTCGTGCTGGCCGGCGACTTCAACTCGGCCTCGCACCAGGACGGGACCGGCTTCGAATGGCCCGTGACGAAGCAACTCGCCGACGCGGGCCTGACGGATACCTATCGCCACCTGCATCCTGATCCCGTCGCGAAACCCGGACACACGTATACGCCCGGCTATCCGCACCCGATGAACCGCGAAGGCGAAATTCATGGCCGCATCGATTACATCTGGGCCGCGCATGCGACAGTGCTGAAGAGCGAGATCGTCGGCGAAGCCGGCAACCCCGATGTCGACATTGCTGTCATGCCCTGGCCTTCGGACCATCGCGCAGTGCTGTCGACCATCAGCGTGGTTCCGATGAAAGCACCGGCATTGATCGCGGTTGAACCGCGGCCCGTGATCCAGGGACAGTCGTTCCTGATCCGCGCCAACATGCCGGGCCGGGCCGACTGGACGGGTGTCGTAACGCCGCGCGGCGGCGATCCGGTGCGAGATCGCCTGACGGGCGTCGAGGCCGTCGGCTTCTGGGAGCGTCCGTCGATCAAGCTCTCGACGCTGGGCCTCGAGCC
>CAYPQX010000106.1:0-4973 GCA_964412975.1 uncultured Steroidobacteraceae bacterium
GGGATTACCGAGGTCGATCGTGCCGAGCATGATTTTCTTTCCGGTAAGTGTCTTGAGGATCGAGCAGTCGAGGTTCGGTTGTGCGGTTTCGAGCGAGATCTGCTGGCATCGACAGCCCGCGAGTTCGGGCAGGAAGGAGTATGCCGTCGATCGCGCATGGATGATCGCCGCATAGCCGAAGCAGATGTGAACGGCCGTCGTTCCTTTCACGCTTTCGAGCGCACGATTGAGCACCTCGAGGCCGTACTGGCGCGCCTCTTCGGGCCGCGCCTGCATATAGGGTTCGTCGATCTGGACGATGTCCGCGCCGGCGGAGAACAGGTCGCGGATCTCGGCATTGAGCGCGGCTGCGTAGTCGACGGCCGCGAAATGGCGGCTTCCGCCGTAATGGTCGATCTGCGCCTGCTGCGACATCGTGAATGGGCCGGGTACCGTCACCTTGACCGGCTTGGTCGTGTGGCGGCGCAGGAACTCGAGGTCCCGGACCCCGACCGCGTGGCGGCGGCGGATCGGGCCGACGACCCGTGGTACCGGCACCGGGTGGCCGCTGCGGTCGAGCGCCGTGCCGTGCTGGTCCAGGTCGACGCCCTCGAGCGCCGTGGCGAACAGGTTCGAATAGCTTTCGCGACGGATCTCGCCGTCGGTGACGATGTCGAGGCCGGCCTCTTCCTGCATCCGGATCGCGACGATCGTCGCGTCGTCCTGCGCCTCGACCAGGTGCGCTTCCGGAATGCGCCAGAGTTCGCGCGCCCGCACGCGCGGCGGAAAGCGGCCGGCGAGCTTTTCACGATCGATCAGCCAGTCCGGCTGCGGCATGCTGCCGACGAGCGTGGTGGGGAAGAAGGCAGGGATCGGATCCGGCATGCCGATCACCCCGCCGCCCGGCGCGCCACCGCATCCGTGGCGACGGCCGGCCATGCCCGATCGCGCGCGAGCGCCGCGCGGATCGCATCCCCGTGTTGATTGAGCAGCGGCGCCGCCGTCACCGCGGTCGCGCGCTGGCCGTCGAACTGCAGCGCAGGCCGGACGGCCTCGCGTCCGCCTTCCCGATGCGACTCGACGGGCACGACGAGGCCGAGGTGACGGGCCTGCGGGTCGTTAACGACGGCGTCGATGCCGTTGATCGGGGCGAACGGAACGTCGTGCTCCGACAGGCGCGTAACCCACTCCGCGAGCGGACGCTTGCGGAACAGCGTGTCGAGCTCCTCGGCGAGCGCCTCGTAATTGTCGATCCGGGCGAGCCGCGCATTGAATCGCGGGTCCTGGTTGAAATGATCGGCGTCGAGCGCCGTGGTCAGCCCGCGCCAGAACTTCTCCAGCGACGACAGGTGGATCGCGAGCAGCCGGTTGTCGGCGGTGCGCAGGATGTAGGCCTGGGCGAGGCGCGGGCGATCGCTCGACTTCGGGACTTCGCCCAGCGCGAAATACGCGGCGAAGGGCTCGACCGCGAAGTGCGCCATCGCCTCGAACATCGAAATCTCGATGAGCCGCCCCTGGCCCGTATGGGTCCGCTCGAGGAGGGCGCCCAGGATTCCATAGGCGGCGTAGATGCCGGTGATCGCGTCGGCGAGCGCCGGTCCGAGGAATCGTGGCCGCTCCTGGTCGACGACGACGCTCAGGAACCCGGAAAGCGCCTGGGCGACCGAGTCGTAGCTCGGCCGGTCGGCATAGGGCCCGTCCGCACCGAAGCCGCTGATCGAACAGCAAACGAGCCTCGGATTGAGGCCGTGCAGCCGTTTCGTGCCGGCACCGATCCGCTCCGCCGTGCCGGGCCTGAAGTTCTGGAGATAGACATCCGCGTTTGCGATCAGCTGGTCGAAGACTGCGAGGTCGGCCGACTGCTTGAGGTCGCAGACGAGGCTGCGCTTGTTGCGGTTATAGGCCTGGAAGTGCGGCGAATAGAGTCCTTTCTGGTAGCTGCGGTAGGGATCACCCTCCGGGCTTTCGATCTTGATCACGTCGGCGCCGAGGTCGGCGAGCATCATCGCGGCGCAGGGGCCCGTGATGAAGGTGCCCTGTTCGACGATGCGGATTCCGCGGAGTACGGACTGGAACATCAGGCGCTCGGCACGAATCCGGCGGGCGACTTGCCGTCATAGGTGATCGCGGAGGCGCCTTCGTCCGCGAGAATGAACCCGATCGACCGTTCCTGTTCTTCGAGCAGGTGAGCGATGAGACTGGCTGTGCGCGCGAGGATCGGGATGCCCTTGACCGCAAGCAGTGGAAAGCCCGCGTCGAGCAGCACGGCCGCTATGGCCCCGGAAACGTTCATGACGAGCGGCTTGCCCGTGACTTCCGGCAGGAGCTTCTCGATCTGCCGCGCGACTTCGATGTGGCGCCCGGAGCTGCCGGCTTCGGCGGCAATCGCCAGCAGCCGCTCGACCCGCGGGTCCGCCCGCTTGTGCAGCGGATGGCCGTAGCCCGGGATCGCCTGGCGCGCATTGCGTGCCTCGACGAGCGCGGCATGAGTGGCGGCATTAATGGCGCGCGATGATTCGCGCGCGAGGATGCCCGAAATGAACCGTGCGGCCGCTTCGGCCGAGCCCAGGATCACGGAGCCGCAGCCGAGGATACCGGCCGCAACCGCGCCCTGGATCGCCTCGGGCGCAGCCGCGAGCGTCATGCGGCTCGCGGCGACGCTTGGCACAAGGCCATGCTCGGCGATGGCGACGAGCGCCGCATCGAGGATCCGCCGCTGAGCCGGGGTGGGCAGTGCGCCGGTGACGAGGAGCCAGGCGTGATCGGTGAAGGTCACCTGCCCGATGAGGTCGCGGCAGAGGTCATGGCCGCGGACGACGATCGAATCCGCGTTCGATGCCGAGATTGCCGAGCTGCGCCCGGCCTGCGAACCGATTTTCATTCCGCGGAGCCCCCTGCTACCGCCTCGATCTGTTTTCGTATACCGAAAAGAGATTCGACTGCCGAACATGCTGAACGCGAGTGCCTCTTGCCGTCAAGTGCGCGGCGGCCCCGCTTTTGCTTCTTCGCATATCGAAATAGACTGCGATCCATGCCACGCCGCCAGACACCGGCACGCAGGGAAGCGATGGGCGGGCTCGCAAAGGGGCTCCAGGTGATCCGCGCCTTCACCCGCGACCATTCGGCGCTGACGCTTTCCGAGGTTGCCGGCATCGCCCGCATGCCCGCAGCCACCGCGCGACGCTGCCTGCTGACGCTCGAGGAACTCGGCTATGTCACGCGACGGGGGAGGCAGTTCCTGCTGCGGCCGAAGGTGCTCGAGCTCGGGGCGGCCTACCTCGAATCGATGGACATCGAGCACCTGACGAAGACGCATCTCGAGGAGCTCGCACGCCTGACCGGCGACTCGGCGGCGCTTACCGTGCTCGACGGCAACGACATCGTGTACGTGGCGCGCACCTCGGTGCGCACGCTGATGCGCCTCGAAGCGCATGTCGGTAGCCGGTTTCCGGCGCACGTGACGTCCATGGGCCGCGTGCTCCTTGCCGGACTCAGTCAGGAGCGCCTGGATACCTACTTCCGCACGCAGCAGTTCGTCGCGCTGACGGATTCCACGGTCACGGACCCGCGGAAGATCCGTGCGCTGATCGAGGAATGCCGCAAGGCGGGCTATTCGGCCGTCGAGGACGAGCTCGCCTACGGCGTCGTCGCCGTCGCCGTGCCGGTCCTGGACCAGTACGGGCGCGTCGTCGCCTCGCTGAACAGTTCGAGCCACTCGCGCCGCATCACCAAGGTCAAACTGGTGCGCGAGCGCCTCGCGATGCTCAGGCAGGCGAGCCGCGAGATCTCCGCGGAGCTCGCGCGCGTTCCGGGCCTTTCACTGAGCGCACAGGACTGAAGCCGCGTCAGGCCGTGCTTGACGCCCACCCCCTGCGCTCGTAGCCTGTTTGCGAACTTTTTTTCGATATTCGAAATGGCATGCAGACCCGCGACGCCTATTTCCTGTCCGGTGCAGTCCGGCTGCGTTTCCGCGACGAGGGCGGGGGCATGCCGGTCGTCTTCATCCATGGCTGGACCGTTGACCTCGACGTCTGGGAGCCGCAGGCAGCCGCGCTCGCGGGTTCGATGCGCGTCATCCGCCTCGATCGCCGCGGGTTCGGCCTGTCGGGCGGCGATCCCGATCTCGCGGCGGACTGCGAAGACCTGCGTGCGCTCCTCGACGCGCTTCAGGTCACACGGGCGGCGCTCGTCGGCGCGTCACAGGGCGCCCGGGTCGCGCTCGCATTTGCGATGCGTGAGCCCGAGCGCGTCATGAGCATCGTTCTCGATGGCCCCCCCGACGAAATCGGTGATCCTGCCGCGACGGGCGGCGAAGACTTTTCGATCGAGGAGTTCCGGCGACTCGTACGCGAAGGCGGAGTGGACGCGTTCCGGCGCGCCTGGCGGGAGAACCCGCTGATGAAGCTTCACTCGAAGGACGCCGCGGCGCATGCGCTGCTCGCGTCGATGCTCGAGCGCTATCCGGCCCGGGACCTTGTCGGTTCCTTCGGGGCGGCGTCCCCGCGGGCAGGCGCCGCGAATCTTGCGCGATTTGCGACACCGGCCCTCGTCGTGAATGGCCGGTTCGATACGAACTCCCGGCTGCAGGCCGGGGAGCGGCTGGCTCGCGTCCTGCCGCACGCCGAGCGTGTCATCATTCCGGACGCCGGGCACTTGCCCAATCTCGACAATCCGGCGGCCTATAACGAGGCGATACAGTCATTCCTGCGACGTCAGTCGCGAGCGGCAGCCTGAAGGCGGGAAATACCAATGGCCAGGATTCTGGTTCTTTACTACAGCAGCTGGGGCCACGTGGAGCAGATGGCATACGCGCAGGCCGAAGGCGTCGCGAAAGTCGAGGGCATGAAGGCGGACGTCAAGCGCGTCGCGGAGCTCGTTCCGCCCGACGTCGCGAAGCAGTTCGGATTCAAGCTCGACCAGGCGGCGCCGATCGCGGAGCCGGGGGAGCTCGGGAACTACGACGGCATCCTGTTCGGCACGCCGACCCGGTTCGG
>CAYPQX010000107.1:0-5698 GCA_964412975.1 uncultured Steroidobacteraceae bacterium
TGATGCATCAGATGGCGCGCGCGGTCAAGCCTTTCCTCGGCATGATCCCGCCGGACCCCACTTCGCTCGCGCCAGGTGATCTGAAAGGATTGCTGAACCTTGGCGGCCACCTGCGCTCGATGGGTGCCGAGCGCTTCCATGCGCTCTTCAAGCTGATGACCATGAGCTCGGCCGACTATCTCGATGAATGGTTCGAGTTCGCCGCGCTGAAGGCGACCAAGGCTGCGAGCGGTATCATCGGGACTTTCATGGGCCCGCGTTCGCCGGGCTCGGCCTATGTGCTGCTGCACCACTACATGGGCGAGATCGATGGCGCCTTCCGCGCCTGGGGTTTCTGCAAGGGTGGCACCGGAACGATCAGCAATGCGATTGCGGCTGCCGCGCGCGCCGCCGGCGCGACGCTGCGCACCGAGGCAGCCGTCAAGCAGGTGCTGGTCCAGAATGGGCGCGCGAGCGGCGTGGTGCTCGAGAGCGGCGAGGAAATCCTGGCGCCCATCGTCGTCTCCGGACTTGACGCGCGCCGCACGTTTCTCGACCTGGTCGAAAGCCGCGAGTTGCCCGGCGAACTGCTCGAGCAGGTGCGCCGGTTCCGTTTCCGCGGTTCCTCGGGCAAGGTCAACCTCGCGCTCTCCGAACTGCCGGACTTCAGCTGCATGCCGGGTGTTGGGGCACATCATCGCGGCGCCTTCTCGATCAGCCCCAGCGTGGATTACCTCGAACGCGCCTACGACGACGCGAAGTACGGCGAGTTCTCGCGCCGCCCGTACATGGACATCGTGTTCCCTTCGATGATCGATCCCGGGATGGCACCACCCGGCAGACATGTTGCGAGCATCTTCGTGCAGTACGTGCCTTATCACATCAATGGCGGCTGGACCGATGCCAAGCGCGAGGCGTTTGGCGACGCGGTCGTCGACACGCTCGCCGAATATGCGCCCAACCTGAAGGGCGCGATCCTGCACCGGCAGGTGCTGACGCCGGCCGACATCGAGGAGATGACCGGCCTGTCGGAGGGCAACATCTTCCAGGGCGAGCTGGCCCTGCAGCAGCTCTTTTTCCTGCGGCCCGCGGCGCGCTGGGCAAGTTATCGCACGCCGATCCATGGTTATTACCAGTGCGGATCGTCGACGCACCCGGGCGGGGGCGTCATGGGCGCGCCGGGCAGGCTGGCGGCGCAACGCATCCTGGCGGACGCGTGACGAGGGCATACGACAGCGTCGTCATCGGCGGGGGCGCGGACGGATTTGTCGCCGCGACGGTGCTCGCGCGATCGGGATCGTCCGTCCTGCTGGTCGAGGCAGAACTGGAACTCGGTGGCACATTGCGCGAAGTCGAGTTCGCGCCGGGGTTTCGCGCAGCGCCGCTCGCTGCCGACCTTGGTCACGTGGATGCAAAGGTGTTGCGCGCGACCGGCGCAGCCCTGCCGGCCGTGGCGATGCCAGATCCCGCCGTGGTCTCTATTTTTGAGGACGAGCCGCTGGTGCTGCACCGCTCGATCGAGGCGACGGTCGAGGGACTGAAGCGCCACTCGGCCAGGGATTCCGCGGCCTGGCCGGCGTTCAGCGCGCGGATCCATGCGCTGGCGGGGTTTCTCGGCGAGCTCTATCGCATGGCGCCGCTGCAGGTGGATGCGCGTGGGCTCGGTGACTACCTGGCGCTGGCAAGAATCGGCCGCAAGTACCGGGGGCTCGGCCGGGAAAACATGATCGAGTTGCTGCGAACCTTGCCGATGCCGCTCGGCGACATGCTCGATGAGAGCTTCGAATCGGAACGGCTCAAAGGAGCACTGGCGGCGATCGGTGTCGCGGATCTCTGCCAGGGACCGGCCTCGGGCGGCACGGCGCTCAATTTTCTGCATCGCCGCGTGGGCGCGGCGCCCGGCATGTTTGGCGACCGGCTGCGACTGCAAGCGGGTGGCGGCGCGCTCATCGCGGCGCTCGCCCTTCGTGCTCGCGCGGCGAGTGTCGTCATAGAAACCGGCACCGAGGTACGGCAACTGCTTGTCAATGACGGCCGGGTGACGGGCCTGCAGCTGGCGTCCGGTGAGGAGATCCGTTGCCGCAGTGTGATATCGAGCCTGGATCCCCGCCACAGCCTGCTCGAACTCTTGGATCCTGTGCACCTCGATCCGGAGTTCATTGGCGCGATCCGCAACATCCGGTATCGCGGCGTGACCAGCATCGTGCTGCTGGCGCTCGACGCACTGCCTGAGTTGCCGGGAATCGCCACGGCACCGGCCGGTGCAACCCTGTTCGCACCGTCGGTGCGCCACGTCGAACGTGCATTCGATGCGAGCAAGTACGGTCGAATTTCGGAGGAGCCGGTCGTCGAACTGCGCTTCCCGAGCCTGATGCAGTCGAACCTGGCGCCATCCGGCCGGCAAGTGGCGACGCTGCGCGTGCAATACACGCCGTACCGGTTGCGCGACGGCGACTGGAATACCGCAGGCGATGCGATGGCGGACAGTGCCATTGCGCTCGTCGAACGCCATGTGCCTGGCTTCACGACGCGAATCACGCATCGCGACGTATTGACGCCCGTCGATATCGAGGCGCGATTCGGCCTGCGCGAAGGCGCCGTGTCGCGCGGCGAACTGGCGCTCGACCAAATGCTGTTCATGCGGCCGGTGGCTGGCTCGTCGTGCTACGCGATGCCGGTGCCCGGACTCTACCTGTGTGGCGCGGGAACCCATCCCGGTCGCGGCTTTCCGGGGCTTTCGGGTCTGCATGCGGCGCGCGCCGCGCGGCCGCAGTGACGGCCGCGAAGCGCAAGCCGCGCTATGTACGGCGTCTGGCAGACGACCGTCGTCAGGCGTTGATCGAGGCGGCGATTGAAAGCCTCAAGCGTCATGGACACGAAGGCCTATCGGTGCGTCGTATCGCGGCCGAGGCCGGCGTCTCGATTGGACTGATCAATCACCATTTCCCGAACAAGGACACGCTGGTCGCGGAGAGCTACCGGACGTTCAGCCGCCATCTGACCGACAGCTTCGAGGCGGCAGTTGAATCCGCGGGCCCCGAACCGCGCGCGCGGCTCCGCGCATTCTTCGAGGCCTTTTTCTCGCGCCCCAACCTGGACCCACAGGTGCTGACGGCCTGGCTCGTGTTCTGGACGCTGCTGCAGGTCTCGCCGGAAATGCGCGCGGTGCACGAGGAAGAAGGCCGCGGCTACGGCGACCTGCTCGGCACGCTGCTGAACGACTTTGCGAAAGCATCCGGCCGCCTGCGCTTCGACACGCGACTCGCCACGATCGGACTCACCGCGCTCCTCGACGGGCTCTGGCTGGAATGGTGCCTCGATCCCAAGAACTTCCGGCCGGCCGAAGCCGCCGCACTCTGCGAAGTCTGGATCGACAAGCTGACGCGCGCCTAAAAGAGCCCCGTAATTTTCCCGTCGTCGCTGACGTCGATGGAATTCGCTGCCGGCGCCGCTGGCAACCCCGGCATCGTCATGATGTCGCCGCAGATCATCACGACGAATTCCGCGCCTGCCGCGAGACGCACCTCGCGGATGTTCACGACATGGCCACTCGGCGCGCCGCGGAGCTTCGGGTCCGTCGAGAAGGAGTATTGGGTTTTCGCCACGCAGACCGGGTAGTGGCCGTAACCCGAGTCCTGCAGCTGCTTGATCTGGTTGCGTACCTTGCTGTCGGCGGTAATTTCCGACGCGCCGTAGATGTGGGTCGCGACGGCCTTCATCTTGTCCCAGAGCGTCGCGCTCTCGTCGTATAGAAACTTAAAGTAGTTGGCCTGCTCGCAGAGCTCTACGACCTCCTTCGCGACATCGATCGCGCCCTTGCCGCCATCGGCGTAGTGTCGCGCGACAATGACCTTCACCCCATGATGGGTGGCGCGTTCCTTCAGCCAGGCCAACTCCGCCTCGCTGTCCTCGGCCCGGTGGTTGATGGCGACCAGGGAGGGGAGGCCGAAGACGTCCCGTACGTTGTCGATGTGGCGATCGAGGTTCGCGATGCCCGCCTGGAGCGCCTTCAGGTTTTCCTTGCCAAGATCCGGCACCTCGACTCCGCCGTGATACTTGATCGCGCGAACGGTCGCGACGATTACCGCGGCATCCGGCTTGAAGCCGCCCTTGCGGCATTTGATGTTGACGAACTTCTCCGCACCTAGATCCGCGCCGAAACCCGCTTCCGTGACGACGTAATCCGCGAGCTTGAGAGCGGTGCGTGTCGCCATTACAGAGTTGCAGCCGTGAGCAATGTTGCCGAATGGCCCGCCGTGGATGAACGCGGGGTTGTTCTCGAGCGTCTGAACGAGGTTTGGGGCAAGTGCGTCTTTCAGGAGCGCAGCCATCGCGCCGTGCGCCTTGATGTCGCGCGCTAGAATCTGTTTCAACTCGCGTGTGTAGCCGACGACGATTTTGCCTAGCCGCTCCTTCAAGTCCTTCAGGCTCGTGGCGAGGCAAAGAATCGCCATCACTTCGGAGGCGACGACGATGTCGAAGCCGTCCTGGCGGGGATAGCCGTTTCCAGGACCACCGAGGCCAATCGTGATGTCGCGGAGCGCGCGGTCGTTGATGTCCACGACGCGGTGCCAGGTTATACGCCGGACATCGAAGCCAGCGGCGTTGCCGTGGTAGATGTGGTTGTCGATCAGTGCGGCGAGCAGGTTGTTGGCAAGCGCGATCGCCGAAAAATCACCGGTGAAATGGAGGTTGATGTCTTCCATCGGCACGACCTGGGCGTAGCCGCCGCCGGCCGCGCCGCCCTTCATGCCGAACACCGGGCCGAGTGCCGGTTCGCGCAGGCAGATGATCGCCTTCTTGCCGATTTGATTGAGCGCATCGCCGAGGCCGACCGTCATCGTCGTCTTGCCTTCGCCGGCGGGAGTGGGTGAGATGGCCGTGACAAGAATCAGCTTGCCGTTCTTGCGGCTGTCGAGCTGCCCGCAGTATTCGAGCGAGATCTTCGCCTTGTAATGGCCGAAGGGTTGGAGCTCTTTCTCGGGGATACCCAATCGCTCGACGGCGAGCGGAACGATGGGCTTCATCCTGGCGTGCTGGGCGATCTCGATGTTGCTGAGCGGGGCACCCGACTTGGACGATGGCATGTTCAATCATCTCCGAGCGTGAAAAGGCGTGCGTAGGATGCCTGCAACGCCGTCAGGTTGCCACGCCCAAGTGGGAATCCGGATAATCCAGCCAATTGCCTATGGCGGAGCTGGATGATTAACGGACAGAAATGACGTAAATCATTATGTGAATGTTTACATCCGATCGTAGTTGGACCGCTGTACTGCCGAACTGCATATGCGATCTATAACTCTCGTGCTGTCTACCGGCGCGCTGTTCGCGACGGTTCTCGCCGCTGCGCAGTCTCCGGCTGGCGATTTTGACTTGGTTCTGTCGGGCGGCCGGGTGATGGACCCGGAGTCTGGACTCGACGACGTTCGCAACATCGGAATCACCGCCGGCCGCATCGCAGCGCTCTCGACGGAGCCTTTGCGCGGCAGGCGGGTCATCGACGTCCGCGGCCTGATCGTCGCTCCGGGATTCATTGATCTGCATGCTCACGGTCAGGACCTCAAGAGCGCCCAGCTGCAGGCGCAGGACGGCGTGACGACTGCCTTGGAGACGGAGCTCGGCACGTTGGCAGTCGGGCGCTGGTACGCGGCGCGTGACGGCAAGGCGCCGATAAACTACGGCGTTGCCGTGGGTCACCGGCAGGCGCGGGCACGCGCGC
>CAYPQX010000108.1:0-18460 GCA_964412975.1 uncultured Steroidobacteraceae bacterium
GCATAGGTCAGGTAGCCCTGTTCCTTGCCGCGCGCGATGAGCAGCTTCAATTGCGACTGGCGGTCTTCAGGAATGACCGGGAGCTTTTTCTCGCTCAAGAGGGGATTCCTCGCGGCAGGGTGCGGCGGCAAAACAGCCGAGCATTATACAGGGTGGGGTCAAAACCGGCCTAATCCAGGGTGGCGTTCAGCGTCCGGGCCGGGAGCCTCGGGCTCCCAGAAGTCCTTGAAATTCCTTCTGTTCCGGCTCCGAAAGCCGCCTTTCCCGGGCGAGTTCGATCAACTCATTGAGTCGCTTTTCCGGCCCGAGTTCCGCCCCGATGCGCTCGAGGAGGGTGGCGAGTTCGCGGCCGGCCGAACGGGCGTCGCCCACGAGGGACTCCTGGCCCGCGAGTTCGGCAAGCCTTGCCCCTTCGGGCCGCTGTCGCCAGCGCTCGACGAACTGCGCGGTCGTGAGCATCGGTTCCTCCCGCGCCGTTTCGAGCAGTTCGCGAAGCACCGGGAAGCCCTTCTGCTCGGCCTCGAGCCAGGCAGGCACGGCCGCGACCGCGCGCGCGGCCCCCGGGTGATGAAGCAGCAGCATGATCGCCTGCGTCAGCAGTGGCTGGCGGCCCGCGGAGCGGGGCGGGCGCGCACCGCGCGCCGGCAGCCCGCCGTGTCCGCGATCCGTCCGTGCGCGAAGCAGGTCTGCAAGCCGGCCCGCGGGCATTCGTACTTCCTGCGCCAGGCGTTCCATCAGCAGTTCGTGATAGACACCCGCGGGCACCCGTGCGAGCAGCGGGCGCGCGAGTTCGGCAAGGCGTGCGCGCCCGTCCACGCTTGCAAGATCCGTACGTGCGACGAGTTGCGTCACGAGAAACTCGGAGATGGGCAGGGCATCCGCGATGCGCGCCTCGAACGCATCGGCGCCTTCCTCGCCGACCAGGGTGTCCGGGTCGTGCCCCTCTGGCAGGAACAGGAAACGAAGCTGGCGGCCATCGCGCGCGTGCTCGAGCGCATTCTCGAGTGCGCGCCAGGCGGCATTGCGGCCGGCGTTGTCGCCATCGAAGCAGAACACGAGTTCGCTCGTGACGCGGAAGAGCCGGTTGAGATGTTCGGGCGTTGTCGCGGTGCCGAGTGTCGCGACCGAGTACGCGATGCCGGACTGCGCGAGCCGGACGACGTCGACGTAACCTTCGACGACGAGGAGCCGTTCGACCTTCCGCAGCGCCTGGCGCGCTTCGTACAGGCCGTACAGCTCCCGCCCCTTGTGGAAGAGTGGCGTCTCGGGCGAATTGAGGTACTTGGGTTCGCCCTGGTCGAGGACACGCCCGCCGAAAGCGATCGGGCGGCCCCGCGCATCGCGGATCGGGAACATCACCCGGTCGCGGAAGCGGTCGTAGTAGCCGGACTCGCCTTTGCCGCTCCGCTCGACCACGAGACCCGCCTCGAGCAATGCATGCTCGCGTTCCGCGTTGCCACCGAAGCGCTTCAGCACCGAGTCCCAGGCGTCAGGCGCGCAGCCAACCGCGAACTTGACGCAACTCTCGGCGCTGATCCCGCGATCGCCGAGGTATTTCCTCGCGCGATCCGATTCGCGCAGGCAGTCGCGGTAGTACTGCGTCACCTGCGCGAGCAGGTCATGCAGGCCGTCACCCGGTCGCGCACGCGCGGCGCGCCCGTCGTCTTCGCGCGGCACCTCGAGTCCGATCCGCGAGGCCAGCTCGTCGACCGCATCTGGAAAAGGCAGCTTGTCGTGCTCCATCAGGAAACCGAGCGCGGTGCCGTGCGCGCCGCAGCCAAAGCAGTGATAGAACTGCTTGTCGGGGCTCACCCAGAACGAAGGCGTTTTTTCGTTGTGGAAGGGGCAGCTGGCTTTCCATTCGCGTCCGGCCTTCTTGAGCTGCACGCGACCGCCGATCAGCTCCACGATGTCGGTGCGGGCGATCAGGTCGTCGATGAAAGCTTGCGGTATGCGGCCGGGCATGTCGCACGATACCTCAGGTGCCTAGGCCGGCAACGGCTGGCCCGCAGTCCAGGCCTGGCGTCGCAGGCGATCGATCAGGCTGAGAGTTGCGGTGCGGCCGGCGGGCGTATGCACTGCCAGCATCAGGACGTCACCGGCGCGCGCCCAGGCGAGCGCGTGGCGCACGGCGGCATCCTCGCCCTCGACGTCGACAATCGCGGAGTTGGCGACACCGGCCTGTCCGAGCGCGCGGCGCAGGATGGCCGGGATTTCCCCTGCGTCGCGCCCCCGCAGGTAGCCGCGCATCTCCTTGAGCACGACGAAATCCGGCCGCGCCGCGGCCGCGACCGCCGCGAGCCGATCGATGTCGGCGTCCTCGCGATTGCCGGCCTGACCGAGCAACAACGCAAGCCGGCCGCCGCTCCGCAGGTGCTGTGCGAAATCGACGAGCCCCGCTAGTGCGGCAGGATTGTGCGCAAAGTCGACGATGAGATTGAGCCCACCCAGCTCATATCTCATGAGGCGGCCTGCATTGTCCGCGGGATCGGCGCCGAAGCGGGTGAACACCGCGGCGATTGTCGCGGGCTCGACGCCAAGGCCCGCCGCGCCGAGCGCAGCCGTCGCGAGATTCGACACATTGAACAAGGAATGGCCGCCGGCGGCGAGCGGCATGGCGTCGATCGCACCCAGGTCGTGCTCGCGTCCGTTCAGTGCAAGGACGAGACATCCGCCGCGTACGCCGGCCGTCGCGCCGCCTCCCCGCCGGTGCGCGACGAGCAGCGGAAGGTCGGCATCGAGGGCGAACCAGCCGAGCGGCTTTCCGCTTTCCGGCGCCTTGCGGGCGAGCAGGGCATCGTCGGCGTTCACGACGAAGAGCCCTGCCGCACCGAGCGCACGTGCTACGGCGAGCTTCACGTCGATGAGCGCTTCGAGGTCGTGCACACCAAACTCGCCGAAATGGTCCGCGGCGATGCTCGTGATGACGGCGACGTCGGCGCAGGCGACGGCCAATCCGCGGCGGAGGATTCCGCCGCGCGCGGTTTCTAGGATGGCGGCTTCGACGCGCGCATCGCGAAGCACTCGCCGCGCCCCGGCCGGCCCGGAGTAGTCGCCGGTGCCGAGCGGCTGCCCGGCGACGAAGACGCCATCCGTGCAGCAATAGCCGGTGGTCCGGCCCGCCGCTTTCGTGCAAGCGGCCAGCAATCGCACGACTGTCGTCTTGCCGTTCGTGCCGGTGACGAGCGCTGTCGGTATGCCGTGCAAGCCGCTCCACGGTACCGATTCGGCGTCGGGGAGGTCGCTTGCCGGCCAGCTGTGACCACCGGCGCCGGCGCCGATCGTCAGGGAATCGTCATCGGAGAGTATCGGCAGGCCGCGTGCGGCGGCCGCATCGAGGAGTGCCCGCAATCGCGGGTTCGCCTCGCGCACCGCGCGGCGGCGCAGCCGCAACAGGGCGCCCGCTTCGTCGAGCACGGGCGGTTCCGTCTCCTCGGGTTGCTCGATCGCGAGCGCGGCAATGAGGCTTTTGCTCCGCGCGGGTTCCCGAACTGCGATCGACGCGCAGAGGGCCCATTCGTTGACTTCGGTTGCGGTGAAAAGCTGGTCCGGTGGCGCGCCGAGCGCAAGCGACGCACCGGTGAGATGCGAAATCGCGCGTTGGGGCGTGTCGGGCCAGCGCAGTTCCTTGCGGGCGCGACGCACGCGTTCCTCCCAGTCGCGGAGCACGCCGGGATCGCGCTCTTCGGTTTCGAGCACGGCGCCGGGGCCGTCGAAGAACCGGTTGTGACCGGTCAGCCGGCGGGAATCGGCGAAGGGCGGTGAGTCAGGCCCACTCAGTCGGATGCCTCGGGCGCATAGCGGATGCCGCGCTCGTCGCGGATCAGGCCGTCGAGCGAGAGTGGCGCCATCGTCTCGACCGGTGGTTCGACAACCGGCGGCGGAACCGGCTCCGCCGCGCGGGCGTCGGCTGGCGCCGGCGTGCCTTCGGGCCGGAAGTAGATGATCTGCTTCCAGGAACGCACGAGCGCGTCGGAGAAGACCAGCACGAGATCGCCGGGCCGGCCCATGCGCAGCGCCGCGTCGACCGCCTCCTGCTCGTCCGGAATCAGCGAGATCGCGGACTGCGGCACGCCGGCCGCAAGCAGCGTCGCCGCCATGATCCGCGGCACCTCGTCAGGCAGCCGATCGCGCAGGTTGTCGTCGCGGCGGCAGATGTAGTGATCGAAGCGGCCCGCCACTGCCTGCGCGATGGCCCGCAGGTCCTCATCGCGCCGGTCGCCGGGTCCCGCGAGCACGACGATGCGCCGGCCCGTGACGTCGAGGCGCCCGGCAAGGTCGGCGAGCATCGAGACCGCATGCGCATTGTGGCCATAATCGAAGAGCACCTTGAATGGGTGCTCGTCGTAGATGTTCATGCGGCCGGGCGCCTGGTAAAACGTCGTGTCAAAGGTACGCAGCCCCTGCCGGATCGCATCGAGCTTCACGCCGAGCGAGAACGCCATCGAAGCTGCGAACATGGCGTTCTGCACATTGTGCGTCGCGCGGCCCTCGAGGGTTGCCGGGATCAGGTGCGTCCACACGAGCGGAATGTGGCTGCCGCGGTCGTACAGCGTGACCATCTGGCCGTTGACCCCGGCCTCGAGTGCGCAGGCGCGCCCGCCGGCGCGGATGTGCTCGCGTACAAGTGCGTGCTGCGGGTTGATCGTCACGTAGCAGATGTGCTCGGCATCCGTGTGCGCGGACATGCGGAGCACCAGCGGGTCGTCGGCATTCAGCACCGCGCAGCCGGTCGCGACTTCGACGACGACGCGCTTGACCTCGGCGAGCTGCTCGAGCGTCTCGATACCCTTGAGGCCGAGATGATCCGCCTGCACGTTCAGCACGGCGCCGACGTCAACCTCGGCGACGCCCATGCCGGCGCGCAACAGCCCACCGCGTGCGGTTTCGAGTACCGCAGCGTCGATGTGCGGATCGGATAGCACCATGCGTGCCGACACGGGCCCCGTCATGTCGCCAGACACCGTGCGCTGGCCGTCGATATAGACGCCATCGGTCGTCGTGAGCCCCGGCGTGTAGCCGGCCATCTTCAAGATATGCGCGAGCATGCGCGCGGTCGTCGTCTTGCCGTTGGTGCCGGTGATCGCTGCGACTGGCACGCGCGACGGCGTGCCCGGGGGAAACAGCATGTCGATGACGGGGCCGGCGGCGTCGCGCGGCGTGCCCTCGGACGGCGCGACGTGCATGCGGAATCCCGGCGCGGCATTGATTTCGCAGATACCGCCCCCGATTTCGCGGTAGGAGAGGGTGATGTCCTTCGACAGGAAGTCCACGCCGCCGACGTCGAGGCCGATCGCCTTGACGGCGCGCACCGCCATGTCGCGGTTGTCCGGGTGGATGACGTCCGTCACGTCGGTCGCCGTGCCGCCGGTCGAGAGATTCGCAGTCGAGCGCAGGTAGACAGCGCGGCCGGATTCAGGCACCGACTCGGCCACGAGTCCCGCGCGCACAAGCATCGTCTCGGCCTGCACATCGATGTCGAGCCGCGTGAGGACCTTCTCATGGCCGACGCCGCGGCGCGGGTCCTGGTTCACGATCTCGACCAGCTGCGCGACGGTGTGCTCGCCGTCGCCGACGACGCGACCGGGCGTACGGCGAGTCGCGGCGATCAGTTCGCCGTTGACGACGAGCAGGCGATGGTCGTCACCCTCGAGGTAGGTTTCGACGATGACCGAGCGCGAGTGCTCGCGCGCAGTCGCGAATCCGCGGGCGACTTCTTCGTCGGAAGTGAGCCGGATCGAGATGCCGCGTCCGTGATTTCCGTTGTAAGGCTTCGTCACGACCGGGAAGCCGAGCCGGTTCGCTGCCCGCATGGCCTCACGCTCGTTCTGCACGAGCTCCTGGCGCGGCACCGGAAGCCCGAGCGCGCCCAGGATGCGGTTCGTCTCTTCCTTGTCGCTTGCGAGCTCGACCGAGATGTGCGGCGTGCGGCCCGTGACCGTCGCCTGGATCCGCTGCTGATACTTTCCGTGGCCGAGCTGGATCAGCGACTGGTCGTTGAGCCGCAGCCACGGAATCCCGCGCTTCTCGGCGGCGTGCACGAGGGAAGCCGTCGAAGGCCCGAGTGCGCGCCGCTGCGCGAACTTGATGTACTCGTCGCGCGCTGTCGGCCAGTCCCAGCCGGCGGGCACCGTCCCGGCCGGCCGGAGCTTTTCGGGCAGCAGCGAGCAGAGCAGGCGTAGCGCGAGTTCGCCCGCGGCGACGCCTTCCTCGCGCTCGGCGTATTCGTAGACGACGGAATAGAGGCCCGGCTGGTCGAGGCTTCGCGTCTTGCCGAAGGTGACGTCCTCGCCGGCGACGTTTTGAAGTTCAAGAGCGCAGTGCTCGAGCACATGACCGAGCCAGGTACCCTCGTCCTCCTTCATGCGCCGGATGAAGCCGCCCGGCGTCTGGTAGGAACAGCCGTGGTCGGCGAGGCCGGGCAGTGCCGCGATCAGGCCGTCGACGAAGCCCTTGCCGAGCTTTCCGGTCGGCCAGGCCTCGAGCGCGCCGAGATCGAGCTCGAGGCGAATGACCGGGAACCGGGCGAAGTGCGAGGGCCCGACGTAAATGGAGCGGTCGAGTATGCGCATGCCAGGTGGCCGATCCTTGCGAAGGAGTCGAACAGATAATCATCGCATACCGCGGCGCACCGGCGTAGCGGTGCGCCGCGACCGCTGCAGGGCAACGGCTAGTTTCCGGCGCCTTCGATCGGCACGGCGTCCAACGGAGACTCAAAGGCGATGAACAGGACGCAGGAGACGTCGCTCGCGCAACTGCCCTCGTGTGACCGCCTGGCGGGACCATACGCATAAGTGCCCGGCTTGAGGACGGCCGAAGTTTGACCGTCGTAAGTGACATGCAGTTCGCCTGCGACCAGCACCATGCGCTCTGCCGACGTGTGCCAATGCAGCGGGATCTTCGACCTGGGAGGCAATTTCAGGAACACGTCCACGTTGTCCTTGGCCGGGTCGCCGTGAAGAACGGCGATGCTGCAGCCTGCGGGCAGGAACGGCGGGCAGGCTCCCCACGTCAGTTCTGCATCATCGGCGGTCAAGGCAAGCGCCGGCTCCTGATCCGGCGCTTGTGCGCGGGCGAACAATCCGGCCAGCCCCAACACGAAAAACACCGAGCAGCGCAATGCCGTCTGCGAGCTGTGACTGGTCACGTTTCGCTTGAACATGGTGACTTCTCCCGTTAGTTGGCAATGATTCGCGGCCGGATTGCCGCATCGCGATTGATACTCCTGCGCTAGGCGGCCTTGCCGGTGGCGAGTGCCTGCACATCAGATGCTCGCAGCGCGCGGCCGCCAATGGCCCAGTCGCCCTGCTCGAATTCATTGATGCGTACCCAGGTAACACCGCGCATGTTCTCGCCTTCGACGTCGATCATGGCCGCAGTGACCTTGGCGATGAGTTCCTGCTTCTGTTTCGGCGTGAAGACGTCCTTGATCAGGTCAATGGTAACGAGTGGCATTTCAGATCTCCGTCATGTGGAAAGTTTGGATTTGAGGTGGTCGATGACGCGGCACATTCCGGCGCTCGGACTGAACTCGACAGCTTCGTAGTCTTCATCGACCCTGACCGTGTGACCGGGCGGCCAGTAGTACACGTCGCCGGCGTTGACAGTCTCTTCGGTGCCGCCGGCGTAGCGCACGTGAATCGAGCCCGTCAGCACCATCCCCCAGTGGGGGCACTGGCAGAGGTTGTCCGGCATTCCGGCGAGCAGGGGCGTGGCGTCGGCACCCTTCGGCAGCCGGATCCGGGCCACGTTGAGATCGGCCCAATCCTGCGCCTGTATGCAGAAGCCGCCAGCTTCGAGCCGCGTCGGTAACCGGGTCCGGTGCTGCTTCATGTCGCATTCCTCGACTATCCCTGCCACGGAGCACTTCCGGACCGGTTGACGGGAGATTGACTGGAAGGCGATCTGAAAGCTTGGAGACCGCATGGAGATTTCATGGAGATTGATGGGAGCGGACAGGGGAGTGAACTATGCTCGCGGCCATGATCTACCGGTTCGGCGAATTCGAGCTGGACCTGGCGAGGGTCGAGCTCCGCGCGGGTGGCGCTGCCTGCCCGCTCGAACCGCAGGTCTTCGCCTTGCTGGCGCTCCTGATTGAAAATCGCGAGCGCCTCGTCTCCCGGGACGAGATCATCGAAAAGGTATGGGACGGACGAATCGTTTCGGATGCCGCCGTATCCAGCCGCATCAAGTCGGCACGGCAGGTCCTCGGGGACGATGGGAAGGCCCAGCGATTCATCAGGACGATGCACCGCCAGGGCTTCAGATTCGTGGCAGAAGTCCGGGCGCTGCAGGGTACGAGCTTGATTTCCGCGGCCGGCGGACACATGCATGACGCCGGACGGGGCACGCAGCTCCGGGCCATTCCCTCGCAGGCGGACCTTCGACCCTCGATCGCTGTCCTGCCTTTCCGGCTGGTCGGGGAAGCCGGGCCTTACGCGGCGATCGCCGAAGCCCTGCCCGATGAGCTCATCATCGATTTGGCGCGTCTGCGCTGGCTGTTTGTCACGGCTCGCGGCTCTTCATTCCGGCTGCGGTCGTCGGATACCGACGTGGGCGAGATCGGCCACCTGCTCGGCGTGCACTACTGCCTCACCGGAACAGTCGAACTAAGCAACCGAAGGCTCGGTGTCACCGTGGACCTGGTCGATACGCGGGACGGAGGTGTCGTCTGGGCCGATCGCCTGGAAGGGCCGGTCGACGACGTGCACCGCTTCCGTGAGGAAATCCGCGCGCGAGTCCTTGCCGCGCTCGAAATCCGCATCCCGTTGCACGAGGCGGCACTCGCACGGCTCGCCGTGACCGAGAACCTGGACGCCTGGTCGGCGTATCATCTCGGGTTGCAGCACCTGTACCGTTTCAACCGCAGGGACAATGCGGCCGCGTCCGCGCTGTTTCAGCGGGCCATCGCCCGCGACCCGGGCTTTGCGCGAGCCCACGCCGGCCTGTCGTTCGTGCATTTCCAGACGGCGTTCCTGCGGCACACGGACGATCTCGCAGGCGAGATCAATCTGGCCAGGCGGTTCGCCCTGCGCGGACTCGAACTCGACGAGATGGACCCCTTCGTGAATTTCACGATGGGGCGAACCTTCTGGCTCGTGGGCGACCTCGAGGGTGGCTTGCCCTGGCTCGAACGTGCAACAACACTCAGTCCGAACTACGCCCAGGGCATCTATGCGCGCGCGTGGACCGAGACGCTGGCGGGCAGGGGAGTGGAGGGCCGCCAGCACGTGGACCTCGCGATGCAGTTGAGTCCGCTCGACCCGCTCTTCTACGCCATGCTGGGCACACGTTCATTCACGCACATGGTCGCGAGTGAGGATGCGCAGGCGGCTTTCTGGGCGGAGCGGGCCGCCCGCTCACCGGGTGCCCACGTGTTGATCGCAATGATAGCGAGCGCAGCGCACATGCTCGCCGGGGACGAATCGGCCGCCGCGGCGTGGGCGGCCAACGTGCGCGAGCGCAATCCTGCACTCACCCGCGACGATTTCTTCCGGTCATTCCCGATCAAGACCGCGGCCGTACGAACCCGTGTTTCGGAGGCGCTCGCGCGCCGCGGATTCTAGTATCGGGCGTTCTATTGCTTTGCCTGGACGAGCGACGAGGCGGAAGTCTGGCGCGTGTGCAGGTTGAAGGTCGCACCGGCTGTCAGGATGTGCACAACCAGGCCGAGAATGCAGATCGGCTGGCCTTCGGTCGCGCTGTCGACAGAAGAGAAGCTGACCTTTGACGCGTCCACGACCGTAACGCCGCCGCTGCCTTCCACTTCGAGCGTCTCATCCGGCCCGATGAACGCCGCCGTATCCTCGTCGAGGCCGATGCCGACCGAGAATGGGTTGTAGGCGAGAGCCGTGATCAGCCGCCCGAGGCGGTCCCGCTCGCGGAAATGCTGGTCGATGATGAAGCGGTTCGTCAGCCCGAGGCCCGGCGCAAGCCGGACGCTCCCGGAGATCGCGGCCGCACCGTCGTCGCCGAAGGCGATCATGTGCTCCGACAGGATGCTCGCGCCCGCGCTCGTGCCGCCGACGGTGACGCCGCGCGCATTCTGCGTGCGAATCAGCTTGGCGACCGGTGTGCCGCCGAGAAGTGTCGTCAGGCGCAGCTGGTTTCCGCCGGTGAAGAAGATTCCGCTCGCCTCCGTGATGCGGGCGAGGCGGCCCGGTTCCTGGCAGTCGCGGCGCGTATCGAAATCCATGACGTCGACGCGGCGCGCCCCGAGTTCGCGGAACAGCTTTTCGTAGCGATCGCCGGTCTCATGAGCGCGGCTCGCGGTCGGGATCACGACGATGTCGGCATTGTCGCCGCCCGACACGCGCACGAAGCGCGCGAGGATGCGCGGATCGTTTTCCTTGTTCTCGGCGCCGCCGATCGGAACGATGTGGCCGCGCGTCTCGCCGTCGGGAACCCTGCTGGGGCTCATGGGGCAGGCCTAGCCGCCGAGCGCGGTCTTGATGCGGGCCGACACGGCGCCGATGTCGGCGCGGCCCTGGACCTTCGGTTTCAGGAGTCCCATGACCTTGCCCATCTCTTTCATCGAGGTGGCTCCCGCCGCGGCGATCGCCTCGCGGATCATGCCGTCGAGCTCGGCTTCGCCGAGCTGGGCCGGCAGGTAGCCAGTGAGCAGTTCGATCTCGGCGGATTCTTTGGCGACCAGGTCGGCGCGGTTACCGGCCTGGAACTGGGTGACCGATTCGCGGCGCTGCTTGATCATCTTCTCGATGACCGAGAGGACCTGCGTGTCGTCGAGCTCGATGCGCTCGTCGACCTCGCGTTGCTTGATGCCGGCCTGCAGCATGCGAATGCAGGAGAGGCGATCCTTCTCGCCCGCCCGCATCGCCGCCTTCATGTCTTCCGTGACGCGGGCCTTCAGGCTCATCCCGGAATCAACGCGTGGCGCTGCGCCCGCCGTCGCGGGTTGCGCGCTTCAGGTGCCGCTTGATCGCGGCCGCCTTCTTGCGTTTCCGTTCCTGGGTGGGCTTCTCGTAGAATTCCCGGCGACGGAGTTCGGTCAGGACACCGGCCTTTTCGCAGGCACGCTTGAAACGACGCAGGGCAGCGTCGAAATACTCGTTCTCGCGGATACGGACACTCGGCATTCGAACCTCTCGCTCGCCTGGACTGCCCCGGACGGGCCCGGGGAAAGGGCCCGGAATTGTAGTGATCTGCCCCCGGAAAATCAAAAGACTAGCTGGACCCACGGTTGGATCCCCGCATGGGCGCGACCGCGTGCGATTTTCGGCCCCGGCAAGGAGCGAGGAGCGATGTGTATCGTGATACATAAGCGACGAGTGACGCCGCCCGGGCCGAATATCGCACGGTCCCTGCGGGTTACGCACGGGCCTTGGCGCGACCGCGTAACGCGCCTCATGCGGGGATCCAACCGAGGGTCCACATGGTAGTCCTTGGCATTGAGACCTCCTGCGACGAGACCGCGGTCGCCGTCTACGACGGCGAAAAAGGCCTGCTGGCGAACCGCGTTTTCAGCCAGATCGAGCTGCATCGCCGGCATGGCGGCGTGGTGCCGGAGCTTGCCTCGCGCGAGCACATCGAACGGCTGCTGCCCATGATCTGGGAAGCGATCGCCGAGGCCGGCCTGACGCCGCAAGCCATTGACGGGATTGCTTATACGGCGGGTCCCGGGCTCATCGGCGCACTCCTCGTCGGCGCCTCGGTCGCCCGGTCGCTGGGCTATGCCTGGGGCGTACCCGTGGTCGGCGTGCACCATCTGGAAGGCCATCTGTTGGCCCCGGCACTTGAGCGTGACGCCCCGGAGTTTCCCTTTGTGGCGCTTCAAGTCTCCGGCGGCCACACGATGCTCGTCGAGGTGATGGGTGTGGGGCGCTACCGCATCCTCGGTGAGACACAGGACGATGCCGCCGGCGAAGCCTTCGACAAGACGGCCAAATTGCTCGGCCTCGGGTATCCGGGCGGACCCGCGCTCGCCGCCCTTGCGGAGCGGGGGTGCGACGGTCTCTGGGAATTTCCGCGACCGATGCTCGACCGGCCCGGCCTCGATTTCAGCTTCAGCGGATTGAAGACGGCGGTCGTAGTCGCCATACGCGGCAAGAACCTCGACGCGCAGGCGCGCGCCGACGTCGCGCGGGGCTTCGAGAGTGCGATGGTCGAAACACTCGTCACCAAATCGCTCCGGGCGCTCCATCAGACCGGCATCCGCGTGCTGGTCGTCGCGGGCGGCGTAGGCGCCAATCGGCGCCTGCGCGACGAACTCACGCGTGCTGTCGCGGTCGATGGTGACCGCGTATTCTTTCCGCGTCCCGAGTTCTGCACCGACAACGCGGCGATGATTGCAGTGGCTGGCCATCACCGGCTGGCGGCTGGCGAGCGCGAGGACCTGTCGGTGCGCGCCCGCGCACGCTGGCCGCTCGACGAACTGGCGCCGCCGGGACAAAAGGGGACTGTCCCCTTTAAAGGTGAACGTCCCCTTCACAAAGGGGACGTTCACCTTTAAGGGTGGACTGTCCCCTCCGGAGTACCTCTTGGATCGTATCTTCCTCACCGCCCTCTCGGCCGAAGCCATCATCGGCATCTACGACTGGGAGCGCGAGGTCCGGCAGCGCATCGAGATCGATCTCGAGATCTGGGTCGACCTGTCGGCGGCGGCAAACAGCGATGCGATCGAGGACACGCTGAATTACAAGTCGGTGGCGAAGCGCGTGCTCGCTTTCGCCGAGGAGAGCCGATTTCGCCTGGTCGAGGCGCTCGCGGGCGAGATCGCCCGCATCGTGCTCACCGAGTTCAAGGTCGAGCGCGTGCGCGTCACGCTCCACAAGCCGGGCGCGATACGCCATTCGCGCGACGTCGGCGTCATCGTCGAGCGCGGCCGGGACGATTGAAACTCCATGGCTGACGCCTATGTCGCAGCCGGCAGCAACGTGCGGCCGCAGGCGAGTCTCTCGCAGGCACTCGGCATCCTGAATCGCGGGTTTCCGGGATTGCGCGCCTCGCGCGCCTACACGAACGCCGCTGTGGGATTTGTGGGCGACGACTTCGTCAATCTCGTCGTGGCATTTCCCGCAGACCTGCCGCCCGAGGAATTGATCGAGCGGCTCAAGGCGGTCGAGCGCGAATGCGGTCGCGAGCCCGGGGCGCCGAAATGGGGACCGCGGACGCTCGATCTCGACCTGCTTCTGTACGGCGACGTCGTCGGCCGCATCGCGGGCCGCACGCTGCCGCACCCGGATCTCGTGACCCGGGCCTGGGTCCTCGGGCCGCTTGTGGAACTCGCGCCGGGGCTCGTGCATCCCGCGCTCGGCGAGACATTTGCCGAGATATGGCGGCGCTTTGACCAGCGCGCCCATCCGCTGATCCCGTTTGCGCTCGAAGCCTCCGGCGCATGAGCGCCTCAGCGATCCTCGCCGCCGATGAGGCGTCCTCCGTCGACCGCGAGCACCTCGCCGGTCACGAAGGGCGCGTCGCACGCGAAGAAAAGCGCCGCCTTCGCCACATCCTCCGGCGATCCCGCCCGCTTCAGGGCCGTGCGCGCGACGATTCGTCGCCGGAGATCTTCGTCGACGCCGTTCTCGGGCCAGAGGACCGGTCCAGGCGCGATTGCATTTGCGCGAATCTCGGGTCCCAGCTCGCGCGCAAGCGAACGGGTCAGCATCACAAGCGCGGCCTTCGCGGCGCAATAGACGGCGTGAAGGCCGAGCGGCCGGAGTGCGTGGATGTCGGCGATGTTGAGGATGAGTCCCGACTGCTTGCGCAGCTCTGGCGCCGCGGCCTGGGACAGGAAGAGCGGGGCGCGGAGATTCGAGCCGATCAGGTCGTCGAACTGGTCCTGCGTGATCGCACCGATCGGCGTTGGATAGAAAGTGGATGCGTTGTTGACGAGCACATCGAGGCGGCCGAACTCGCGAACGACTGCGGCGGGCAGAGTGTCGAAACACCGCGCATCGGCCAGATCCGCTGGAAAAGCTCTCGCGGAGCCCGGCCTTTCAGCGTTCAGTCGGGCGACGAGCGCGTCCGCTTCGTTCTTCGAACCCCGGTAGTGAATGGCAAGATTCGCGCCGCGCGCATGAAATGCCGCGGCGATCGCGGCACCGATGCGTCGCGCGCTGCCCGTGACCAGCACGGCCTTGTCTCTGAGCGGCAATCCGGAGGTTGGCATGGGCTGAAATCGGCGGCCGGGAACCGATGGCGACGATATCACGACCTCCGGAGCCGCTGGTGTTGAGTCCGGGTGAGCCACCGCCGTTCGGTGCCGAAGAGATCGCGCGCTCCTCGGCGCTCGCGGCGCGTATCCGAAGGCGCGCGGCTGATCGTGGCGGCTGGCTCCCGTTCTCCGAGTTCATGGCGGCTGCGCTCTACGAACCGGACCTTGGCTATTACATGACGGACCGGCCGATCTTCGGGGGCGCCGGCGATTTCATGACGGCGCCCGAAATGTCGCCGCTGTTCACGCGATGCCTTGCCGCCGGGCTCATGGATCTAATGACGAAGGCCGGCGGAGGCGACATTGTGGAATTCGGCGCCGGCAGCGGCCGGATGGCGGCCGAACTCGTCGCCACGCTCGCGCGGCTCGGAATGCCGCCGCGCCGGTATCGCATCGTCGAGCCGAGCCCGATCCTTGCGGAGCGGCAGCGCCGCTGGCTCGAGCGCTGGCCCGGCACGGCCAGCCTGTTCGATCGCTTCGAATGGCTGGACGGGCCACCGTCCGCGGATTGGCAGGGCGTAGCGCTCGCCAACGAAGTCGTCGATGCGTTGCCCGTCGATCGATTCCGGATTGCGGGGCGCAGCTGCGAGGCGATCGGAGTCGCGCCGACGGCCGCGGGCTTCGACTGGCAGGCGCGGCCCGCTGACGCGCCGCTCCTCAGGGCGATCGACGCGCTCCAGAAACGCCTGCCGGTTCCGATGCCGGATGGATTCGTCTCGGAACTCCGCCCGGGCCAGGCCGCGTGGATCGGGGCCGCAACAGCCAGGCTGACAAAAGGCGCAATGCTCGTGACCGACTACGGACTGCCATGCGCGCAGTACTATCACCTCTCGCGCAGCGGCGGGACCCTGTGCGGTTTCCATCGTCATCATCGGACGGAGGACGTGCTCTCGATGCCGGGAGCGCAGGACCTGACCGCCTGGGTCGATTACTCGGCGCTTGCGCACGCAGCGCGTGGCGCCGGCCTCGAGGTCGGCGGCTTCGCGACGCAGGCGCACTACCTGTTGTCGGTTGGCATCGAGCGCGAACTCGCGCAGCTTGTCGAGGATGCCGGCGAGCGCGATCGCATCGCAATACGCCAGGCCGCCGCGACATTATTATTGCCCGGGGAAATGGGCGAGCGCTTCAAGGTGATGGCGCTGACGCGCGGCGTCGACGGCCCAATCGCCGGATTCGGTTTCAGGGACCTGACGGCGAGTCTGTAGCATGCGGGCATAGGGAGACGACGTGGATCCGCTTCAAGCGATCATTCTCGCCATCGTGCAGGGCCTCTCCGAGTTCCTGCCCATCTCGAGTTCGGGCCATCTGGTCCTGACGCCGTTCGTGTTCGGGTGGAAGGACCAGGGCCTCGCCTTCGACGTCGCCGTGCATGTCGGCACGCTGTTCGCCGTTGTTGCCTATTTCCGCGTTCAGCTGCTCGCGATGGCTCGGGCCTGGTTCGGTTCGCTCGTGGGCCACGGCATGACCCCGGATGCGCGTCTCGCCTGGTGCGTCGTGTTCGGCACCATCCCGGTCGGCCTCGTCGGCCTCTTCTTTGGCGGCCTGATCGAAGAGTGGCTTCGCAACCCGCTGTTCGTCGCCGGCACGCTGTCAATCTTCGGACTTCTGATGTGGATCGCGGACCGCTACGGCCGCCGCGAGCGCGATGAGTACTCGGTGGGCTGGCGCGATGCGTTCCTGATCGGCTGCGCGCAGGCGCTTGCCTTGATGCCCGGGACATCGCGCTCGGGCGTCACGATGACGATGGCGCGGACGCTCGGGCTTACGCGCGAGGCCGCCGCACGCTTCTCGTTCCTGCTGGCCGTGCCCGGGATCGGCATGGCGGGCGGCTATGAATTGCTGCAATTGCTGAGCGGACCCGGAAATGGCACCGACTGGCCGATGATGGGTCTCGGCGTCGCGGTTTCCGCGATTACGGGCTATCTCTGCATCCACTGGCTGCTGAAGGTGATCGGCCGGATCGGGCTCGCCCCGTTCGCGATCTACCGGTTCGCGATAGCCGCGGTGATCGTGCTGACGTTCGCCTGATCAGGCGCCCGGTTTGAGCGCCGCGAGCCGACGCCGCCGGAGCAGCTCGCCGATCTTTTCTCCGGGCAGTCCCTCGCGATCGGCATCCGACAGCGTCACAGCGGCCGCCTTCTCCTGCGCCCGGCGCAGGAGCTCTGCCTGAGGATAGGGTCGCTGGCGCAGGCCGCCGCGCCCGCGGCTGTCCGCCTCGAACGCGAGCAGGAGTTCGCGGAATCGCTCCGGCCGGCGGAAGGCGTCGCAGGACTCGAGCAGCTCGAGAACCGTGCGTGGGCGCAGTTCCTCCGCGCGATGCGCGATTCCGTGCCAGCGGGCGGCGAGCACCGCGAGTTCGCGGTACTCGACCGGCACGCGAAGCCGCTCCGAGACCACGAGCACGAGCCGCACACCGGATTCCTCATGGCCGAGGTGGCGCGGCCATTTCGAGCGTGGAGTCTTTCCCTTGCCGAGATCGTGCATCAGGGCCGCGAAACGAATCCGCGGTTCCGGCGTGAGGTCGGCCGCGGCCTGCAACACCAGCTCCATGTGCAGGCCCGTGTCGACTTCCGGATGCCATTTTTCCGGCTGCGGCACGCCATAGAGTGCGTCGAGTTCCGGGAAGATTCGCGCGAGCGCCGTGCAATCGCGAAGCGCGCGCAGCCAGGCTTCCGGCGCGGGCTCGGAAAGCGCGCGATCCGTCTCCTGCCAGATGCGCTCGGGGACGAGCGCATCCGCCTCGCCCGCGGCCACCATCGCGCGCATGCGCACGACCGTTTCCGGGGCGATCGTGAATCCGAGCGGCTGGAAGCGCGCCAGGAACCGCGCCACGCGCAGGATGCGGACCGGATCCTCGTTGAAGGCTTCCGACACGTGCCGCAGCTTGCGCGCCTCGAGATCTGCGCGGCCACCGTGCGGGTCGATCACGCTCCCGTCGGCATCGCGCGCCATTGCATTGATTGTGAGATCGCGCCGCCTGAGGTCGTCCTCGAGCGTGACGTCGGGTGAATAGCTCAGCTCGAAGCCGCGATAGCCTGGCCCGGTCTTGCGTTCCGTGCGCGCGAGCGCATGTTCCTCGCCGGTGTCGGGATGCAGGAACACCGGAAAATCGCGGCCGACCTGCCGGTAACCCGCATCGAGCATCTGCTGCGGCGTTGCGCCGACCACGACCCAGTCGCGCTCGCGCACGGGCCGGCCAAGCAGCTCGTCGCGAACCGCGCCGCCGACCAGATAGACTTTCATCGCATCATGTTACGCGATTCCCCCAGAATCCCGGTCCGGCTGCTGGTGGCCGCAGCCGTCTGCATTGCGTTGCCCGGTTGCTATTACGTACACGTCGCCTCGGGCCAGCTCGAGATGAATCGGCGGCGCGAGCCGATCGAAGTGGTGATCGCGCGGCCCGAAACCGACCCGACGGTCAGAAGCCGGCTCGAGCTAGCGGCGCGTGCGCGCGATTTTGCGATGTCGGAACTCGGCCTTCCGGACAACGGCAGCTACCGGACCTTTGCGGATCTCGGGCGTCGCTTTGCGACCTGGAACCTGTTCGCCGCGCCCGAGTTTTCGGTCGAGCCGAAGCGCTGGTGCTTCCCCATCGCCGGTTGCGTGAGCTACCGGGGCTATTTCGACGAGCAACGCGCTGTGAAGGAAGCGGCGCGCCTTCTCGGCCGGGATTTCGACGTTCACGTCGGCCCTTCGATCGCCTATTCGACCCTCGGCCATCTGCGCGATCCGGTGCTCAATACGATGCTCGGTTACGGCGAGGCGGAGCTTGCGGCATTTATCTTCCACGAGCTCGCGCACCAGGCCGTATACGCGCCCGGCGACAGCGATTTCAATGAGGCATTTGCGACTGTCGTCGAGACGGAAGGTTTGCGCCGCTGGTTCAAGCAGGAAGTACGCCCGGCTGAACATGAAAAATTCCTCACTGCTCGAGAGAAGCAGCGCGCCGCGGCCGATCTGATGGTCGAAAGCCGCGGCCGGCTCGACACGCTTTATCGGAGCGGCATCACCGAAGATGCAATGCGCGAGGCGAAGGCCGCCGAATTCACCGAGCTTCGCGAATCCCTCGCTGCCAGTGGCTTCCCGACATCCGGTGATTTCAACAACGCCCGTCTCGTCGCCGTTGCCACCTACGAACGCTGCGTCCCGGCGCTTCGCTCCGAACTCGATCGCCTCGACAACGACCTGCCGGCCTTCTATTCAGCGATTAACCTGCTGGTCCACAACCCCACCGCCCGCAAAAAACTCTGCCCACCCCCCTGATCGATCTCCGGCCGCAGCGGCTCA
>CAYPQX010000109.1:0-6260 GCA_964412975.1 uncultured Steroidobacteraceae bacterium
TCCGCGTGCACGATCACGGGATTCAGGTCTATTTCCGCGAGCTGGTCGCCGAGCGCGGCCGCGAGCACGGAAAAGCGCTCGGCCACGCGGCAGAATTCCTCGATCGCGAGCCGGCGGCGGTGCCGGCGGCTCTGCAGGAGCGGCGCGATGCGAAGCCGATCCACGAGCCGGGCGGCCTCGGCGGCATCGAACGGCGGCACGGCATAGACCGTGTCCGCGAGCGCCTCGACGTGCACGCCGCCCGCGCCTAGGACCACGATCGGGCCGAACTGGGCATCGTGAAACATGCCGAGCAGCATCTCGACGCCCTGGGCGGAAACCATCGGCGCGACCAGCACGCGCGGGTCGATGCGCTTGGCGAGGTCGCGGTAGGCGGCTGCGACGGCAGTGTCGCCGGCGAGCGCGAGGTGTATGCCGTGCTGGTCGCTCTTGTGGTCGAGACCGCGTTTCGCGGTCTTGAGCACGACCGGATAGCCGATGCCCCGCGCAGCCGCGATCGCAGCCGATTCGCTTTCGACGATGGTGCCTGCGTTGGCTGGAAGGCCGGCGTCTCCGAGCAGCGTCAGGGCGTCGTTCTCGTCGAATCGGCGGCGGTCGGCAAGTCGCGCCCGCATGCGCGCCAGCGCCGCCGGCGAAATCACGGGTGCATCTTCGCGGGCGCGCGCCGTGAAATCGCGATGATCGAGGAGGTGGCGCACGCCACGGAGAAACGACGTCATCCCGTCCAGCACCGGGAATCCTTCGCGCGTCGCGTCGAGGATCAGCGGGTCCGACCCCGTACCCTGGCGGTTTGCGACGAGAAACGCGGGCTTGCCCGAAGCGCCATGACCCGCGCGCAGATAGGTGAGGTAGTCAGCGAAGATGCCGCCGCCCGGGGCGCGGTCATGAATGACGGCGCCGATGGCGGCCTCCGGGTCGCTCATCAGCGTGCTGAAGCACTGTTCCATCGTATGGTGGTAGTCGGGTCCGCCCGTGCTCCAGGCATCGAGCGGGTTCACCGCCGGCAGGCCCGGATCCAGCAGTTCGGTGAGCTTCGCCGTCGAAGCAGGCGACAGATGCGTCAGCGGCACACCGTGGTCGTGGGCGAGATCGATCAGGAGCTGGCGTTCGCCGCCGGAGTCGTGGATGGAGACGAGCCCGCCGGCGCCCACCGGGTGCGGTTGCGCAAACAGGATGAGCGTCGTCGCGAGTTCGTCCATGTCGCGCACGCGGTGCACACCGTAGCGGTCGAACACCGCGTCGTAAACGCCATTTTGTCCAGCGATTGCGCCAGTGTGCGACACCGTCAGGCGTGCCGAGAGTTCAGTCCGGCCGACCTTCAGCGCGACGATGGGGATGCCGCGCTCGCGAGCTTTCGCAAAGGCTGCAATGAGGCCCGCGGGATTACGCGCAGTTTCCATGAAGAGGCCGACGACGAGGGTCTCGGGCTGGTCGAGCGCGAAGTCGAGATACTGGTCCATCGCAACGGCGAGCTCCTGGCCGGTCGAGACGACGAGGCTGAAGTCGATGCGCTCCTCGTTGTCGACGATGCCGCACATGCCGGAGCCCGAATGGCTGATGTAGGCGACGTTGCCGCCGCGCCGGTGCATGCGCGTGCGGAAACCGCAGCCCCAGATGCCTTCCGCAAAATTGTAGAAGCCCATGCCGTTCGCGCCGCAGACGAGCAGGCCCGAAGGCCGGATCTTTGCGAGCACGCGGTCCCGGAGTGACGGCTCGGAATCGTCGGCGAGCACGAGAGAGGACATTATCGTCGCCGCGCGCGCGCCGTGCGCGATCACTTCGTCGAGCGCTTCCTCGACGCGCGTGTCTGCGATCGCGAAGATCACGTGCTCGACCGGCTCGGGAAGCGCGTCGAGGGATGGGTAGCAGGGCACGCCGAGCACTGACTTGCGGCCCGGGTTGACGGCGTAAAGGCCGCCCTCGAATCCGCCCTTCAGCAGGTTTTCGATCGTGTGGCGCCCGACGGTATCTTCGCGCTCGGTCGCGCCGAGTACCGCGATGGAGCGGGGACGCAGCAGTGGATCCAGGCGATGAGGCATTCCGGCCCCGCGCGAGGCGGTCAAAAATCCGCAGCGGGCGTCGCGCGCTTCCGCGGCGGATCCCAGAACGCGCCCTCGACGACGCGGCAGCGCGCCATCACGCGCGACCACTTCAGTTCGCGCTGGTAGTAGATCTCCGCCCACAGTTCGTCGCCCGGACGGCCCCAGGGCATGTGCATGGACGCGTAGGCGATGTTGGCCTTCGCGGACGGCGACCACTCCGCCGAGGTCACCGTGCCGACAACGTTCTTGTCCTTGTCGTAGATGTAGGCTGAACGCGCCGGCTTGTTGCCCTCGACGTCGAGCTTGACGAACCGGAACCGCGAGCCGTTCTTCTTCTCCTCGAGCAGGGCGCGGCGGCCGTTGAAGACCGGCTTGCTGAAATCCACGAGCCACGCGAGGTCGAGCTCGAACGGCGAGCGCGAGCGGTCGAGCATGATCGCCTGGTCGGCCGGGTGGAAGTCGACCTGCGCCTGGATGAAGCCCGCCTCGATGCGCGCCACTTCGAGCGCGTGCGTGCCCATCGGCCGGATGCCATGGTTGGCGCCCTTGTCGAAAAGTGCATCCCACAGGTCGAGCGCGTGCGGCGGGTCGATCCAGAGCTCGTAGCCGAGATCGCCCGTGAAGCCCGTGCGCGAAACCATGAGTTCGCTGCCGGCGAACGGGAAGTACCTGATGTCGAAGGGCTTCATCTTCTCCGCGCCCGTGCAGCCTATCGCCTTCAGTACGGCGCAGCTCGTCGGTCCCTGGAGCGCGAGTGCGGCGACGTCGTGCGTGTCCTCGATGATCGTGACGTCGAAGCCGAATACCGAGCGCGTCAGCCAGTCGAGCTGGCGTTCCTGCGAGCAGAGGCGGTAGACGCCCTCGTGCAGGTGGAAGATCGTGCCGTCGTCGATGACCTGGCCGTTGTCGTCGCACCAGACGCAGTAGCCGACCTTGCCGGGCTTGATCTTCGCCACGTCGCGGGTGACGAGGCGATTCAGGAAGGCGAGCGCATCGGGGCCCGAGATCAGGTGCTTGGTCATCGGCGTCAGGTCGAACACGGCGCAGGCATTGCGGATCGCCGCGTACTCGAGGGCCTCGTCGAAGAAGGCATCGGCCGTCGTGTAGTCCTTCCAGCGGTGCCATTCGTTCAGCGTGTTGAGCGCGGACGTGCGCGGGTGGAACGGCGTCTCCCACACGGCCTTGCGGAAGTGTTCCTTCCGGTTCATTTCGTCATTGATGCTCATGCCGCACGCTCCGTGGCGAGTACCGCGTTCGCGGCGTTCCTGCCGGCAGAACCCATGACGCCGCCGCCGGGATGACAGCCGGCACCGCAGAGGAAGAGCCCGGTAACCGGCATCGCATGCTGCGCGGCGCCCGGGACCGGCCGCATCATCATGAACTGGTCGAGCGCGAGCTCGCCGTGGTGCCAGTGGCCGCCCGTGATGCGGAACTCGCGCTCGATGTCCGCGGGAAGCAGGAGTTCGGAGCCGACGATCTGGCGGCGCAGGCCGGGCGCGTGGCGCTCCAGCACGCCGAGCGTGCGTTCGAGCAGCTCACGCCGCGGACCGTTGCCGCTCGCGCGCGGATCGTGGGGCGCGTACTGCACGATGGCCGACAGCACATGCTTGCCCGCGGGCGCGAGCGTCTTGTCGTGCACGCTCGGAATCGTGATCTCGAGGGCCGGGGCGGGCGAACACTGGCCGTACTTCGCGTGATCGAAGGCATGTTCGAGGTACACGAGGTCCGGCGAAATGAGGAGACGCTCGCCGGCGAGCTCCGCAGGCAGCCGCGCGAAAGCGGGCAGGGCGTCGAGTGCAAGGTGCAGCTTGGCCGCCATCCCCTTCATGCGGATATGGCGCACGCGGTGCACGAATCCTGTCTCGAGGTGCCGGGCACCGAGCAGTGTGAGGAGCGTGCGCGCCGGATCGGCATTCGAGACGATCGTGCCGGCCGCGATCTTCTCGCCGTTTTCCAGTTCGACGCCGGAAACCTTGTCGCCGTCGAGCGTGATGCGCGCGACGGTACTGCCAGTGCGGATCGTCGCGCCGGCAGCGCGCGCCGCGGCGGCCATCGCCTCGCTGATCGCGCCCATTCCGCCCTCCGGCAGCGAGAATCCGTCATTGCCGCCGGCCTGCCCGCTAAGGCGGTGCAGCAATGAGAGAACGGAGTTGTTCGAGCGCGGGCCGAGATTTGCGCCGAGCACGGCGTCGAGGGCGAGCGCGCCCTTCAGCAGCGGCGAGTCGAATTTTTCCTCGAGCACGTCGAAGATGTTGATGCCCGCGATGCGCAGGAACTCGCGCATCGGCTCGCGTCCCATCAGCCGGATGTCGAGACCGAGCCTGGCTGCGCCCAGGAAGTCGGAGCGTCCGCCGCCGCCGAGCCGCGGGGCCTGCCGGTTGCGTTGCTTTGCCAGCACGCGCGCGAAGCGAAGCATCTGCGTGTGATACGCGGCGAGCGCCGTACGGTCGCTTTCGGGCAGCGTGCCAGATTCGATGCGGCCGCCGTCGAGCACGAGATGATCGCCGGCATAGGCGAGCGCGACCGTCTTGAGGCCGGTCCTCGCCCACTTCAGGCCGTGGGAATCGAGCCTGAGCTCGCGCGCGATGCCGGCGTCGAGCAGGTAGGAAAGGTGTGAGCAGCTCGATGCGCGAACGCCCTTCGCGAACTCGCGCGTGACCGCGGCGCCGCCGACCTGGGCCCCGGCCTCGAGCACGATCACTTCGCGTCCTGTGCGGGCGAGGTAGGCAGCGCAGACAAGGCCGTTGTGGCCGCCGCCGACGATGACGATGCGATCGCGATCAGTCATCGCTCCAGCCCTCCGGCACGATGTTCGGGCGACGCAGGTCCATCAGGATTTCCCGCGCGGCATTCGCGCCCGGCGCGGCCATCACGCCGCCGCCCGGATGCGTGCCGGAGCCGCACATGTAGAAGCCTTTGACCGGTCCGCGATACTGCGCATAACCGGGGAAGGGTCGGTTGAAGAGCAGCTGGTCCATCGTCAGCTCGCCCTGGAAGATGTTGCCCTCGGTGAGACCGACCTCGTTCTCGAGTTCGCGGGGCGTGCGGCACTCGACATGGCGCACGAGCGACTTGAAGTTCGGGCTGTAGCGCCCGATCTGGTCGAGCACCGTGTTCTTGAATCCGTCGCGATCGTCGTCGGTCCATTCGCGGCCGTGGATGAAGGGCGGCACGTACTGCACGAACACCGACATGAAGTGCTTGCCGGGCGGTGCCATGGTCGGGTCCGTCATCGACGGGATCAGGAGATCGAGGTACGGCTCCTTCGACCAGGTGCCGTTCTTCCAGTCGTCGTAGGCGCGCTCCATCTTCTCGAGCGAGTCGAGGAAGTGCATGTCGCCGTAAGCGAGGGGATTGTTCTTGCCGAGCGCCGGAAACTCCGGCAGTCCGTCGAGCGCGATGTTCAGCTTTCCGGACGAGCCGCGGATTTTCCAGTTTTTGGCCTTCTCGACGATCGCGGGCGGCAGGTCCCTGGGGTCGAAGATCTTCGTGAACGTGCGCCGCGGATCGAGGTTCGAGACGACGATGTCCGCGTGATACTCGGTGCCGTTTTCGGTCGCGACCCCGGTGACGCGGCCGCCCTTGACGATCACCTGCGCAACCGGCGCGTCGGTCACGATCTCGCCGCCGAAGGACTTGAACGAATTCGCGATCGCGTTCGACACCGCGCCCATGCCGCCCCGCGCAAAGCCCCAGGCGCCGATCGAGCCGTCGACGTCGCCCATGTAATGGTGCAGGAGCACGTAGGCGGTGCCCGGCGAGTAGACGCCCATGGCCGAGCCGATGATGCCGCTGCCCGAGAGATGGCACTTGATGGCGTCCGACTCGAAATACTCGTTGAGGAAATCGGCGATGCTCATCGAGTAGAAGCGCAGCGTGTCGTAGATGAACTGCTCGCCGAACTTGTTGAGTTCGCGGCCGAGGAAGACGAGTTCCTTGAGGTCGCGCGACTTGAACGAGGTCGGGTCGGGCGGGGAGCGGAGCAGGAGCGGGCGGATGAACTTGCACTGGCGGATGACGTCGGTCGAGTACCGGTGGTACGCGTCCGCGTCGCGCGGGTTGTGGCGCGCGAACTCGCGCCGCTGCACCTGCTCGTCGGTGTAATTGCCGAGGATGTCGACGTTCGAGGTTATGGAAACGCCCCCGACGTAGGGAAAGACCTGCAGGCCGTGTCGCGAGAGCTCGAGGTCGAGGAATAGCTCCGGTCGCAGCAGGCTG